>CAYJCB010000006.1:9921-38570 GCA_964368615.1 uncultured Halomonadaceae bacterium | reverse complement strand
ATACGCTGGCTAGAATTGTGATTGCCCCGCAGCAGCTACCGGTAGGCGTAATTACTGCCATGTTAGGTGTACCAGTGTTTTTATTGCTGCTGTATAAGACGAATCGCCGATGAATTCCTTATTAAACAAACCACTGCTAAGCACCGAACAACTGGTTATGCACATTCCTGACCGTCCTAAGTTAGACGCTTTGAACTGGGAAATAAAAGCTGGGCAAAGTTGGGGAATTTTAGGCCCTAATGGTGCAGGTAAAACAACTTTATTGTTAACTTTAGCCGGTTTAAAAGCGCCACGCAGCGGGCAGGCTTTGTTAGCTGGGCAGCCGATTACTAGCTATAAAATGCAGCAACGGGCGCAACGCTTAGGTTTAGTATTTCAACAACAGCAAGATGATTTTCCTGCCACGGTATTAGCCACCGCACTAATGGGTCGTCACCCTTATTTACGCAGCTGGCAAACTGAAAGCCAAGCCGATATTGATTTAGCCCAGCAAGCCTTAGCACAAATGGAATTAACAGAATTAGCCAACCGCAGTATTCAAACCCTTTCGGGTGGCGAAAGGCAGCGGTTAGCTTTGGCTGTATTGCTTACCCAAAACCCCGATTTATTGCTGTTAGATGAACCCACTAACCATTTAGACTTGCATCACCAAATGGCGGTTTTAGAGTTGATTCACCAGCAAGTGCAAGCAGGTAAAAGTGCAGTGATGGCCTTGCATGACATTAACCTTGCTGCACGGTTTTGCAGCCATATATTACTACTTTACCCAGACGGCCAAGCTTGCTGGGGCGAAAAAAATACCATGCTACAATTACCCGCACTAGAAAAACTTTACCGCCAGCCTTTAATGACTACCGAGGTTGCTGGTCAACAGCTCTTCTTCCCCTATTCATCAATTGCTTAAATTAAGTTATTTTAATCGGATTGAAAAAACCATGTTTACTGCCCGTCACCGCCTAGAGTTACCCAGCTTACCTAAGTTGGCTAATCCTGCATTAGCAGCTGAATTACAAGCAATTATCGACCAAAAAACCAAACCTATGCAGTCATTGGGGCGCTTAGAAGCATTAGCCTTGCAGTTGGGGCTAATTTTAAACAGCAGCAGCCCACAAATTATTGCGCCACAAATTCGGGTATTTGCTGCCGACCACGGTTTAACCGAAGAAGGCGTTTCAGCCTTTCCTAAAGCCGTTACCCAGCAGATGGTATTAAATTTTCTATCTGGTGGCGCAGCGATTAATGTCTTTGCGCGCCAGCATGGTATTGATTTAAAAGTAGTTGATGCTGGTGTTGATGCTGATTTTGAACCTCACCCTGATTTAATTAGCGTTAAAGTAATGCGCGGCACACGAAATAGCCTAGAAACAACTGCCATGAATGCTGAAGAATGTATGCAAGCCATTGCCTGCGGCATGGGTTTGGTGCGTGAAGCAGCAGGTAATTTATTAATCGTCGGTGAAATGGGCATCGGCAATACTTCAGCCGCTAGTTTGCTGTTAAGCAAGCTTGGCAAGTTACCTATTGCTGAATGCATTGGGCGTGGTACAGGTTTAGACGCTGCTGGCTTGCAACATAAGGAAGAAGTGTTAACGCAGGTGTTGCATAAGCACCGTAACCTTAAAAGCCCCATTGAAGTGTTAGCGGCTATGGGTGGTTTAGAGATTGCCATGATGGTCGGCGCACTACTGCAAGCCGCCAGCCAAAGGCGAATTTTGCTGATTGACGGTTTTATTGCTTCTAGTGCTTTATTGGTTGCAGAACTTCTACAGCCGGGTGTGAAAAATTTTGCCGTATTCAGCCACCATTCAGCAGAACCTGGGCACAGCCAACTATTAGCGTTGCTAAACGCTAAACCGTTGCTAGACTTAGGTTTATGTTTAGGGGAAGGCACTGGCGCAGCGGTGGCTTTTCCTTTATTGCAGTCGGCATTAGCCTTTTTAAATGAAATGGCTAGCTTTACCAGTGCAGGCATAAGTAATAAAGATGATTAAATTGTTAGCCCAAGAAGTAAGGCTGTTTATCGTAGCTATCCAGTTTTTAACCCGCCTGCCTGTGCCTGTTTTAGCGAATTACCAGCCTATTTGGTTGCAGCAAAGTGCGCGGTATTTGCCGTTAACGGGTTTATTGATTGGCTGTTTAACTGCTTTGGTATTTGCTGGACTATTTTGGCTAATTAATCCTTGGGTCGCAGCGATTGGTAGCACGGCTTTTAGTATTCGCTTAACGGGTGCTTTTCATGAAGATGGTTTAGCCGATACCTGCGATGGTTTGGGTGGCAGTTTTACCCGTGAAGGCGCGTTACAGATTATGAAAGATTCCCGCCTTGGTACTTACGGTACGTTGGGTTTGGTGATGGCTTTGGCATTAAAAGTATCGCTACTCGCCAGTTTAAGCCTACCTTGGGCGCTGGTGGCTTTGGTGTTGGGGCATGGCTTTTCACGTTTGTTTAGTATTTTGCTGTTAAGTCTTTTACCCTACGGGGGTGAAATTGAACACGCCAAAGCTAAACCTATGGCACAAAGCCTAGATACGCGCCAAGCCGCCTTTGCACTGCTTACCCTGCTGCCTAGCTTATATTTACCTTATTATTTGCTGGGCGCTGCTTCTATACAGCCGCTGTTACTGGCTTTGGCATTAATGCTGCTGGCAACGGTTTATATGACTAGGCTACAACAAAAGCGTTTAGGTGGTTATACCGGCGATGGTTTAGGCGCAACGCAGCAGCTGTGTGAAGTATCTGCTTACCTAGCTTTGGCAATTTTATAACGATGACTTTATAACGATAACCTTATGACAACAATTATTTGGCGACACCCAAAACCGACACATGCAGCAGGTATCTGCTTAGGGCATACTGATTTAAGCGTTGACCCTAGGCGCACCAGAAACCTAGCGTATAAAGTGCAGCAAGAAGCAAGGCGATTAAACTTACCGCCAATCATTTATGTTAGCCCTTTGCAGCGTTCGCGTGGCGTGGGTGAATTTTTAGCCCAACAAGGCTGGCAGGTAAAGGTTGATCCGCTATTAATTGAGTTTAATTTTGGCACTTGGGACGGCTTACCTTGGGAAGCAATCAGCCGCACTGAAATGGATACTTGGATTAATAATTTTGCAGAATTTGCCCCTGGCGGCGCAGAAAGTTTGCAGCAGTTATTTGGCCGTGTAACACAATGGTTAAATCAGCCTAGCAGCAAGCCACGCTTGGTGGTTGGCCATGCGGGTTGGATTAATGCAGCACGTATAATTAGTGCAAAAAAAGCATTGCCTACAGATTCTAGGGATTGGCCTTCAAGTGTAAATTATGGTAAAAAGAGTATATTAAAAACCACTTAATTTTATTGATCAATACCCCTACAAATAACGAGGTTTATATGTCTGAAGCTGCCTCACTGAGCTTTTTAATTGTTGATGACGAACCTTTGATTCGTGAAATGCTCAACGATATTTTAGCTGACTTAGAATTTAATGTGATAGGCCAAGCCAGTAATGGTGCATCAGCCATTGAAAAAGCTGCGCTTCTTAAGCCAGATGTGGTTTTTCTTGATATTAATATGCCAGAAATTAGTGGTTTAGATGCTTTAGCCAGCATTAAAACCAGAAATAAAGACATTATTGTGATAATGGTAACGGCTAACAGCGATACTAGCACCGTTCAACAAGCTGTACGTACAGGCGCAGACGGTTATATTCTTAAACCTTTTAATGCCAATCAAATTATTCGTGCTGTTGAAAAAGCGGTAGCTAAACGCGATAAAGCTGAACATTAAGCATTCAACTACGACGCGCCAGCATTAAAAACAGCGGGTATTCACGCCCATTGCGGTGTTGAATCTGCATAATTTCAGAAAAACTTACTTCTACAAAACCGATTGCTTCAGCAGTCGACCTTAAAACTTCAATATCAAAACCTAGGTGCTTAACGCCCTTGGCTTTGTTATCACCATGAAAACTACCATCTTCAGCATACAAATCAACTAAGGCTAACTGACCATCATGCTTTAAATGCTGGTAGAACTTTTTTAGTAGCTCAGCCGTTGAATCTACATGGTGCAACGCCATGCAGCTAACGACACCATCGTAATTATGCGGTAAGCCAGAAAAAACATTTTGGTTCAGCGTTTGGATATTATGAACACCCTTTTCAGCCAATACTTCTAACATTTTTTCTGACGTATCTAATGCCGTTACCCACTCCACCTTTGCCGCTAGCGGTACGCTTAACAAACCAGTGCCCGAGCCAAAATCTAGCCAGTGCTGCTGTTCAGTTAACTGCAACAAAGGCAGCAGTAAATCGGCTACCTCAGCTAGCTGTACCGACATACGGCGCTTATCCCAGTCACCTGCTGACTGATCAAAAGGGTTAGGTGAAGCGGTAACAAGCATCAAAACTCCTAATTACTTTTAAGCAACATTACTTTTTAGGCAGCATGTGGCCAGTTTCTTCGTAACGCTGGTGCCAGCTCAGTGCTTCGCCCAAAATGTGCGGCGTGTGTAAACCACCACCATTGTTGCTAGCACGTTCAAAGTAATCCAATAACTCTGCACGGTAATCTGGGTGAGCACAGTTGTTAATGATGGCAAGGGCGCGTTTGCGTGGGCATAAGCCACGTAAGTCAGCAATACCTTGTTCAGTAACAATGATTTTTACGTCATGCTCTGTGTGGTCAACGTGTGAAACCATTGGCACGATGGACGAAATAGCACCACCTTTAGCCAACGAAGGCGTCATAAAAATCGATAAATAACCGTTACGTGCAAAGTCACCTGAACCACCAATACCGTTCATGATGCGCGTACCCATGATGTGCGTAGAGTTTACGTTACCGTAAATATCTAACTCAATCAGGCCGTTCATCGCAATAATACCCATACGACGCGCTAGTTCTGGGTGGTTACTGATGTCTTGCTGACGCAAAATGATTTTTTTACGGTAAAGGTCAATGTTGTTATTGAACTCTTCCAAACCATCGGGGCTAAGTGAAAAGGCCGTTGCAGATGCTATGTCTAAAGTGCCTGACTTCAGCATTTTCAACATACCATCTTGAATAACTTCAGTATAAGACGTTAGGTTTTTGAAAGGACCGCCGTCTAAGCCTTCAAGTACAGCGTTGGCAATGTTGCCCACACCGGATTGTAAAGGCAGTAGATTTTTAGGTAGGCGACCTAACTCAACTTCTTTTTGGAAGAACTTGATAATGTGGTTAGCAATTTTAACTGAATCTTCATCAGGCGCTTTAAATGCTGAGTTACGGTCTGTTAAATGCGTTTCAACTACAGCAATAATTTTTTCAGCAGGGCACTGTAAATATTTCTCACCAATACGGTCTGACGGGTGCGTCATTGGAATTGGCTTACGGTGTGGCGGCATGGCTGTACCGTAATAAATATCGTGCATACCTTCTAACTTAGGGTTCTGCTTAGAGTTAACTTCGATAATAACTTTGTCGGCTTGGTCAATCCAAGCTTTGTTGTTACCAACCGAAGAAGAAGGAATTAAGCTACCGTCTTCACGAATACCAATTACTTCAATGACAGCGACATTCAACTTACCTAAAAAGCCTGCCCAAGTGTGTGGCGCTACATCGGAAAGGTGCATATCGATGTAATCCATTTCACCGGCATTAATGCGGTTACGGCAAGCAGGATCACTTTGGAAAGGCATACGCAAGCCAACACCATTTACGTCAGCCAAACCACCATCAAGCTCAGGCGCAGTAGAAGCACCTGTCCAAAGGTTAATTTTGAAAGGCTCAGCGCCGGTAGCATTGTGCTTACGAATACGTTCAGCTAAGGCAACAGGCACCGCTTTAGGGTAGCCAGCACCTGTAAAACCACTCATACCAACGTTAGAACCGGCAGGAATAAGCTCAGCAGCCTGTTCTGCTGTCATTACGCGTTCGCGTAGTACTGGGCAGTGAATTCTTGTTGTTTCAGACATGTTTAATATCTCGCTTTATTGCTTTAGGGTTTTCATAAATATTATGCTGTTTGTCCTACATTATATCAGTAATTTTCTGATACTAGGGTCTCTTAATACTCTTACCCCCTGCGCCCTTTTTCTTGCCAGCAACTTTTTTACCCGAAGGCTTGCCACTAGTGGGTTTTCCGTCATTTTTATAGCCCGTTGAAGTGGAGTTTTTGCCTCTTGGCGGCCTGTTTTTAGGCGTTGCTGACTTATCAACTTTAGTAGTAGCTGGGCGTTTAATTCGTCTTTTTGGCTGTGGTTCAGTGTCTGATGTAGAACTAGAGTTAGCTAATAATTCAGCAATAATTGCTAGTTCTTTATTATTCAATAAACGCCATTGACCTACTTTTAATCCATCAAGGCTAATGTTCATAACTCGCACCCTTTTTAGGCGCGTTACGTTATAACCTAAGTATTCAGTCATACGGCGAATTTGCCGATTTAAGCCCTGCGTTAGTACAATATTAAAGCTAGTGGGTGAAAGCTGTCGCACCTTACAGGGTTTAGTCACCGTACCTAAAATAGGAATGCCTGCCGACATTCGCTGCACAAAATCAGCAGCAACCGGCTTATCTACCGAAACAATGTATTCTTTGTCATTAGCATTACCCGCCCGCAAAATTTTATTAACAATGTCACCATCATTGGTCAGTAAAATTAAGCCTTCAGACGGTTTATCTAAGCGACCGATTGGGAAAATACGCCCTTTTTTGTAATTCACCGCTGTTACTATGTTTTCAGGCACTTCAGGGTCGGTGGTGCAAGTAATGCCTACTGGCTTGTTATAAACCAAATAAACTGGCGCTGGCTTAGCCTTAAGCGGCTTACCACCCACAGAAATAAAATCAGCTTCACTGACTCGCAAGCCCATATCAGCCACTTTACCGTTTACTTTCACCCGACCTTCTTCGATGAATCGGTCGGCTTCACGGCGCGAACAAATGCCAGTATCACTAATGTATTTATTAAGGCGTATACCATTCACTTCTTGAGTCATTAAAATAATCTCGTGTTAACTTAAAAACTACTGGATTAAGCAGTGCTAAGGCAACTTAGGTTAGGAATTGTCATGATAGCATCTTGACCAGATTTTTTATATTTGCTAAAATTTTTTTGCATCAAATCCTATTAAAATAGAGTACTACCCATGAAAAAAATAATTTTTATCTGTTTCTTATTTTGTTTAGGTAATATCAGCGCCCACGCAGCAAATATGTATATTAAAATAACCAATAAAACAGGGTTTGATATATATCACCTTTATGTTAGTGATGTTGGTAGCAATGAGTGGGGCGAAGACGTATTGGACGTTGATGTATTAGAAAACAACGAAACTGTACAGGTAGACATTACTGGCTATTCAAATCCAAAATTTGATGTGCAAGCTGAAGACGAAGAAGGTGATACCTACACTATTCGAAATATTAACGTCAAAAAATATGATATAGTTTTTACACTGAACGATATAGATTAAATATTACCCTCCACTAAAATGCTAATTTTTGGTGGAGGATTTTACCAAACAAACCTTAAAAGCAGTACACAAAACAGTTTTTTAGTGAAACCTTACCTAAGTCAGTAATTGGCTATATTTTCATGGTACTATTTATAAGTCAGCGTAACTGAGATTAATTTAATGCTTATCGGTTAATTTTAGTATTAACCAGAGAAACATTTTTGTATGGAGTTGCAGACTTGTTCTTACCCAAAAAAATTAATTCAAAGCCAAACACTTCCTACCTAGAAGCAACCAGAGAAGAAGAGCTTAGTCGCCTATTGCTACTAACAGAAAACCTGCCTGGAAGCGTATATCAATACCAAATTAATCCTGATGGTAGCTCCTTTTTTCCTTTTGCAACACATGGCATATCTGAAATTTACGGGTACAGCATCGAAGAAATAAAAGCCAATGCTGAAAAAGCGTTTGAACGCATTCATCCCGATGACCTAGACAAGGTCACCAAAAGCATTCAGGAATCTGCATCTTCTATGCAAGATTGGCACGCAGATTACCGCGTTTATTTACCTTCTAAAGAATTGCGCTGGTTACATGGGCAGGCAAAACCACAGCGCTTAGAAAATGGTGCGATTCTATGGAGTGGCTACCTTAGCGACATCACTAAAGAAAAAAAACAAGCGGAAGATTTACAGCACTATCAATCTCAATACCGTATAGCAATGGAAGCAACCCAAATTGGTATTTGGAGCTGGAACATTATCACCAATGAAGTTATTTGGAGTGATGAGGCTTATACCCTGCTAGGCTATGAACCGCAGCAGTTTCCAACAACCTTTGAATCAATTCAGGACACCATTATTCACCCTGAAGACTTAAAAAACTTTAAGCTGAGTATTTTTACAAACTTAGAAAAAAATGAACGTTTACAAGTTCACTTTCGCTTAAAAAGTGCGACTGGCAAATGGTTATGGATTGAAAGCCGTGGCCGCACGACGCAACTAGATTCTAAAGGCAAACCCATTTATATGATGGGTACACACACTGACATTACGAACATAAAGCGCACCGAAGACGCCTTAATGGAAGCACGGCAAATAGCTGAGCGTGCAGTGCAAACAAAATCAGACTTATTATCGACTGTTAGCCATGAAATACGCACACCTCTTAGCGGTATTATTGGTCTTAGTGAATTAAACCTAAAAGAAAGCGACCCTCAACGTCTACAACAAGCACTCCATAAAATATACAACTCATCAGAGCGGCTACTGCAAATTTTAAACGATACCCTAGATTACTCAAAAATTGAGGCAGGCCAGCTACAACCCCACAATAATTCATTCAATATAGAAGAAACAATCCACGACCTTATTGAACTTTTCAAGCCCAATGCTATTAGCAAAAATTTAGCACTTGAAGTACAACTGGGTAATATTCCAAAATTTATTGTAAGTGATGAGTTGCGCTTACGGCAGATATTAAGCAACCTAATCAGTAATGCGATTAAATTTACCCAACAAGGTAAAATTATTATTAGCGTGCACATACAGCAATTTAGCGATACCCAGCTTGAATTTTCTATATCCGATACAGGTATTGGCATTGAACCTGAAGTGCAAGCACAGCTATTTTCTGCTTATAGCCAAGCAGATACAAATACAGCCCATTACTACGGTGGCACTGGGCTAGGCTTAATGATTAGTGCTCGCCTAGTAAAATTGTTAGGCGGTGAAGGTATTAAATTAGTTAGCGAACTAGGGCAAGGTGCTTGCTTTAGTTTTGTCCTGCCCTTTAAAAAAGTCGGTATTTGTGAAGCGCATATACCCACTATAGAAACTAAAAATACGTGCTCTAAGGTTATGCAAGGCTATTTATTGGTTGCAGACGATGTAGAAACCAACCGAGAGATAGCGCAACATATTTTAAAATCGCTAGGTTTTGCTGTTGCTGTTGCTGAAAATGGGCAGCAAGCACTTAATATGGCTATTAACGAAGATTTTGATCTGGTTTTTATGGATCTTAGTATGCCTATTCTTGATGGTTTTACCGCCACTCAACGCATTAAACAGCACAAGCCTAAACTACCCATTATTGCCTTAACCGCATCGGCCATCGAACTTATTCAATCTAAGCTTACTGCCGCTGGCCTTGATGACTATGTAAGCAAACCCTTTAAAAAACAAGAACTGTGTAAAAAACTAACAAAATGGCTACCTACTGCTACCCTCAAGTCATCGAACTGCACACACAGCCAAATAAACACACCTGAATCTTTTAATTTCAACAGCGGCCTTGCACTGTTTACAGGCAATGAAAATACTTACATCTACTTACTGCATGAATTTTCTGCTGAACTAAATGGCCGCTACCGCCTATTAGGTGAAAAAATAGAACAGCTAATGGCGCACCCAAGCCACTTAAAAGCAATTGACTGGCTTGCATTACACTCTGAAACCCATGCACTTAAAGGAACATCAGCTAACTTAGGATTAAATGGTTTAGCTAATGTCACAACTGAATTAGATAACCTACTTAGGCAGGCTTTAGAGCCCAGCATTTGTCTTTTAACCCGCTACCAAGAAGAACTTAATCTAGCAATAAAAGCGATTAAAGATTTTACTAAGGAGTATGCAGCTACTGCAATACCAGTCGCTAATAATAACGACAAGAAAGCAGCTATTTTACCATCTAATAATTCAGAATCTTTAGATGAACTATTAAGAGCAATTAAAGCTAATGAATTTATTGATGAAATAAAGCTTGCCCAAGAAGCTCAAAAAATACCAGCCCGTTTAATACATGAATGGTCTGCAATTGCTAATGCAGTAGAGCAGCTAAATTTTGCTCTTGCAGAAAAGCAGCTAATAACACTAATTGCCAAAATAAAGTAGAACAAAACACTATGCTTAAATACTTGTTCAATCGTCACTCTCTTGTAACACGCTTAATTTGGTTAAATATTTTAGCTGTTATTTCTGTTTCAATACTCATTGGTGTTTGGACACGCTATACAGTCATTCAAGATTCAAAAGTGCTAGGTATAGAACGTCAACAGGTGCTCAACCAACGTATTGTCGCTAGTATTGATGATGAGCTACTGCATCGAAAAAAACGCTTAGAAAAACTTACTTCTGAACTTAGTTTACTGGGTGAATTAAAACCTTTATCAGAAATTCAAGAAATCATTGAAAACAAACATTGGTTACATGATGCTTTTAAAGGCGGCTTAATTGTAGTTGGTCTTAATGAAAAAATCTTATTGGACTCCCCAGTAATTAATGGGCGCGTCGGTATTTATTTAGGCGATAGAGAGCATTTTACATGGGTAAAAGAAAACAAAAAGCCTTATATTTCTAAGCCTATTTTTGGAAGAGCTGTTAAAGAACCTGTTTACATTATTAGCAGCCCTATTTTAGATGCTAACAATAATTTTTTGGGTACAGTTGCTGGCGTTACTAAATTAGCAGATGATACGATATTACAAAAAGTTTCTGAAGGTTATTTAGGTAAAAGTAGCCATGTTTATGTTTTAGATATTGAAAACCAGCTTATCGTTACTAGTTCAAAAAAAGAATTAGCAATGCAGCCAATTTCTAAACTGGAAACAAGCGGTGTTATCCAAAAAATTATTAATGGTGATTTTTCTGGGCAATCTAAATCACAATTTGGTGGCGATGTTATCTATAGTGCTTCTATTTTAAATCAAACAGGCTGGGTTATTGTTAATACTCATGTTTTAAGTGACTGGATTAAACCTGCAAACATTTTAATTAAAGACATACTATGGATTAGTCTTGCATCAACTTTAATAATTATTTTATTTTCAGTTTGCTACCTTCGCCGCCAACTATTGCCTTTAGATACAACAACAAAAGCAATAAAAGAAATGAGCAAGCCAAACATTAAAGCAGAACCTATAAAAAACCATTACAACGATGAATTAGGTGATTTAATTATTGCTTTCAATGGCTTGATTCACCAATTAAAAATTAATGAAGCTGAGCTTATAACAGCAAGCGAACAAGCTAAGGCAGCGAATCTGGCTAAAACTCAGTTTCTATCCAATATAAGCCATGAAATAAAAACACCGCTTAATGCAGTATTAACACTTACACATATTCAGTTAGAGCATACATTAGAGCAAGAGAGCAGGCTTAGACTGCAAAAAATACAGCGTTCTGGGCGTGCTTTACTAGCCATAATGAATGATATATTTAGCTTTATTGAACTAGAAAACAAAAATGTTAACTCAGTAATGACTAGTTTTAATTTAGAAGCAACCTTAACCAACCTTATACAAGAGTATACTGAGCTTAACATAGATAAACCTATTGCATTTTTCTTTGAAATTGAACCTAGCATACCTTTAAATCTACAGGGTGATAGTCACCATTTATTTCAAGTCTTGGTTCACCTACTAAGCAATGCAGTTAAGTTCACTGAACAGGGGCACGTGATTATTCAAGTAACCCCAGCAAATATTAAAAATAGTAATGAAATCATGTTGCAGTTTTGTGTTGCTGACACTGGGCAAGGAATTTCAGAAGAAAAACTAGGCGAACTGTTTGAAGCATTTAAGCAACTCGATGAAAGTAATAGCAGGAATTATGGCGGTATAGGTATGGGCTTAGCCATCAGTAACAAGCTAATTCAGCTTATGGGTGGTGGTAGTATCAAGGTTGAATCTGAGTTAGGCAAAGGTAGCCGTTTTTATTTCACAGTACCTTTAATCATTGATGCTATACAAAACAGCTTAAATGAAACTGTCAAACCTAGTACAGCAGCCCGTATTTTAATTGTTGATGACAACCATGTAAATCGTGAAATTGTTGCTATTCTATTAAAAAAATACCAATTAAAATATGATATGGCTAAAAATGGTTTAGAGGCAATTGAGTATGCCAAACAGCATAACTACGACCTTATTTTTATGGATTTACAAATGCCAAAAATGGATGGCTATGAAGCAACTCAACAAATAAGAAAATTTAATGCCAGTATTCCAATCATTGCACTTACAGCCACTGCCTTAGATGATGATAGATCTAAAGCATTTGAAGTAGGAATGAATGCTTTTTTAAGTAAACCAATAGAGCCCAAGTTATTTTACAGTGAGTTATCACATCACATAGACTTTAGCGAATCTATGCAAGCCATGCCGCTTGTTAATGCAGCTGTTAACAAACAAGAAAAACAGGTTCGACAACGTATTTTAATTGTTGATGATGAAGTAGCCAATCTAAAAATATTAGCCAATACACTGAATAAAGATTACCTAGTGCAAGTTGCCAACCAAGGTAAAAGAGCACTTGAACTTTGTAACAGCGAAACACCACCCGATTTAGTGCTGCTTGATATTCAAATGCCAAACCTAGATGGCTATGAAGTGTGTCGATTACTCAAAGATAATCCAAGCACTAGCCGTATACCCATTATTTTTGTGACGGCTCTTTCCACGCCTCAAAGTGAAGAAAAAGGTCTAAACCTTGGCGCTGTAGATTATATAACTAAGCCTTACCAAATGCCTGTTGTACAAGCACGCATTCGCACTCACATTAATTTAAAACAAAAAACTGATTTACTAGAAAAGCTTTCCTACATAGATGGCTTAACGCAAATTGCTAATCGTCGGCACTTCGACATTACTTTAGATAACGAAATAGGGCGCTTACAGCGTGCTGGTCAATCTTTAGGGCTTATAATGATCGATATTGACTACTTTAAACCCTACAATGATAACTATGGTCATGGAAAAGGTGATGAATGCTTACAGCAGGTTGCCAAAGCATTAAGTAGCGAAATTATACGACCCAGTGATTTGTTGGCGCGCTACGGTGGAGAAGAATTTGTAGTCATTTTACCTGACACAGACGCAATGGGTGTCAGTGCGGTTGCTGAAAAACTTCGCAGCACGATCAATAATTTAAATTTACTACATGAACATTCAGGCATTGCTAATCACATTACCATTAGCCTTGGTTGCCTTGCACAAAAAATCACTCGAACAACACATGCTAACATTCTGCTTAAAGAAGTAGACGATGCTTTATACGAAGCCAAAAAACGTGGTAGAAACCAAGTTGTGCTTGCTTCATAAACTTTAATAACACCCGTGAGTTCAGCCATGAATTTACACTATTTAACTAAGGAAAAATGATGAAAATAGTAACATTGCCTGTTGAAGAATTTACAACTCCAGACCCCATTATGATTACTTTGGACACAGCACTTGATGAAATAATGATGTTGATGGCAGGTTCGGGTGTGCGCCATTTGCCAGTTGTGGGCGAAGGGAAGGTAGTTGGAATAATCAGTGAGCGCGACCTTCGTCTTTATTCAAGCCTGTCTGATGCAGAAAAATACCAAGTAAAGGCTGAAGATATTATGTCGCCAAACCCAATCACCGTCAGCAAAAACATGCCGCTAGATGAAGTTGCATTTTTAATGTCTGAAAAGAAAGTAGGTAGCGTTATTGTAGTAGAAAATGATGACGACCAACTTTTTGGTATTTTTACTGCCACTGATGCACTGAATGCTTTAGTAGAAATTATTCGTAAAGCTAAATAATAAACACCTCTATTTTTAGCTGCCCATAAAAAAAGAGCGCCTAATTTGCGCTCTTTTTTTCGTTTAGGTATTTAATGCATACGTTAGGCGCTAACCATATACATTAAAAGCACCTAAAATATTACCCAACCACAAGTGTACTAAGATACTGGCTAGATAGCCTAAGAAAATTACTGGCATCCAGCGTAAATGGCTCATAAAAGTATAATGGCCGCGTGCAGCACCCATCAGCGCAACACCTGCTGCTGAGCCAACAGAAAGTAAGCTGCCGCCCACACCAGCTGCCAAGGTTACTAATAACCAATGACCGTGACTAATGGTTGGATTCATTTCCAAAACAGCAAACATGACTGGAATGTTATCGACCACCGCAGAGATAATACCAATGCCAAAGGCTGCCCAAGTTGCACCCAAGCCATCAAATAATACGATAGAAACCAATTCTAAATAACCCAGATAACCCAAGCCACCTACGCACATTACTACGCCATAAAAGAACAACAAAGTATCCCACTCAGCACGCGCAATATTTTTGAAGATGTCAAAAGGTACTACACTACCTAAGTAATGCAGTTTTTCTTCATCTTCTTTTTGTTCAGCAGCAGTAAGCTTTTTAGCTAAAGAAGACGAAAGACTCATACGTAAAAAATAACCAAAGAACTGCAAATACCCCAAACCAACCATCATGCCAAACACCGGTGGCAAACCTAAGAACTGATGGCCACACACAGCAGTAAAAATTGTCAGTAAAAAAAGCAACATAATGCGCTTAGCACCGCGCTTCATTTCAACTTTTTCTGAAATACTGACTGGTTTTCCTTTCGGAATAAAGAACGTCATAATCGCTGCTGGCAATACAAAGTTAACCACTGACGGTAAAAACAAATCTAAAAACTCTAAGAACTGAACCTTACCCGCTTGCCATACCATTAGGGTTGTAATATCACCAAAGGGGCTAAATGCGCCACCGGCATTAGCAGCAACCACAATATTGACACAACACATGGCAATAAAGCTTTTTTGACCCTCAGCAACTTTAAGCACCACAGCACACATCAATAAAGCTGTTGTCAAGTTGTCTGCAACGGGTGAAATAAAGAAGGCTAAAACACCCGTAATCCAAAATAGTGCTTTGTAACCAAAACCTTTTTGCACCATCCAAGCACGTAAAGCTTCAAATACACCCCGCTCTTCCATGGCACTAATGTAAGTCATAGCAACCAGTAAAAAGAGCATTAACTCACTAAAGTCTAAAAAATTTCGGCTAAAAGCCGCATTGGTTGCAGCATGATCGGTACTCACGATACCAACAAGTACCCAAATAAGCCCCGCACCAATTAAAACAGGTTTAGATTTACGTAGTTTTAGCTTTTCTTCACCTACAACAATTAGGTAAGCAATGGCAAAAATAAAGACGGCTAAATACCCAGCAAGCGTGCTAGTAGCATCTAAATGCGTTAGTGCTTCAGCAGTTCCACTTGCAAAAACGGGGGTTGATAACAGCATTGCAGTAACCAATGCCAATAAAATTCTTAACATAAGTTCTTCTCAAGATTGGACAAAGAAAGTGTAGTCGCTAGGCTAGCATCTACAGGGTGATAATTAAATAAACCACAACATTGTACAGCTGCACGAGTATAAGCGTATAGGTACAGTTTGACTCAGACTTTAGAGACGCTCTATTAATTTAAATTTTAATGCTAAACTGCTTATTATTCGCCATACATTTGAACAATCTCATTTAAAGGAAATAGCACATGAGCAAGACTGAGGCCCCAAAAAACGTTGATGCGGGTGAAATTGCTAAATTTGAAGCCCTAGCTTCGCGCTGGTGGGATCCTGAAAGTGAATTTAAACCACTACACGAAATCAACCCATTACGTGCCAACTGGATAGATAAACACGCAGCAGTTGCCGGCAAACGTGTTGTTGATATTGGTTGTGGGGGTGGTTTGCTATCTGAAGCACTAGCCCAGCGCGGTGCAGAGGTAACAGGAATAGACATGGGTGAAGCGCCACTAACTGTTGCGCGTTTACACCAATTAGAATCGGGCCTTAAAGTTAACTATCGCCAAATGACCGCTGAACAGCTTGCTGAAGAAGCACCAGCAAGTTTTGATGTGGTGACTTGCATGGAAATGCTAGAGCACGTACCCGACCCAGCAGCGGTTATTAAAGCCTGTGCAACCCTTGTTAAACCCGGTGGGCACGTATTTTTTTCAACACTAAACCGCAATCCTAAATCTTATTTATTTGCGATTATTGGTGCTGAATACATTATGCGCATGTTGCCACGCGGCACGCATGAATACAGCAAGTTCATTAAGCCTTCTGAAATGGGCCAATGGGTACGTGAAGCCAATTTAAGTGTAGCCGAATTAATCGGACTCACTTACAACCCACTAACCAAGCACTACAAACTAACCCCGCATGACGTGCAAGTAAATTACCTCATGCGTTGCACGAAACCTGAATAATATAAGTGAGTTGATTGTGTTTAAAAAAATGATTACCCCAGCACTTGTAACCCTTGCCATTGGCTTAACAGGCTGTAGCACTATGAACAATAAGGCAGCGCCCGTAGATACACCCAGCCAAGAAAGCCGCCTTGAATTACTACTTGGTGAATGGCAAATCGAAGATGTGAATGGTGCAGGCATTATTGATAGCTCGCACATCACCATCACTTTTAATGAAGAAGGCCGCGTTTATGGCAGTGCTTCTTGCAACCGTTATTCAAGTCAATATGAATTGAATGGCGATAGCTTAACTTTTAGTCATAGCCTAGCCACCAAAATGGCCTGCCCAGAAGCCTTGATGAACCAAGAACAAAAATTCTTAGAAACTTTCAATGAAATTAGCCAATTTGAAATTAACGAAAATGGTACTTTAATTCTTAAAAGCAATAATGGTAAAACATTAAGAGGTTACTCGCTTGAACAGTGACACAACTAAACCGCCTGCAATACGGGCGGTACTTTTTGACCTTGATGGCACGCTAGTTGATTCAGCACCTGATTTAGCCGCAGCGTTAAACCGTTTGCTGCTAGAAGAAGGTAAGCCAGCGCTGCCTTACAACCTAATTCGTGACCAAGTTTCTAACGGTGGTAATGCACTGGTCGAACTGGGCTTTGGCGTAAAACTAGGCGAACCTAACCAGCCAGAACTGCGCCAGCGCTTACTGAATAACTATCAAGAAAAAATTGCCGATAACAGCAGTATCTTTGCTGGGCTAGAAGAGTTACTTAAAGAATTCGACCGCCAGCCTGTGCCTTGGGGCATAGTTACTAATAAGCCACGCATTTATACCGACTTATTGTTACGTGAATTGCGTATTAATGCTGCTGCGGTGGTGTGTCCTGAAGATTTAGGCGTTAGCAAACCCGACCCAGCACCACTCTTGTTAGCTGCACGGCAATTAGCCACGCCACCCGAGCAATGCTTATACGTTGGCGACCATATTCGAGACATTGAAGCCGGTCGTCGTGCGGGTATGCAAACCCTAGTGGCTGGTTTTGGTTACATTGGTATTAACGAACAGCCCACCACTTGGGGGGCTGATTTTATTGCTAATACTGTTCCTGAATTAAATGCTTGGATTAGGCAAAGAATCGCATAATCAGCGGTATTAAAAATGCACTTAGCAGCCCTGTTACGCCCATCGCCAAACCGGCAAAAGCGCCAGCAAGGTTGCTAAGGCTAAAACACTGTGCCGTACCAAAACCGTGCGCTGCCAAACCCATTGCAAAGCCTTGCACTGCATGGTCTTTTATTTTTAGAAGCTTAAAAATAGGTGGCCCTAAAATACAACCTACCGCACCAGTAATCAGCACTATACCTGCCGCTAAAGCCGGATAACCGCCAATTTGTTCAGCAATACCCATCGCAATCGGTGTGGTGACTGATTTTGGTACTAAAGACAACATGGTATCTTCACGCCCACCTAGTAAACGCACAATTACCACTGTCGAAATCACTGCGGTAACAATACCTGCCACACAAGCCAAAACTAGTGGCACAAATTCACGGCGGATTCTTTCACGGTGGTCAAACAAAGGCACAGCTAAAGACACAATCGCCGGCCCCATTAAAAAGTGAATAAACTGCGCCCCTTCAAAATACACGCTGTAAGGCGTATCACTGATTAACAGCAAGCCCACTAACAGCGCAATCGCCACTAAAACAGGGTGCAACAAAGGTGTTCCACCGGCACGTTGGTTAATCCATCGCGCCAAGAAAAATGCCAAAAGAGTTAACAGTAAGTGCAACAGCGGGCTAGCCGCCATGTAGACCCAGAGGTCAAAAATAACATCAGGCATCGTTTAACCCCCAAAGTTTTTTTAACCACTGCAATACCAACACCGTTACTACTAGCGTCATCACCGTGCTTAAAATTAAAGTAATGCTAATCACCCAAATATCTTGTTTTAATAATAAACCGTGATTTATTAAACCAACGCCTGCTGGCACAAACAACAAGGGTAAATAACGCAGCAAACCTTCAGAAGCAACACGCACTCCACTGGGTACTTTTTTATACAGCAACACAGCCAAAAGCAATAAGGCCATACCCAGCACAGGGCCAGGTACAGGAATGCCAGACAGGCGAGTAATTAACTCGCCAATTAGCTGAAAGAGTAAAAGAATCGCAAAACCTTCTAGCATTCCACCACCTCATCACTAGTTAAAAACAACCGTTTTATTACCAAAAACTAACACCCTATCTTGCAAGTGCCAAGCTAAACCACGCGCCAAAACACTTTTTTCAACATCACGCCCTAAACGCACCATATCTGCTGCTGTTTGACGATGATTCACCCTAACCGTATCTTGGTCGATAATTGGCCCAGCATCGAGTTCTTCGGTTACATAATGGCAAGTAGCACCAATCAGCTTTACACCACGTTCATAAGCTTGGTGATAAGGCTTAGCGCCAGCAAAAGAAGGCAAAAAGCTGTGGTGAATATTAATAATGCGGTGTTGGTATTTTTTACACAAAGCGGGTGGAATAATCTGCATGTAACGCGCTAACACCACGCAATCAGCTTTGGCTTCGTCAATTAAGCGTTCAATTTCAGCGTAGGCTTCAAGCTTGTTATCTTTATTAACTGGCACTTGCACAAAAGGAATCCCGTGCCATTCAACCATTTCGCGTAAATCATTATGGTTAGAAATAACCAATGGAATATCACAAGCCAATTCACCACTTTGCCAACGGTGCAATAAATCCACCATGCAATGTGAATCTTTTGAGCACATTAATATCACACGTTTTTTAGTATCAGAATCACTAATATCCCAATCCATATCGTATTCACGCGCAATCGGGCTAAATGCAGTACGAAACTCATCTAAACCAAAAGGTAAAGTGGTTGCACGTATTTCGTGGCGCATAAAAAAGCGATTAACGTCTAAATCTGAGTGGTGGTTGGCTTCAGTGATCCAGCCACCATACATGGCTAAAAAGTTACTCACCTTGGCTACAATTCCTACTTTATCGGGGCAGGAGATGGTCAGGGTATAGGTACGTTCCATGGATAACTTAACTACCTTATTTTCAATGAGATTAAAATAAAAACAACATTTTAGGCTTGAAAGCCAGCCAGTGCCACTTTATTCTATAAACTAGCTTACAAATAAAGCTACCACTACATCATAACCTTTACTTATACTTAAAGCTTTGCCCAAAGGCGTACCAAAAATCTACAGCACCGCTGTTAACAAAACACCAACGCGCTGCACGGTCTAACTTGCCACCCTAATTTCAATAAGCCGCTTTAGGCTTTACTAATTTAGCAAAATGGCGCGTTATAACGTCTATTTATGGCTTATTCCACTATAGGTGGATTGATTGTCGCAGGGTGAAGCCTATAATCGCGCAAAGATAAACTTGATGGGATAAATTGTAAAAATGACAGCTAAGAAAGTGGATGTGCTGCTAGTCGGTGCCGGAGCCATGAGCTCAACCCTCGGAACCCTCTTAAAGCAATTAGATCCATCACTCACCATTGCGATGGTTGAGCGCCTCGATCAGGTCGCTCAAGAAAGTACCGATGCACTAAACAACGCAGGAACAGGCCACGCTGCCTATTGTGAACTTAACTACACGCCCATGAAGGCCAATGGCGAAATAGATACAACCAAAGCATTTGGCATAAATACTGCTTTTGAACTAAGTTTACAATTGTGGTCATTTTTGGTTGAAGAAGGTGCTTTACCTAACCCTTGTAAGTTTATTAATACTGCACCGCATTCTAGTTTTGTTTGGGGTGAAGAAAACGTTAAGTTCTTGCGTAAACGCTACGAAACTTTAAAGCAGCACCACTTATTTGCTGATATGGAATACAGCGAAGACCCAGAACAAATTAAGCAGTGGATACCGCTGATTATGCAGGGTCGCGCAGCCGATGAAAAAATCGCTGCAACGCGTGTTGCTTATGGTTCAGACGTTAACTTTGGTGAACTGACACGTTCGCTAGTTAAAAACCTGCAACAGCAAGAAGGTTTTGAATTATTACTTGATACCAAGGTAAAAGGGCTATCTCAACAGCAAGATAAAACTTGGCAAGTTAGTATTCAAAACACCAAAAATGGGCAAGCTTACAATGTTAATGCCCGTTTTGTTTTTGTAGGTGCGGGGGGTGCTGCGCTAACGCTGCTCCAAAAATCTGGTATTCCTGAAGGTAAAGGTTATGCTGGCTTCCCAGTTAGCGGCCAATGGTTAATTTGTAACAAGCCCGATATTATTGACCAGCACTACGCCAAAGTTTACGGCAAAGCACCATTAGGTGCGCCGCCCATGTCGGTTCCCCACCTAGACACGCGCATTATTGACGGCAAAAAAACCTTGTTATTTGGTCCTTATGCAGGTTTTACGACTAAATTCCTAAAAACAGGTTCGATTACCGACCTACCTTTTTCAATTCGCCCCAACAACATTATTCCGCTAATGGCGGTGGGCATGAAAAATATGGATTTAACGCGCTATTTAATTGGTGAATCTAGGCAATCGCATTCAGCAAGGGTTGATTCGTTACGCAAATACTTCCCTGATGCTAAAGATGAAGATTGGGATTTATCGATTGCTGGTCAGCGTGTGCAGATCATCAAGAAAGATGCCGAGGGCAAAGGCAAGCTAGAGTTTGGTACAGAAGTGATTGTATCCGCTGACAAAAGCTTTGCAGCACTATTAGGCGCATCACCTGGCGCGTCAACCGCCGTACAAGCCATGCTAGAAGTAGTAGAGCGCAGCTTCCCACAGTTAATCGAAGGCGAAGGCAAAGAGCGTATGTTGCGCATGATTCCTTCTTATAAACAGTCCTTAACTGATAATGCAGAACTTTTGAAAACAGTTAGAGAACGCACCTTGCGTGTATTGTTATTAGGTAGCGATATGTGCCTAACTGAACACCCTACTGCAAAAAGCTAATTAAGTTTTAGTAAGTCATCAAAAATGCCACTGTGTTTATTAATAATATACAGTGGCGTTTTTGTTTATTTTTAGTCGTTGCAAGTTAAAATTATTTTAATATCTTCTGCCATTTGGTGTGTCGTGTGTTCAAAAATGTCTATAATCATAATTGACTTTAGGTTTAACTAATGCCAGTAGTATAAAAAACTTAATTAATCAGCTCTTTTTCGACCACATTTAGTTTTTTGTTTAAGTCATAACGTGATTTTGCTGATTTAAAGTAAGCATTATGGCTATAGCTTATATTTTTTTCTAGTAGCAATGCCTTTTCTTCTGCCACCATTGCTACAACGGCCTGATAAACCTGCTGATAGGCTTGATGAAAATCAGTTTTTTTAGCTGCTATTTTATGTAAGCCATAAGCGATTAACTCATCGGCATAAAATATTGAATCATCGACGGTAGATTTTTCTGCTGCATTTCTTTGTTGTGTTACAAAGCGATAAAGGTAATAGGCTTTTAATAACTGCTGATACACAGGGGAGTTTTTATCGCCATTAAATAAAGGCGACAAGAAGTGATGCTTATCTTGGCTGGCTTCAAAAATTTCTTCTAACACTTTAGATTTAGCATTTTTCGCCACTTCTGGTAGTTCGTTAAAAGTGGCATACCAATATTTAAATACTAGATCACTATGAACTGATTCCAACATTCTCTGACTTAACTGTGCATCAAAGCTTTCGCCACGCTTAGTTAGATAACCTATATTGTGCATTTCAAATAAGGCTTTGGTGTAAGCATTAAAGTTTTTATTGCTTACCTTATCTCTAAAGCTGATTGGTGATTGAGTATTAGTAGCATCAGTAATTTTTTCTAATATATCAGGTTCCGTCGTTTCGTATAAACGAACCAATACATAAACACCTTCAAGTTTTTCAGGCGATTTTTGGTAAATTTCATAAATAACATGCGTTGTTTGTAGACCATTAACAATAATAGGATTTTTGGCCTCTACAGGATAATAACCAGCCTGCATTTCACGGGGTATTTTTACTTGTTCAGCAATAATTGTGATGCCATTATTTAGGAAAGGAAAATACTCAGCAAAATCACTTTCTAACGTTTCTTGAATTCTTTTATTAGTTTTATTGTGACGTAAAAAGCCTCGTATATTTTCACTAAAAACTGTATCAACGCGCTTATTAATAGACTTTTCTTTATCTAATAATTTGCATAATTCAAGAGCTGATAATCTAAAATTAATGGCTTTAATATTCTGAATTTGAAAAGATATTAATGCTTGTGGATCATTTTTAAGCGAAATATTAGACTTTTCTGCCATAAAACTAAAGCGCACTTCTTTACGTTTTTTATGCTCTAACAGCAGGTCATCAATTCGTGAGTAAAGAGCATTAGAATCATGGACTGTAAGGTATTCTGCATTCTGTTCATGGCGCTCTACCAGCGGCTGGTTTTGTGCAGTGATTTCGCCATTAAAAACAAAATAGAGTTTAGTTTCGACCATTTTCCCTGATGAAACAACAGATTTGTATTTCTCTAACGAAGCAGCAACTCGGTCATTTAAAGGCAGATTACCAGCATTATCCATAACAAACACATTGCGGTAATCATTTACAAACTTACTAAGCTCATTGTCGCCTAACTTGGTATTGTGCTTAATTTGAAAAACATGCAGCGTGCAATCACGCTCGTCCTCATCTAAATAAATACCATCAAGACCAGCGTCATGACTGCCATTACCATTTACTAAAGTAGAGACATTGGCAACGACTTCATCAAAAGTCATATCTAAAAAGGCCGCTATGCTTAAAACTTCAAATGCATAATCAGCACTCAAGTTAAAGCGTTCTTGAATACGTTGTTTAAAGCCATCTAAAAACAAAGATTTATTCATGCGACCCCAGTAAGCAGAAGTTTAAGCGGTAAATAAAAGCTTAGGCTTTAGGCAAAGTCACGCCTTCTTGCCCTTGGTATTTGCCGTTGCGGTCTTTATAAGACACATCACACACTTGGTCGCCACCAAAAAACAGCATTTGGGCAATGCCTTCATTGGCATAAATCACGGCTGGTAAGGTAGTAGTGTTGGAAAACTCAAGCGTAACGTAACCTTCCCACTCTGGCTCTAGTGGTGTGACGTTAACAATAATGCCGCAACGGGCATAGGTGCTTTTGCCTAAACAAACCACCAATACATCACGCGGAATTTTAAAACGTTCAACGGTACGCGCTAAGGCAAACGAGTTAGGCGGAATAATGCAGCGGTCGCCTTTGAAATCAACAAAGTTATTTTCATCAAAGTTCTTAGGGTCAACGATGGTGGAATTGATGTTGGTAAAAATCTTAAATTCATCAGCGCAGCGCACGTCATAACCATAACTTGAAGTGCCGTAGGAAATGATTTTTTCACCATCGGCTTCGCGCACTTGGCCTGCTTCAAAAGGCACTATCATGCCCTGTTCTTGCGACATACGGCGAATCCAATGATCCGATTTAATACTCATAAAAACTCCTCTGCTCTGCCAAAAAAAGACTTAACGATTAGTCTATAAAAAATCAAATCATTCTAACAGATTAAAAGTGTTAAAATCGCCCTAGCTTGCCCGTTAAGGGCTGAACTCATTTTTAAAGGAAAGACAGCTACAATGAAAGTCGTTAGTTTTAATATCAATAGCTTACGCGCCCGCCCTCATCAAATGGAAGCACTTATCGCTGCTGACCAGCCTGAAATAATTGCCCTGCAAGAAACCAAGGTAAATGACCCTGATTTTCCGCTAGAAATGGTACAAAGCTGGGGCTATCACGTTGAATACCACGGTCAAAAAGGCCATTACGGCGTAGCAACGCTTTCTAAACAACCACCGTTAAGCGTTACAAAAGGTTTTATTAGCGATGATGAAACTTCACAAAAACGCTTAATTACCACCCAGCATAAATGTTCTGATGGTGAGACTATTAGCATCATTAACGGCTATTTTCCACAAGGTGAAAATATTAAGCACGAAATTAAATTTCCTGCTAAACGTAAGTTTTATAATGATTTACAAACCCTGCTAGAAACTGATTACACGCCCGACCAACGTGTATTAGTGGTGGGCGATATGAATATTTCTAGCACTGATTTAGACATAGGTATTGGCGAAAAAAATCGTAAACGCTGGCTGCAAACTGGCAAAACCAGCTTCCAACCTGAAGAGCGTGAGTGGATGGAACGTTTAATGGCGTGGGGTTTTACTGATAGCTACCGTGAACAAAATCCTGCCAGTAACGAGTTATTTAGCTGGTTTGATTACCGCAGCAAAGGTTTTGAAGACGAACCTAAGCGCGGGCTACGAATTGACCTGCTGTTAGCCAGTGAAGGCTTAGCGCCTTTTTGTGTTGCTACTGGCATAGATTACAAGATTCGTGGCATGGAAAAGCCGTCTGACCACGCGCCAGTGTGGAGCGAGTTTAAGTTTTAATAAAGTGTTTAAACTTTAAGGAAATCAGTCATGGTTTTTAAATGCTTTTCAAAGCCTGCAAAACCATGATTTCCGCCTTCTTCAATAATTTGCTGGGCAGTTTTGTAATACTCTACTGCTTGGCGATAATCTAAAAGCTCATCACCCGTTTGCACCATTAATAAACAGCGTTCTGTGGCGGGGTTTTCGACCTTAAACTGCAACAAGCTAGCCGTGTGCTGGGCATTCCATTCATAACTGCTTTGATCATGGAAATTAATCGCTTTACCCACGGCTTTTTCTAAAGTGATGTAAGGCTCTACCGAAGGGTTAACCAACACATAAGGCAGTTGGTTATGATTTGCCAGCCAAGTCGCATAGAAACCACCCAAAGACGAACCAACTAATGCAACAGGTTCATGTTTTTGAATGGCTTCTATTATTTCTTGCAAGGTTTCTATCGCTAACTCAGGGATATTGGGCAAAGAAGGTGCCATAAAGCTAATGCCTTGTTCTTGGCACCAAGCCTTTAGCATCTGGGCTTTAGTGCCACGACCGCTTGAACCAAAACCATGAATAAACAACAACATAGGTTAGTCTTCCATACTCTGCGGACGAATCAGTAACTCACTTACGTCCACATGCGCTGGTTGCGATACCGCATAAAAAATAGCTTCAGCTATATCTTCAGGCTGCAACAAAGCACTTGGATCAGCATAAAGGTTTTCTTTTACGGCATTACGAATTTTGTCGTGCTGAATGGAATCAGGCAGTTCGGTAGCAACTGAACCTGGCTGAATATCTGTCACACGAATACCATAACGTATGGCTTCTTTGCGTAGCGTGTCTGAAATCGCCCGAACCGCGTGTTTAGTACCTGCGTAAACACCGGCACTTTGAAAGGTAATCCGTGAGGCAACCGAGCTGATATTAACAATATGCCCTTGTTTACGCGCGACCATGCCAGAGTAAACGGCATGAATCGCGTAGAGCACACCTTTAATATTTACATCAATCATCTGCTCCCACTCATCAACCCGACCCGAAAGAATCGGGCTAATTGGCATAGTGCCAGCATTATTAACCAACAGATCAACACCACCTGCTGCGGCAATGCGCTCACCTACCGCCGCCATCGCAGCACGATCAGACACATCAACTGGCTCTAAGGTTACTTCGATGCCTGCCGCTTTTAATTCTGCAGCTAAAGCTTCTAGGCGATCTACACGGCGCGCAGATAAAACCAAGTTCATACCAGCAGCAGCTAAGCGACGCGCCGTAGCAGCACCGATGCCAGAACTGGCACCGGTTATCCAAGCTGTTTTACCTTGCAACTGCTTATCCTGTGAAAAATTAGCCACTAAAGTGTCAGCTCACGATTACTAGCGTTAATAAAGGCTTGTTTCAGGTCTTCAAAGGTTTGAATAGCTGGGTACTGAGGAAATTCTTCAATCACGTTTTGTGGGGCGTGGAACAAAATACCCTGTTCAGCCTGCGCCAGCATGGTGGTATCGTTATAAGAATCACCTGCTGCAATTACGCGGAAGTTCAACAGCTGTAACGCCCTAACACTTTGGCGCTTAGGGTCGCGCTGGCGTAGTTTATAATCAACCACACGGCCTTCTGCGTCTACTTCTAGCTTGTGGCACAATAAGGTTGGGAAACCTAGCTGACGCATTAACGGCTGCGAAAACTCGTAGAAAGTGTCTGACAAAATAACTACTTGAAAACGCTCTCTTAGCCAGTTAATAAAATCAACTGCGCCAGGTAGCGGCTCTAATTCAGCAATCACGGCTTGAATATCGGGTAGTTTTAAATTGTGTTCATCTAAAATACGCAGGCGCTGACGCATCAACACATCGTAATCAGGAATATCGCGCGTGGTGGCTCTTAATTCTTCAATGCCCGTTTTTTCAGCAAAAGCAATCCAAATTTCAGGGACTAAAACACCTTCTAGGTCTAAACAAGCAATTTCCATAACAATCCTTCAACAGTTGTAGGGTGAAAATGAAATAAAGATTTAATTATCAGCATTTAATTATAAAGGTTTATTAACGCTTCGGCAGCTCTAGCTTAGCAAACAGCTGTTCAACTTCTTGCTTATTGACAGCAGCCAAAGCTTTATCAAGGGTTTCTTGGTCTAAATGTGCGGCAAGCTTTTCTATAAAATGGTACAAATAACCGCGCATAAAAGTGCCTTTGCGAATGCCTAAATGGGTGACACTGGGTTCAAATAAATGACTCGCATCAATCACTACTAGGTCATCGTCGCGCGTATCAGCTGCCATGTGCGCCACAATCCCCACGCCTACACCTAAACGCACATAGGTTTTAATCACGTCTGAATCAGCCGCAGTAAAAACAATTTTAGGCTCTAATCCTGCTTTATTAAAGGCTTCGTCAACCTTGGCACGGCCTGTAAAACCATGAATATAAGTAACCAGCGGATAGTCAGCAAGTGTTTTTAAGGTCAGTTTTTTCTGCTGCACTAAAGGGTGGTCTTTAGGTACCAAAATACAACGGTTCCACTGGTAGCAAGGCAGGGTAATTAAATCATTAGTGCTGGCAATGGATTCGGTTGCAATGGCTAAATCTGCTTCACCTTCAGCCACCATTTGCGCAATTTGTGGCGGCGTACCCTGCTTTAAACTCAGCGTTACATCGGGGTATTTTTCCATAAACTGCTGAATAACAGCAGGCAAAATATAACGCGCTTGGGTGTGAGTGGTGGCTAAAGTTAAACTACCACGGCGTTCGTTACTAAATTCAAAGGCTACTTTTTTAATATTTTCAGCGGTTTGTAAAATTTGCCCCGCCATATCAATCACCGCTTGCCCAGCGGGTGTAATACGGGTTAGGTGCTTACCGCTGCGCACAAAAATCTCTATGCCTAGCTCATCTTCCAACAAACGAATTTGCTTACTTACCCCAGGCTGTGAAGTAAATAAGTTTTGTGCGGTAGAAGAGACGTTCAAATTATTGTGCGCCACTTCCCAAATATAACGTAACTGCTGCAACTTCATTGCAAGCCCTCCACCAAGCCAAAAAAGGTAATAAGAAACAAGATACAAATTACCTTAAAGAATATAGCAGAGGACTTTTTAGAGCAAGTTTTTAGAGCTGTTAATCAAGACAAAAGCTTTTGTTCAATCATTTTGCGCCAGTCCAATACCCAAGCATTCTGGGCTTGCGATTTACCTTTTAACTGTAAACCCATGACTGGGTAGCAAGGCAAGCGGTCTTTAACTGCGATATAGGTTTGTTCACCAATTAAAATATCAACCCTTTCACAAGGCTTAAGCTCACCTGCTTCTATAGCAGCTTGCCAGTTAAGGTTCACTTCTTTGGTGGCACTTTCTAAACGCGCTGCAGTATTCACTACATCACCTATGGCTGTGTAATTAAAACGATTCGCTGCACCAATATTGCCAACAATCGCCTCGCCAGTATTAATACCCAAACCCATTCTTAAAAAACGCAGATCAGCCTCACCATCAGTGTAATCCTGATTAAAAACACCTAAGGCTTGCATCATACCAGCTGCAGCTAAACAAGCATGGTAGGCATGGCCTTCGTCAGCTAAGGGCGCATTAAACAACGCCATAACCGCATCGCCCATTAACTTGTCTAGCGTGCCGTTATAACGGTGTACTTCATCAATCATTAACCCAAAGTAACGATTCAGGTGACTAACCAGCTTTTCAGTTTCTAAATGTTCAGTAGTAGGTGTGAAGTTTCTTAAATCACTAAACAGCACGGTTAGCTGCTGCTTTTTACCGCCCAACTGTAACT
>CAYJCB010000006.1:0-9821 GCA_964368615.1 uncultured Halomonadaceae bacterium | reverse complement strand
CTTAAATCACTAAACAGCACGGTTAGCTGCTGCTTTTTACCGCCCAACTGTAACTTATCGCCCTGCTGCACTAATTTATCCACCAAAGAGGGTGCAACGTAGCTGCTAAAAGCGGAACGTAAATAAGCCGTTTCAGCACGTATAGCTAGAAACAACCACAACTCACCGATGATTGCCGCCAATAATAAAAACAGCAACGGGTAAAAAATCTCTAACCACAGGTTAAACCATAGATAGCCAGCCACGCCCACGGCATAAATCGACAAGCCCACCAATAAAAACAACACCAAGCGCAACCAAGGCATATTTAACTGCCAAATAAGCGCCAATACAGTAAAAATAATCAGCAACGTAACCAGCAATGCCCAGCCAGTAATGTCTGTTAATAAGCTGTTGTCCAGCAGGTTAGCCACAAACGTTAAATGCACTAACGGCCCTGCCAACTGACCAATCGGCGTGGCACGTAAATCAGTAACACCTGCTTCGCTAACCCCCACCAATACCCAGTGGTCTGCTAGGCGTTGCGGATCCCAATCGGGCTGCATAAGTTCAGCAAAAGCGATGCGTTGCCAGTTATCTTCTGGGTAATAATTCAGGCGGGCGCGGGTTTTTCTATCAACGGGTAATAGCTGTTCACCTAACAAGGCTTGGGTGGCATTTAACTGTAAATCTTCATAGCGGCCTAAGCGCCACATTTGCACACCAAGGTTAGGAAGCACTGCCTCTTGCAACCAAAAAGCTAAAGGGTAATGACGGAATTTTTGATCGGCATCAGAAGAAATATTTAATGCGGCTAAAAAAGGAAAGCTTTCGCGCAGAATTGGCGTGGGTAGTTCCGCTTGCTTACTATCAATCAGCTGCGGGTTATTGGTGTGCGTTAAAGAAGAATCTAAGACTTTGCTGTAGGCGGCTTCATCTAACTTTTTAGCTTGCGGGCCATTTAAAAATAGGCCACCTATAATCGGTAGGCCTTCTAAAACATCGGCTAGCTGCTGATCTTGCTGCAACACTGTCGGTTCAGAAAACAGCATATCTAAGCCAACCACATCAGCCGCTTGCAAACCTTGTAAACCCTTAGCAATTAAATCACGCGACCAAGGCCAGCGCCCAAAAGCCCGAACGCTGCTATTTTCTATTTCTATAAAAATAAGCTGCTTAGAAGGCTCGCGTTGGTTCCATTGAAAATAACCATCGCTTAATGCACTGGCTAATGACTGCACCATTACTGGCGGGCGCAAAGCTAAGAGGTAAACTAAAACCAATAAGCTTAGCGCCAGCAGGTAAATGCTTAGTTTTTTTAAACGCTGTAATCGGCTAATTGCTAGCATTGATTACAACCAGACCTTAAGCTGCTGATGTAATTTTTCGACCGTTTTACTCACCGGCGCATCAATCGCTTCTGGCTTGGCATTTTCAGTACTTAAAGCCCCTTTAGAATTTAAAGACTCTTTAGAATTTAAAACCTCTGCACCACTTAGAGTTAGCTGACGACCTACCTTTAAATCCACATCGCTAACATAAGCCTGAAATTCAGCCATTTGCTGTTTCTTATAATCAGCAAAGGCTTGTTTTAGGGTGTTTTTATAGTCAGAAAAAGACTTCTTTTGGTAGGCGGTGTATTCCTTATAACTCATTTCAGCAACAGGTTTGGTACGAAAGTACGCCATTTCTTGACCGTCTTGACGTTCAACACCCACCGCACCTTTAAACAAAGCCACATCATTACGATCTACTTGGCTGCTGACTAAAAACTCCGTACCTTTCACGCCTATCACCACCAAAGGGGTTTGGGCAATAAATCGCTGACCTTCGCGCTGAGTAATCTTAAATAAAGCCACACCTTCAGTTAAAGAAAGGCTATCAACACCCATCACTTCTAAACGGCTATTTTCAGCAAGAACAACGTCACCACCCACATGGGTAATTAGCGCCTGTGACTTAGCAACGGTTTGCACTTTATCGCCGGTACAAAGTGCATAGGGCAATTCAGGCTTACGCACGGGAAAAGGTGAGCCAGCCTTTGTTAGCTGCACCTGTCCTTCCATGCGTTTCAAGGAAGCATAAGATTCACACTCGGCCGCCACAGCAACAGAAGCAGTGAAAGCTAACAAGGTAGTTAACAAGGAAACTGCTAAAAACTTTAGCGGATATACATTATTCATTAAGGAAAATCCTGCTGGGTTATTTATTATCTTCAGCATATTACTACAAGTCGTTGCATGAGTAAGCCAAGTCTAAAAAAAAGACCTGCTAGTTACCTAGCAGGTCAAATAAGGACACAGAGAGGTGGCCTACAAAGCGGTACATAAAACTTAAAGCTTATTTAAAGTTCTTCTTAGCGAACTTTTGTATTTCGCCCACAATACCAGCGCGAAACACCATAACGCAGACCACAAACACCACACCAAGAATAACGTTAACCCAATCACCTAGCGCACTTTGTGCCAGCTGATGCGTAAGGGTTAGTACAAAAGTAGCGCCCACAATTGGCCCAATCAAAGTACCCACGCCACCCACTAGGGTCATAAGAATTACTTCACCCGACATGTGCCAGTGTGCATCATTTAAAGATGCTAACTGGAAAACGACAGTTTTAGTTGAACCTGCCAAGCCTGCTAAACCGGCAGAGATAACAAAAGCTACCAGCTTGTAAGCATCGACGTTGTAACCTAGCGAAGTCGCACGGGGTTCATTCTCACGAATAGCCTTTAACACCTGACCAAAAGGCGAATGAATGGTGCGCTGAATAATCATGAAACCAATCAGAAATATTGCTAGCACAAAGTAATACATGGCTAGGTTATTTTCTAAATCAATAAACCCAAACAAGTAACCACGTGGCACACCCTGCATACCGTCTTCACCACCAGTAAAATCTGCCTGTAGGTAGAAGAAGAAGACTAACTGCGCTAACGCTAGGGTAATCATTGCAAAATAAATACCCTGACGACGAATCGACAGCAAGCCAAAGAAAGTGCCTAAAATAATCGCCGCTAAAGTACCAGTTAAAATACCTAGCTCAGGCGTTACCGCATGGTTACTAAGCAGATAGCCAGTAAAATAACCACCGGTTGCCAAAAATGCAGCGTGTCCAAAAGATAGCAAACCCGTATAGCCAAGCACTAGGTTAAAAGCCGCAGCAAAAAGCGCAAAACACAGAATTTTCATTAAAAACACTGGGTAAGCTAAAAAGGGTGCAACCATTGCTACAGCTAGCAGCGCAATATAAATCATGATTCGATGACGCTTAGCAGCTTGTAGCGACTCTTGTGCCGCACTTACTTTAACTTTTGTAATTTCAGTCATAGCCATGGTCTATGCCTCCTTACCAAATAGCCCTGCTGGACGCAGCAGCAGCACAAAAATCATTACTAAGAAAATGACAGTATTCGATGCTTCTGGGTAATAAACCTTAGTCAAGCCTTCCACTATTCCCATAACTAAGCCTGTTAAAACAGCGCCCATAATCGAACCCATACCACCAATAACTACCACTGCAAACACGACTATTAATAAGTTAGCACCCATACCTGGCGCAACAGAATAGATAGGCGCAGCCAATACACCTGCAAAAGCAGCCAGCGCCACACCAAAGCCATAGGTCAGGGTTACTAGTAACGGTACGTTAATACCAAAAGCTTGCATGATTGCCGGGTTTTCAGTACCGGCACGCAAGTAACCGCCCAACTTGGTTTTTTCAATCAAGAACCACACGCCAATGCACACAACTAGTGCAATAACCACCACCCAAGCACGGTAAAAAGGTAAGAACATAAAACCTAAGTTAATGCCACCCATTAACGCCTCGGGTACTGGGTAACGATTGCCTGAAACACCAAATAAGTTAGTGAATAAACCTTGAATAATTAACGCTAAACCAAACGTTAATAGCAGACCATAAATATGGTCGATGTGAGTAATACGGCGTAATAAATAACGTTCAATTAAAGCACCAATAGTACCCACAATAATTGGCGCTAAAAACAAGGCTGCCCAATAATTAATACCTAATAGGTTTAGCAGCAAATAAGCCGCAAAAGCACCCAACATATACTGGGCACCGTGGGCAAAGTTAATTATTTTAAGTAGGCCAAATATAATCGCTAAACCTAAACTTAAAAGAGCATAAAAAGCGCCGTTGATCAGACCCAGCAATAACTGACCAAAAAATGCGGCGGCAGGCACTCCAAATATCATGGTCATCTGCGTACCATCCTTTAACAAAATTCTTGTAAAGTGGGGTTAGAACAACCCCACTCATTTATCGCCAATTATTGACTTTTTTACCCTTTACTTTTTTACCAATGAGCACTTGCTCTCGGATAAAGGACGGAAAGCACTATCAGCTGGAATGGTACGAATGATCTTGTATAAATCCCAAGGGTTCTTAGATTCTTTAGGTGTTTTAACTTGAGCTAGGTACATATCATGCACCATACGGCCATCTTCACGAATGTAACCACCCTTGGTGAACATGTCGTTAATCTTATTTTTAGCCATTTCTGCACGCACTACCGAAGCCTTATCACTGCCTGTTGTTTCTACTGCTTTTAGGTAATGCATAGTGCTGGAGTAAATACCTGCATGAACCATACTTGGGCGAACTTTGGTGCGCTTATAAAAAGCATCTGACCACTTACGTGCGTCTGCATCTTTATCCCAGTACCAACCAGTAACTAGCTGAATGCCTTGCGCTGTTTTTACACCCAGTGCGTGAACGTCTGTTAAAAAGAATAAAAGCGCAGCAACGGTTTGCCCTGATTGCGCTAAACCAAATTCACCCGCAGTAATAACCGAGTTAACTGTGTCGCCGCCAGCGTTGGCAAAACCTACCACCTGCGCACCTGAAGATTGCGCTTGCAGAATATAAGAAGAGAAGTCATTAGTGCCTAGTGGGTGGCGAACTGTACCGACTATTTTTCCACCTTTAGCTTCAACAACACTGCGCACGTCGTTTTCTAGCGAGTGACCAAACGCATAATCAGCCGTTACTAGAAACCAATTTTTACCCCCTCCATCAACAATGGCTGATGCAGTTGAGTTGGCTAGTGGGTAAGTGTCGTAAGCCCAGTGAATGTGATTAGGCGTACAGTGTTCGTTAGTAATACTAGAAGCTGCTGAACCGTTCACCAAACCAATCGTGTCGGTACCTGCCATTACTTTAGTCGCAGCAATAGTGACTGAAGAAGCAACCAAGCCTGCAACCATGTCAACTTTATCGCTTTCAATCCACTGGCGTACCGTGCTTGAAGCAACGTCTGGGCTGTTACGGTCATCGGCACTAACAATGGTAATTTTATTGCCCTTCACCGTGCCGCCAAAATCTTCTACCGCCATGCGTAACGCTTCTAAACCATTAGGGCCAGCCAAATCGCGATAACCACCAGACATATCAGCCAAATAGCCAATACGTACTTCGTTGTTAGTAATCGCGGCTTGTGCAGCGCCAGCGGTGATTGCCGTTGCTACAGCAGCTGTTAGTACTTTTTTTATTAGTTTCATGCTTGATACTCCGTTGCCTTATTGGCTTTTGTTGTTGTTTTATTAATCTAATCAAACACCCAAGTAGGTATTAAGTATTTCCTGCTTGCTTTCTAATTCATCTTTTTTAATTTCTTCAACAATTTGACCGTGCTCCATTAAGTAATGGCGGTCAGCAATCGGTGCTGCAAAACGGAAATTTTGCTCAACCAATAAAATCGTTAAACCTTTTTCTTTTAAATGCACCAAAACCTCAGCAAGCTTTTGAACAATGACCGGCGCTAAACCTTCGGTAATTTCATCTAACAGCAGCATATTGGCACCTGTGCGTAAAATACGCGCCATAGCCAACATCTGCTGCTCACCTCCTGAAAGGCGCGTACCAACACTTTTACGCCGTTCATAAAGGTTAGGAAACATTTCATAAATTTCATCTAAAGTCATACCACCGCTGCGCACGGTGGGCGGTAATAACAAGTTTTCTTCTACGTTAAGGCTAGAAAAAATACCCCTTTCTTCGGGGCAATAACCCACGCCTAAACGGGCAATTTGATGGGGTGCAGTATTAATGGTTTCATTACCATTAATAGTGATTGAACCCGTACGACGACTGACCATATTCATAATGGATTTTAACGTGGTGCTGCGACCCGAACCGTTGCGACCTAACAAAGTCACCAGTTCACCACGATTAATATGCAGGTTTAGGCCATGCAAAATATGTGATTCACCATAATAAGAATGCAGGTCTTTAATTCTTAGTTGCTCATAACTAGTGCTCATGCTCCTTCCTCCTGATGCTGATCAGCTTCAGTTCCCATATAAGCCTCTCTCACCTGAGGATTAGCGGATACAGTGGCATAATCGCCTTCAGCTAGCACAGCACCACGCGCCAAAACAGTCACTTGGTTACACAGGGTACTTACCACACGCAGGTTATGTTCTACCATTAAAATAGTGCGGCCAACCGCCGCTTTACGAATTAGCTCGGTTACGCGATCAACGTCTTCTAAACCCATACCTTGGGTGGGTTCATCGAGCAACATAATGGTAGGTTCCATCGCCAGGGTGGTTGCCAACTCCAGCGCACGCTTACGGCCATAAGGCAGTTCAACGGTAATATTATCAGCGTATTCTTCCAAACCAACCGATTCTAATAACGCCATAGCACGGTCATTTAATTGGTTAAGCACTTTTTCATGCTTCCAAAAGTGAAAGGAGTTGCCCATCGGGCGTTGCAAGGCAACACGCACGTTTTCTAGCACTGTCATGTGTGGGAAAACAGCTGAAATTTGGAAGGAACGTACCACACCTAAACGCGCTATTTCACTAGACTTCATCTTAGCGATGGTTTTGCCACGGTATAAAATATCGCCACGGGTAATGGGTAGGTATTTGGTCAGCAGATTGAATAGCGTCGTCTTACCGGCACCATTAGGGCCGATAAGCGCATGAATATCACCTTCTTTCACTTGCAGGTTAACCGAGTCAACAGCAGTGAAGCCGCGAAACTCTTTGGTCAGACCTCGCGTTTCTAACACGAACTCCTGGCTCATTGTAAATCCTCTTGCTGTGGGCTTAGCCCTGTTATTTTTATGACAGCTAATCTTGAGCTTGTAGAACTTCTGTTTAATTCTATTTAATTTAAAACCTAACTTTTGTTACCTTGACGTAAACGTAAACCAAAAACAACAATTCTACAAGCCCTAATTTAGATTATTTTGTGTTTTTAGTGTAAAGCGGAGCAGGCCAGCTGCCCCTTATTAAGTATTATCTAATGACTTATTTAGCTTTCTTAATTCAACTCTTCTAATTTTTCCTGAAGATGTTTTTGGTAGCTCATCAATAAACTCAATTTCTCTTGGGTACTTATACGGAGCTGTATTTTTCTTAACAAAATCTTGCAGCTCTTTTACAAGGTTGGGATCGTCCTGATCAATATCACTCTTTAGAACGACAAAGGCTTTTACAATGTTGCCACGAATTTCATCTGGCCTAGCAACTACTGCACACTCTTGAACTGAAGGGTGTTTAATCAGTGCATCTTCTACTTCAAAGGGACCAATGGTATAACCAGAGCTGATGATAATATCGTCATTTCTTCCTTCAAACCAAAAATAACCATCTTTATCCATCGATGCACGGTCACCTGTAACATAATAATCACCACGCCTTGTAACTTCTGTACGTTCTGGATCTTTATAGTATTCTTGAAATAAAGCGGGGCTACCTAATTTAAGAGCAATATCTCCAACATCTCCAACTGGAACAATCTTACCTTCATCATCAATAATTGCTACATCATTACCTGGCGTTGGCTTACCCATGGAACCAGGTCTAACTTCCATGTTTTTCATTATACCTAGCAGTAAGGTGTTTTCTGTTTGCCCATACCCGTCACGAACCGATAAGTTAAAGTGCTTTTTAAATGTTTCGATTACTTCTCGGTTTAATGGTTCGCCTGCTGATAACGTGCTTCTTAAATCTGAAAGACTAAAATCTGCTAAGTTTTTTTCTTTAGAAATAATTCTGTACTCGGTCGGCGTACAGCAAAGTACATTAACTTTATAGTCTTGTATCAAATTCAAATAAACTTGCGGATCAAACTTTCCATTATAAATAAAGCCTGTTGCACCAGAACCTAAAGTTGCTAAAAACGGGCTCCATACCCACTTTTGCCAGCCAGGTGCTGCAGTTGCCCAAACTAGGTCGCCATCTTGAATATCAAGCCAGTTTTCTGCCACTGTTCTTAAATGTGCATATCCCCATGCGTGAGTATGTACAACCCCTTTTGGGTTTCCTGTTGTTCCAGAAGTGTAGGGTAAAAATGCAATATCATCACTGGCTGTTTTAGCTATTTCTAACTGATCAGATGCTTGACTCTTCAAGCCATCTAGAAACTGCCAGCCTGCCACTTCTTTACCCACCACAAAACGCTTTAATTGATCATATTCATCTAAATCGCTATAGATATCTGCAAAAGGATAATAACTAATAACACCTTTAACACCGCCATGTGTAACGCGATATTGCAAGTCTTTCTTAGTCAGCATTTCTGAACTTGGAATAATAACAATCCCTGTTTTTAGCGCCGCTAGGTATACTTCATAAGCTTCGAATATACGCGGAATCATTACAAGAACTTTGTCGCCTTTTTTTAATCCGCTTTCAAGTAAGACGTTGCCAATTCGATTAGTGTTTTGGATTAACTCCTTATAGGTAAGCTCTGATACTGCCCCTTCTTGATTTTTTAGAATTAAAGCTTTTTTTTCTGCATTCGCTGCATGGCACTCTATTTCCATAACAATATTATAATCTTTTGGAGCAATTAAGCTTTCTTTATTCATTGTTTTACACTCCAGTGTTTGTTTATGGCATTACTCTATAGGACGAGCTAACTCGCCCTATTTCTAATTTTAAATTAACGACTTATTCAGCAAACAATTGTTGAATGCTGGAAAAGTCTAATGTGCCATTACCTTTTTGGGCGTGCAGCGCAAACAAGTTACGCGCCAAAGAACCCATAGGAATCGACGACTTGCTGCTAAGTGCAGTTTCCGACGCCAACCCTAAATCTTTAGCCATTAAATCAACCTGAAAGCCGCCTTGGTAATTGTTAGAGGCAGGCACACCTTCCATAACACCCGGCCAAGGGTTGTAAACGTTTAATACCCAGTTAGCGCCTGAGCTTTGCTTCATAATTTCTGACAGCACCGCAGGGTCTAAACCATTTTTAGCACCCAACGCCAAGGCTTCGGTTGTACCTGCCATTAAGATGGCTAGCAGCATATTGTTACAAGCTTTGGCGACTTGCCCAGCACCGGCTTCGCCAGCATGAAAAATATTTTTACCCATATTTTTTAGCAGCGGTTCAGCTTGTTCAAAATCAGCCTTGCTACCACCGACAATAAAGCTCAGCGTGCCAGCAGTTGCGCCGCCTACACCACCCGAAACAGGCGCATCAAGAAACTTAATGCCTTTTTCAAGCGCAGCTTTGCCCACTTGGCGCGAGGTTTCAGCAGCAATGGTAGAAGAATCAATTACCAAAGTACCCGCTGGTAACTGGCTAAATAGGCCGTTTTCGCCAAGGTACAAACCAGCAACGTGCTGGCTAGCTGGCAACATAGAAACCACTATTTCCGCGCCTTTTACCGCTTCTGAAGCAGAACTAGCCGCTTTACCACCAGCGGCTTCTAACGCTTTAAGCGCAACAGCACTTAAATCAAAACCTGTTACCGTATGACCAGCTTTAACTAGGTTATGAGCCATAGGGCCACCCATGTTACCCAAACCTATAAACGCAACTTTACTCATAAACTAACTCCACCTTATTTTTTATT
>CAYJCB010000005.1:36572-39886 GCA_964368615.1 uncultured Halomonadaceae bacterium | reverse complement strand
GGCATGGTGGCTATTTGTGCAATGATTTTACCGGGCATTTCAGGCAGTTTTTTACTGTTAACACTGGGGCTTTACGCACCGCTGATTGAAGCTGTTAAATCGTTTAATTTAATACTGTTAACCGCTTTTGCAGCAGGGGCTGGCATTGGCTTGTTAGCTTTTTCGCACCTGCTAGGCTGGCTGTTTGACCACTTTAGAGCTGCAACCTTTGCCGTTTTGTTTGGTTTTGTAATCGCTTCGCTAAAACACATTTGGCCTTGGCAGTTGTTAGCCAGTTACAGAATTAACGAGCAAGGCAAACTGATTCCTTTAGACACACAAGTGTTACCGCCTTGGGTATTTTCAGACATAACAGGACAAGCCTCTCACGCACCTATGATTATTTTTTTAATGCTAACTGGCTTATTAATGGTGATTTATATGGCTTCTAGAAGTAAATAGCGCCAGCACAGATAAGAGAGCCAGCAAAGCGGCATACAACTTGCTTATTGTAAGGTGTTTCATCAGGTCATCCTTATAAGGGAGCAAGGTAATGACACAACACTTACAAAAACAAGCAACAACCTCGCTTGATTCAATACAAATCTATTTAAATCAAATAGGGAAATCACCTCTACTAACTGCCGAAGAAGAAATTTCTTTTGGCCGTCTAGTTCATCAGGGCGACCTAGCAGCCCGTCAGCACATGATTGTAAGTAACTTACGGCTAGTCGTAAAAATAGCCCGTCGTTATAACAGTCGCAGCTTAACTTTATTAGACCTAATCGAAGAAGGTAATCTAGGTTTAATTAGAGCCGTTGAAAAATTTGACCCTGAAATGGGTTTTCGTTTTTCGACCTACGCAACTTGGTGGATAAGGCAAAACATCGAACATGCTTTAATGAGCCAAACTCGCACGATTCGCCTGCCTATTCATGTAACTAAAGAACTTAACACTTGTTTACGTGCTGGGCGCGAACTGACTCAACAATTAAATAAAGAGGCGACAGCTGAAGACCTAGCTAAACACCTAAAAAAGCCAGTCAAAATAATTAAAGATTTAATGGGATTAAATGAACACACTAGGTCACTTGATTTCCAAACAATCCCCAATGCTGATAGCCACCTTTTAGAAACCCTAGCAGCTGACAATGAAGATCCACTTGAAACAATTCAGCAAAAAACAGTCAGTATTTATATAGAAAGCTGGATAACAAGATTACCTAAAAAACAGTACGATGTAATTATCAGGCGCTTTGGATTAAGGGGGTATGAAGCCACCACTCTAGAGGAAATTGGCAAGGAAATAGGCTTAACCCGTGAAAGGGTTCGTCAAATTCAAATGGAAGCCTTGAAAAAGTTAAAAAACTTTATTAAAAAACAAGGCATGAACAAAGAAATTTTAGTCAGCGCCTAACCTTAAATACTCTAAAACACCTAACCGGCTGTCGTAAGCCGGTTTTTTTATGTACGCATTTGCATACAAGGCTGCATGACATCAGCAGCACAGAGTGTTGTTTAAGTTGTTTTTCTACAAGACTTTTATGCAAGACATTGTTTTATAAGGATTATTTTATTAGCACCTATTTGCGCTAACTGTTTATTACCCTTTTCTTTTATAAGGAAGGTGTTAATCTACACCTGTCGTCAAGGAGCAGGGCAGCAAGATGATAAGGACAAAAGGGAAGTAAAGTGCAGGGTTAAAGGAGGCTAGGATTGCCAAACCAGAAAGCACTTAGGAGCAACCTTGGAAGGGTTGAACAGCAAGTAAGCTTAAATCTGTAAAAGGATATTTAGGAACAGATTCAAGGAAACTACTTCAGGATAGAAGGGTTAGTAAAGGATATACAATAAGGACATACCCCAAGGGCGGCTTTGCCGCCCATATTTTTTTTCGTGTTATAATCCTACGCCATACAGCTCACTCATTTTGGCAATCTCCTATTATTATGTTAACAAGAAGAATATTCGCTCTTCTACTGGTGCTTTATTGCTTACCTGCTATGGCAGAAGGCAACAGCAACAACCAGTTCTACTTACCCAATTCCCAAAATTATTCTCAGCTAAACTGTTATAGCTTAGCTTGCCAACACCTAGCAAACTTGCCTTCTAATGCCATTCAAAACAATGCAACCCGCAACACGACCCAAAACCAAGGCTATGCCAGCTTAGCTAATAGAAGTCGTTCTGAAAAATACCAAAGTATGCTGATAGAAACCCGCAATATGGGTATTTTATCGTTAGGTATTATGGGGTTGCTTTATGTTATGCCAGAAAGCGTTTCTAAGTGGGACAAAGATGAAATGAAACTCAGCACCCTTGGTTCTAAATGGAAAGAAAACATTCATAAAGGTCCTATTTGGGATCAAGACGAGTGGACGATTAACTACATAGGCCACCCCTACTTTGGTGCTGCTTATTATATGGTGGCACGTAATCAAGGGCTTACACCGCTAGAATCAGGCGCTTATTCGTTTTTAATGTCTACCTTTTTATGGGAAATGGGCATTGAAGCCTTTGCTGAAGTACCTTCTAAGCAAGATATTATTATTACCCCTTTAATTGGTTCAGTCATCGGCGAAGCCTTTTACATTTGGGAACAACGCATTGAAGCCAACCACAACCAAGCTTGGGGTTCATCTTTTTTAGGCAGGAGTATGCTAATTCTTTTAAACCCAGCCGGCAGTGCTTCGGCAGGCATTAATCGCCTCATACATGGCAAGCCAGAACAAGCCACGGGGCTACAAGGTGGCTGGATTGTACAAATGCCCCGCTCAGATTTTATTCCCGGTGAAGGGCAGGTTATTGAACCTGGCTGGGTTGGGTTAGAACTTAAATACGGCTTTTAAGACGAAAAATTTAAGCTAATAAAACCTTCAGCTTGGGTTTTAATTTTCACTTCTTGGTTAGTGTCAGGATTCAACAACTTGGCACTAAAACCACCGTAACGCAGCCCTGTTTCTAAATTCCAGCCACTAGTGCCTAAAGGCAACAGCACGCCTGCCTGAACACCAGCCGAAGGCCCTGATTGGTACTTATTAACTGCGGCAGTTTCTAAATCAACCAAACCACCATACACACCTGTAAAAACTTGCCAAGCTTTGCCAGACCGCCAAATATAATCATAATTCGCATGAATGGTGCGCGTATCAGCAGTGTCCCAACTATAGAAATTCAAATCAGCATATACCCTATGTGCGCCTGACGTTACGCCCAACATAAAACCATAACCCGTGGTTGATGCGCTATTTAAGCTAGCTGGCTGAAAACCAGAAAATTTAGCTTCTGCCAGCGCCAGCCGTACACCAAACATAGGCAAGGTTTCGGCTTGTGAA
>CAYJCB010000005.1:34268-36472 GCA_964368615.1 uncultured Halomonadaceae bacterium | reverse complement strand
AACACCATAAAACACCCCATTAAAATTTGTAGCAGGATAACGCTTTTAACCTGACGCTTCACCTAGCATCAGGTAAAATATTGCGCATCAATTCTCCTGTTGCTGCACTTGGTACCCCTCATGTTTGTTCGTAAAATTTTTGATTACCCTAAATACTGGGCTGAATGTTTCGGCACAGCGCCTTTTTTACCCATGAGCCGTGAAGAAATGGACTTACTTGGCTGGGATAGATGCGACATTATTCTAGTCACCGGCGATGCTTATATAGACCACCCTTCTTTTGGTATGGCGGTTATTGGTCGAACTTTAGAAGCGCAAGGCTTTAGAGTCGGCATTATTGCCCAACCTGATTGGCAATCCAAAGACGACTTTATGAAGCTAGGCAAGCCAGAGCTTTATTTTGGCGTAACCGCTGGCAATATGGATTCGATGATTAACCGCTACACGGCAGAGCGTAAAACTCGTTCAGACGATGCTTACACAGCAGGCGGCATGGCTGGCAGCCGACCCGACCGCGCCAGCATTGTTTACACGCAACGCTGCAAAGAAGCTTGGAGTGATGTGCCAGTCGTGCTAGGTGGCATTGAAGGCTCGTTGCGCCGCATTGCCCACTATGACTACTGGCAAGATAAAGTACGTCGCTCGATTGTATTAGACTCTAAAGCCGATATTTTACTGTTTGGTAATGCTGAACGTGCGCTAGTTGAAGTGACCCACCGCCTAGCCAATGGCGAAGATATCGCTAACATTACCGATGTGCGCGGCACGGCGTTTATTCGCAAAGATACCCCAGTCGATTGGCTAGAAATTGATTCCACCCGTGTCGATCGCCCCGGCAGAATTGATAGAATTATTAACCCCTACGTTAATACTCAAGACACCGAAGCCTGTGCTGTTGAACAGCAAAAAAATAATCCATCAATCAACAGCTTAGGTTTAGATGAGCAAACTGAACAAGCACTTGATTTGCTGACTGCTGAACAAGCCAAAGAACGCAAAAAGCTAGAAAAACTAGTCACCAGCACCCACCGTGATAAAAGCGTGATTCGCCTGCCTAGCTTTGAAAGAGTCAGTAAAGACCCAGTGCTGTATGCCCACGCCAACCGCGTGCTGCACCTAGAAACTAACCCAGGTAATGCCCGTGCTTTGGTGCAAAAACATGTCGACCAAGACTTGTGGATTAACCCACCACCCATTCCTTTAACCACTGAAGAAATGGATGCTGTGTTCGACCAACCCTATGCGCGTGCGCCGCACCCAGTTTATGGTGATGCCAAAATACCAGCGTGGGATATGATACGTTTTTCTGTGAATATTATGCGCGGCTGTTTTGGTGGCTGTACCTTCTGTTCGATTACCGAACACGAGGGGCGCATTATTCAAAACCGCTCTAAGGGTTCGATTATTCGTGAAATTGAAGCCATGCGCGATAAGGTAAAAGGCTTTACTGGCGTAGTTTCAGACCTAGGTGGCCCGACCGCCAATATGTATCGCCTCGCTTGCAAAGAACCCGAAGTAGAAGCCGCTTGCCGTAAACCTTCCTGCGTATTTCCGGGCATTTGCCCTAACTTAAATACCGACCATTCATCGCTCATCGAGCTATATAAAGAAGCCCGTGCCTTGCCCGGTGTTAAAAAGGTCTTGATAGCATCTGGCGTGCGTTACGACTTGGCGGTGGAATCGCCCGAATACATTAAAGAATTGGTCACCCATCACGTTGGCGGCTACTTAAAAATAGCACCTGAACACACGGAAGATGGCCCGCTATCGAAAATGATGAAGCCGGGTATCGACAGCTATGACCGCTTTGAACAGTTGTTCACCAAATTTTCAAAAGAAGCTGGTAAAAAGCAGTACCTAATTCCTTATTTTATTGCTGCCCACCCAGGCACTACCGATGAAGACATGATGAATTTGGCGCTGTGGCTGAAAGGAAAAGACTTGCGGGCTGACCAAGTGCAAGCTTTCTATCCATCACCCATGGCAACAGCAACCACCATGTACCACACGGAACGTAACCCGCTTAGCAAGGTAGATTACAAAAGTGAAAAAGTTGATGCGATAAAAGGTGAAAAGCAAAGAAGGCTGCACAAGGCATTTTTGCGCTACCACGACCCAAAAAACTGGCCGCTGCTGCGCGATACTTTAATTAGCATGGGGCGCAGCGACTTAATTGGCTACAGCAAAAAACACCTAATACCGCC
>CAYJCB010000005.1:24156-34168 GCA_964368615.1 uncultured Halomonadaceae bacterium | reverse complement strand
AACTAAACCTAAAAGCAGCAGCATAAAGAAAGCGCAACGGTCTTAACCTTAAATTAAAACAGGTCTTCAGGATCAATATCTAAAGACCAGCGCACCCGCCGCGCCTCTGGGCTACTTTCTAGCCAGTGCAAAAGTTGGGCAACCAATCGGTGCAGCGGGGCGCGTGTTTTATTGTGCAGCAAAAACTGCATATGGTAACGGCCTTGCCGCCTTTCCATGGGTGCAGGCACTGGCCCTAGCAAGGCAATATTTTCTTGGTTAATCGCATTGGCTTGCTGGGCTAACAGCCGCATCAGTGCTTCCACCTGTTCTGTTTTCGGTGCTTCAGCCCTAAACATGGCTAAATAAGCATAGGGCGGCCAATTAATTTTCTGCCTTTCTTCCAATAAATCTAGCGCCAGCGCCTCATAACCTTCTACACAAAGCTTTTCTAATCTAGGATCATCGCTGTGGTGAGTTTGAATAATAACTTCGCCCAGTTTTTCTTCCCGCCCAGCACGCCCTGCTACTTGAATAATCAGCTGTGCAGTGCGTTCCATCGCGCGTGGGTCGCTGGAATACAGCCCATGATCGGCATTTAATAAAGTTGCTAAAGTTACATCAGGAAAATGATGCCCTTTCGCCAACATTTGCGTACCTAACAAAATAGCTGGACGCAAACGGGCAATTTGATCGAGCTTGGCAGCTAGGTCGTTGCGATTTTTTACGCTGTCTCTATCAAGGCGTATCACTGGAATGTCTGGATAACGCTCTACCAGCGTTTCTTCGGCACGTTCCGTACCCACGCCCAAGGGCTTTAATTCACCTTCAATGCATTGCGGACAATTCACTGGCAAGGGCTGCTGTTGGTCGCAATGGTGGCAATGCAGCTTGGGCGGCTCGCGGTGCCAAGTCATGCGCGAATCACAATGCAGGCAACCAGCAATCCAACCGCAACTGGTACACATCAATACTGGCGCAAAGCCACGGCGGTTCAGCAGCACCAAAACTTGATTATCAGCTTTTAAATGTTTATCCATCGCCAACAACAGCGGTTCAGAAAAACCACCGAACAACTTACGGTTGCGTATATCCAATAATTTAGGCTCAGGCACTTCCACACCCTGAGCAGGGCGTTGGCGTAAATGCAGCCATAAATACGCGCCATCTTTTGCCTTAGCTAAGGTTTCTAACGCTGGCGTTGCAGAACCTAGCAAAACAGGAATATTTTCTTGTTTAGCACGCAACACCGCCAAATCTCTAGCTTGATAACGCACACCGTCTTGCTGTTTAAACGAAGCATCGTGTTCTTCGTCAACAATAATTAAACCCAATTTAGGCAGCGGTGTAAAAATTGCCGAACGCGTTCCCAGCACCACAGCAGCACGGCCTTGCATGGCACTGCGCCACGCATCAAGGCGTTCTTTATCAGTCATGGCGGAGTGCATAGACACGACACGGCGGTTAAAGCGTTGTTCAAAGCGTTTTAGCGTTTGCGGTGTTAGGCCAATTTCAGGAATCAGCACCAATACCTGTTTACCCGCTTCTAATAACTGTTGAATCAGCTGCAAATAAATTTCAGTTTTACCGCTGCCGGTTACACCCTGCAACAGCGCCGGACTAAAAGTATCTAGTTTGCTGCTAAGGGTGTGCATAACCTGTTGCTGTTCATCGGTTAGCCTTAAAGGCACTTGGGCTAATACGCTTTTGGGCAGGTGGTCATCGGGGGGCAACTGCGGTAAGCCAATACCTTGGGTTTTGGTCGCCAGTTTTTGCAGTTCTATCAGGTTTTTAGTGTGCAACGCTTGCAACATAGCAAGGCTATAGCCTTCTGCTTGCAAGGCTTTTTGGGTTTTAGGCTGACCGCTAGCTTGTAATAATTTTAATAATTCAGCTTGGCGCGGCGCACGTTGCAATTCGGTAAGGGGCGTTGTTTTACCCACTTCAGTTAACTGCCAGCGCGGTTCTTGTGGCGGGTGTAGATTCTGACCTTGGCGCAATAAAGCTGGTATTGCTGCCTGCAACACTTCGCCCATCGGCTGGTGATAATAGCTGGCAACCCAACTTAAAAAATCTAAATGTTGCTGAGTAAACAAGGGCTTAGTGTCTAAATAAGCCAGTGCTGCTTTAATGCGATTAGTGGGCAAGTCACTAATTTCTACCTGCCCCATTACTAGGCCAATCATTTGCCGATTACCAAAAGGTACTTTTACTCTAACGCCTGCTGTGGGCAATGGTTCACCTGCAACGGGCCAATAATCGAATAACCGGCGTAACGGGGTAGCAAGTGCAACTTGTATTAAGGGCATAGCTTTACCTAAAAATGTTTGGCGCTTAGCCTTTAGCCTGCTAGAATACGCCACCTTAAATCCTATTGACACCCTATGCGGTGCTTGGCATTAGATCAAGCGGCGGCATAGCTTTAACGAGGCTTACCATGAAAAAAGATATCCACCCAAAATACATGGCAGTTGCTGCTAGCTGCACTTGCGGTAACACTTTTACTTTTAACTCTACGCTAGGCAAAGAAACAATTGACCTAGACGTATGCTCTAGCTGCCACCCTTTCTACACCGGCAAGCAAAAGCAGGCTTCTTCTGGTGGCCGTGTTGAGCGTTTCTCTGCACGTTTTGGTGCGCGTACTGCTAAGTAATTTTATTACTTATTGTAAAAAGCCAGACCCCAATAAAATGGGTTCTGGCTTTTTTTTTGACTAATGATTAGAAAATACTAGCTTAGTAATTCTTACACCCATTCTTGCGACCATAAGCCGCATCTTGTTAGCCACCACAATTTTATATATGCTGATTAGACCTTAGTAAAACTTGAACGCACCAAGCCACAAGCTAAATGCACAAAAAGTTAACTTAACGAAACATTCCTTTTTTATTGCCCATATAGCGAATAATCATAATGTCCCAAGATATGAAGCAAGCTGCACTCGACTACCATGCTCTGCCCATTCCAGGCAAGCTAAGCATTGAATTAACCAAACCTACTGCAACAGCAAAAGACTTAGCCTTAGCCTATAGCCCAGGTGTTGCTGAACCAGTACGCGAAATTGCTAGAGACCCAGACTTAGCTTACAAGTACACCGGCAAGGGTAACTTGGTTGCAGTTATTTCTGACGGCTCGGCCATTTTAGGTTTAGGTAACTTAGGACCTTTGGCTTCTAAGCCGGTTATGGAAGGTAAAGGCGTATTGTTTAAGTGCTTTGCTGGCGTTAACTCGATAGATATCGAAGTAAATGCTGAAAGCCCACAAGCCTTTATTGATACCGTTGCACGCATTGCCGATACCTTTGGTGGCATCAACTTAGAAGACATCAAGTCGCCTGAGTGCTTTGAAATTGAACGGGTATTAATTGAACAGTGCAACATTCCAGTTTTTCATGATGACCAACACGGCACCGCCATTGTTACCGCTGCGGGCATGATTAACGCTTTGGAATTAGCCGGTAAGAAAATTGAAGACGCTAAGGTAGTTTGCCTTGGTGCAGGTGCGGCTGCCATTGCTTGTATGAAGCTGCTGGTTGCTTGCGGCGCGAAAAGTGAAAACATCTACATGATCGACCGTAAGGGTGTTATTCACACTGGCCGTGATGACTTAAACCAGTACAAGGCGATGTTTGCTAACGATACCACTAAGCGCACTTTAGACGATGCACTAGACGGTGCTGACGTGCTAGTGGGTCTTTCTGGCCCAGATTTAGTTAGCGGCGAACAAATTAAGAAAATGGCTGCTACGCCGATTATCTTTGCTTGCTCTAACCCAGACCCAGAAATTGCACCAGCCGTTGCTCATGCAGCGCGTCCTGATGTAATTATGGCAACGGGGCGTTCTGACTACCCTAACCAAGTTAACAACGTGCTTGGCTTCCCCTTCATCTTCCGTGGCGCACTTGACGTTCGTGCCAGTGTAATTAACGAAGAAATGAAAGTTGCTGCGGTTAATGCACTCAAAGACTTGGCTAAAGAGCCTGTCACTGCTGAAGTTTTAGCGGCTTACGAGCTAGATGCTTTAGAATTTGGTCCGCAATACATCATTCCTAAGCCAATGGACAGCCGTTTGCTAGGTCTTATTTCTTCAGCCGTTGCACAGGCTGCGGTTGATTCAGGTGTAGCGCGTCTACCCTTCCCAGCCCACTATCCGTTAAAAAGCATCAAAGATGTTTACGGCAATTAGACTGGTTAGCTAGAAACTAAAACCGGAGCAATTAGCTCCGGTTTTTTATTGATTTTTACAGCACTGCTAAAACAAAGCCTCTGGCGGTGGTGCGTTGTCGCTGTTACTTTGCTCACCTTCTTCTTTAGAATTACCCTGCGAGGCGTTATCAGAAGGTTTGCCTTCAGGTAGGCGCTCACGGTAGAAGGTTTCAAACATGGCATTTTGCTGCCCTGGGCTGGCTAATAAACCGCTTACTGGGTCGATGCGTACAGTAACTAAACCTTCGGGGCGTGGCATAACTTTTTCTGGCTGGTTTTTTAACGCCACTTCCATAAAATTAATCCACATAGGCAAGGCTAGGTTAGCGCCATATTCACCCGTGCTAGCAGGCTGGTCAAACCCTGCCCAAACACTGGTTACTAGGTCACTGTTAAAGCCTGAAAACCAAGCATCATGCAACTCGTTAGTGGTACCGGTTTTACCGCGAATATCGCTTCTATCCAAGGCTTTAGCTCGGCTGCCTGTACCATCGTTAATAACGTCACGCAAAATAGAATGCATAGTGTAAACAGCGCGTTCATCAACTTTAGGTTTAGACAGCGGGTAAGTAACGCCAGTCAAGTCAATACTTTCCTGATCGGCTGGGCAATTACGGCACACCTTAGGTTTTAATGCTTGATAAAGCACTTCACCATCTAAGCCTTCAATGCGCGTTACCAAATGCGCTTCAACCGGATAGCCGCCATTGGCAAGCATGGCGTAAGCACTGGTCATTTCAACCGGCGTAACGTTGGCACTACCCAAAGATAAAGATAAATCACGCGGCAAGCGTTCAGCAGCAAAACCAAAACGGCTGATATATTCTATCGCCCTACCAATACCCACGTAATTTAAGACGCGAATAGAAATTAGGTTACGCGACTTGTACAAGCCTTCGCGCAAACGTGTTGGCCCATAAAAAGTACCCGTTGAATTTTGTGGTCGCCACACATCTTCTAGCTGTTGGTCTTCAAATACCACCGGCGCATCGTTAATAATTGTGGCTGGGGTATAGCCTTTTTCTAATGCAGCCATGTACACAAAAGGCTTGAAAACCGAACCTGCCTGACGCGCTGCTTGATCGGCACGATTAAAGTGACTTTGATTAAAATCAAACCCACCCACCATCGCAGTAATTTCACCTGTTTCAGTTTTCATCGCCACTAAAGCGGCTTCTAAAGCAGGCAACTGCGCCAATAACCAAGGCTGCTGGCTAGAAGTGCCTGCTTGTAACCTAATTAAGTCACCTTTGTTGGCTAAGCGATTGCCTGACAAGGCTTTTTTATCTTTCCAAAAAGGTGAATGGTAACGCCCTGCCCATTCCCAATCTGCTGGGGTAAGTTCTATTAGCGTGCCGCCCTGCTTCAACACCAACAGGCGCTTAGCTTCTGCTTCAACCACAATCGCAGGCTGTAACTTTCCATAAACTGAAGTGCTGTCTAACACTTTTAGCCAGTTACTTACATCAATGCCCAATTGCTCTTGCAGTTTTTTAGCCCTTGGGTCTTGCAAAGCCAGCTGCACCTGTTCTAAACCTGACTCGCTCGCCTCTATTTCAGCCAACGCATCGCCTTCTAAGGCTTCTTGTTTTTCAACTAGCGGAACAGCTTCACGCTCTACACCGCGCCAACCGCGACGCTGGTCATAGCTTAGCAAACCTTCTCTAATGGCTTGGTTAGCTGCTTTTTGCTGTTCGCTAATAATGGAAGTGTAAACTTTTAAACCACGGGTATAAGCCTTATCGCCAAAGGTTTCTAGGGCAAACAAACGGGCATTTTCTGCCACAAAAGGGGCATTAATTTCATATTCAGGTGGGTAGTAACGTGCGGTTACGGGGGCGCGAATGGCTGCTTCATAACTAATATCATCTAGCGAACCTAGGTGATACATGCGCGATAAAATCCAGTTACGGCGAATTAACGCACGGCGTGGGTTAGCAATTGGGTTATAAGCAGAAGGCGCTTTGGGCAAACCAGCAATCATCGCTAATTGCGCCAAATTCAGTTCTTGCAACGGCTTACCGTAATAAACTTCAGCCGCCGCACTTATTCCATAAGCACGATTACCCAAGTAAATTTTATTAACATAAAGCTCTAAAATTTGTTGTTTACTCAGCTGCTGTTCAATTCGCAACGATAAAAGAATTTCACGAATTTTACGCGCAAAAGTACGGTCGCGGGTTAATAAATAGTTACGCGCCACCTGCATAGTAATGGTGGAACCACCCGATTGAATGCGCCCAGAATCTGCCAACTGCACCGCAGCACGCGCCAAACCTTTAACGTCAACGCCTGGGTGTTCATAAAAGCTAGTGTCTTCTGCTGCTAATAAAGCCTCTATGTAACGCTTAGGAATGTCTTGGTAGTTAATTCGGGTACGCCGATGCTCGCCAAACTCAGCTATTAACAGGTTATCAGCAGTGTAAACTCGCATTGGAATCTCAAGCTGTTCGCTCAGCAATCCTTCCATATCCTGTAGCTGGGAGACCTCTTCGTGCAGGCTAGGCCAAAAATACACGACGATTGCAAAAGCCCAAACACCACCCAGACCTGCTCCGGCAAGACCCAACCAGAAAAAAAACTTAAAGATATTTTTAAGAAGACGCATAGCTTACCTAGTCGTTATTACTGAGTTTATTTCACTCGCATTCAGGTGCCGATGATGACACAAAACCCTAGCAAAAGGGCTGGCTAGCACGAACTTTTAGCTTTCTAGTTAACAGTTAAAGCAAAAAAAGTAGATATTCACAAAAAACCAACCTATATAAGAAAGGTAGAAAGAATAAAAACAAAAACCAAGCTAGCTAAGTTAATAATCTGAGGATTAAAAATTTACCATGTTTAAACTACCCAGCTTTAGTTTTCTTAGCCCTCAAAAACTGCCACTTATTGGCCTAGACATTACTAGCTCGGCAGTAAAGCTTTTAGAAATACACCCTTGTGACAACAAATTACAAGTTGCGAGTTATGGGGTTGCGCTCTTAGAAAAAGGCGCGGTGCTTGACCGGCGCATTAAAGATTACCTATCAGTGGCACGTAGCATTAAAGAAGTTATCGAAAAAACCCAACCAACTACCAGCCGTACCGCTGTTGCAGTGCCGACTGCTGCCGTTATTACACGCACGCTAAGCTTGCCTAAAATACTAGATGATGACGAAATGGAAGCCTTCGTTATGCTTGAGGCCAAACAACACATTCCCTACCCTTTAAACGAAGTAGCGATTGATTTTCAGCGCCTGCCAGCACTTAACCCTAACGATGAAAACCAGCCAGTGCTGTTAGTTGCTTGCCGGAAAGAAGTCACCGAACAACTTGATTTCGCTTTGGAAGCTGCTGGCTTAGAACCACTAGTCACCGATGTTGAAAACTTTGCGATGGAGCGTTCGCTAAGTCTAATTTTTCATAAGCTACATCTTAACAAGCTGCCAGCTAACAAAAAAAGCCTTGCAGAAGAACCGCACACTACGCTGGTTGCAGTTGCCGATATTGGTGCAACAACCAATGTGCTGAACGTGCTGCATAACGGTAAAATTATTTATAGCCGTGAGCAGACTTTTGGCGGTAAGCAGTTAACCGATGAAATTCAACGTCATTATCAGCTATCACACCAAGCAGCAGGGCTAGCAAAACAACAAGGCAACTTACCTGCCGACTATTACTTAACACTGCTAAAGCCTTTTAAAACCAACCTAATTCAACAGCTAGAAAGGCAGTTGCAGTTATTTTATTCTTCCACTGCTTACACCAAAATCGACCACTTAATTTTGGCGGGTGGCTCTTCTGTTATTAAAAACTTGCCTCAGCAGGTGCAAGAAAAACTAGGCTGTTCTACTTACCTAGCCAACCCTTTTATAGGCATGTCGCTAAGCGACAAAGTTGATGCACAAGCGTTAGCTAAAGATGCGCCAGCACTTATGATTGCCTGTGGACTTGCCATGAGGGTTTGGTAATGACGATAAATATTAGCCAAGGCATTAATCTACGGCCTTGGCGCGAAGAAAATCGCCAACAACAACAAAAGAAGTTTATTCAGCTAAGCTTTACAAGCTTAATTATTGGCTTATTAGTCAGCCTAATTTTATGGCAAAACACCGCTGCTTCTATTAAAAATATTCAACAAGAAAACTCATTGATACAAGCCCACCTAACCCAGCTAACTATGGAAATACAAGAAGTTGCCCAGTTGCATGAAAAACGCCAACGCCTTCTAAAACACCTTGATGTCATTCAAAAGTTACAAAACAATCGAACCGTTGCAATTGAATTAATGCAACAGCTAACCAACAGCATGAACGATGGGGTGTTTTTAACCGAATTAAAGCGCACTGAAACCCAGCTATTACTAGAAGGGCAAGCTAATACTTCACAAGCCATTACCACTTTGATGCGCAGCTTAAATATTCAGCCCCGTTATGCTGAACCCATTTTACGCAGCATCACGAGTAGCGAAACAACCAACCTAACTCATTTTCATTTATTGATTCCTTTGCAGGAGCCAATAAAACAATGAAACTATCGTTTAACGCACAATGGTTTAACGCACAATTAAATGCCATTAAAAAACTAGAAAAAGATGACCTAGATTTAGCCAATGCTGGGCAATGGCCTATGTCTATTAAAGCTATGGCTCTGCTGCTGCTAATGGCTAGCATTATTTCTATTAGCCATTGGCTAGTAATTAGTAGCTATAAAGAAACCTTAATGCTTGCCAAAAAAGAACAGCTAAACCTTTTAGATGAGTACCGTAGCACCGCTTTTAAGGCCGCTAACTTAACCGCTTACCAACAACAAATGCGTTTAATGGAAGCTACTTTTATACACCTGCTGGCTTTTTTGCCCAGCGAAAATGAAATACCGCACCTACTCGATGACATACAACAGCAAGCAACCCAGCAGCGCCTAGAAATTATTGCATTTAATCTAAAAAAACCAGAAGTTAAGCACTTTTATACTGAACTTGCTTTTGAAATTAAAATGCGCGGCGACTTTCATCGCTTAACCCGTTTTATGGCAGGCATTAGTAGCTTAGACCGCCTTGTCACTCTGCATAACTTCAGCCTAAAACCCGATAAAAATGCACCCGCGCTTGCAACGTCAGAACCGCTGTTAATCCTAGAAATTGAAGCGCAAACCTACCGCTACGATCAAAAACTTAATAACGTCACCGGAAGACAACCCTAATGCGCCTAGGCTTATTAATACCCGCTGCACTATTGCTAACCGCTTGTAGCGATCAAACCAAACTGCAAGCCCTTGAAGCACAGCTGTTAGAACTAGGAGCAAAACCGCAAGGAGAAATCGAAGTCCTGCCTAGCTTTTCTGCAACAGTAAAAACTAACCTTGCTCAACTAAAAGAAAGAGACCCGTTTTTACCTGTTAAAAACACCGCCAATCAATTAGACGCTTTGAACGTTTCAGATGCTTTAGAAGCCTCAAGCCCCGATTTAAATCGCCTACTTGGCTTATTAGAAAAGTGGGATTTAGCGCAGCTTTCTTTTAGCGGCAGTATGCAGCGGGGCAAGCATCTACGCGCCCTAATCATCACGCCCGACAAGCAGTTAGTTGCGGTTAAAAAAGGCGACCGTATGGGTAAAAATCACGGCATTATTACCTACCTAGATCAAACCAGCATCACGCTACTAGAGCTTATTTTGCAGGGTTCTGAATGGCAGGAACGTAAACAAACCATCAATATATCCAAGTAGGATTTTACATGACTGCTAACTTTCACCCTAAAACTTGGCTACTCACTCTGCTTCTAATTGGGTTATTGATGCCATTGCTTGCACTCGCCAACACCAGTCAAATTAACACCAGTCAAATTAACA
>CAYJCB010000005.1:18687-24056 GCA_964368615.1 uncultured Halomonadaceae bacterium | reverse complement strand
ATTAGTAGGCATCGACTTTCAACGCACTCAGCAAGGCAATGCCCGAGTGCTGATTGATTTCACAAAAACACCTCAGCTGCCTGAAGTTGAAAAAACAGCGCGGGGTTTACGCTTAAAATTTACCGCAACCAACATTCACAACAAGCTTATTAACCTCTATGACACGAATGATTTTGCAACCCAAGTTAACCAGTTAGAGTTTTTTCAAATAGGCGCTATGGCTGAACTAATCATACAAATAGACGGTGAATTTAATTACCTGCTGAACACTAAAAACAACCAACTACAAATTGAAATAACCAAAAGAACTCAGCAGCCTCGCTATACTGGCGAGCTTATTTCTTTAAGCTATCACGACCTTCCGTTACGCAGTGTTTTAGTGGAATTGGCCAACTTTCTTGGCTTAAACTTAATTGCCGACGACAGCATTCAAGGTAATATTACACTGCACCTTGAAGACGTTCCTTCTGACCAAGCCCTAGCTGTTTTACTTATTTCACAAGGCTTAGCTAGCCGTCAGCAGGGTAAAATATTACTGATAGCACCCGCCAAAAAACTACTTGAACTAGAAGAGCAGCAACAGCGAATAACCCAATCCACATCAAGTGTTAGCCCTTTAGAAGATGCTTTTATTAAAGTTAATTATGCAGATGCTAAAGCAATCCAATTTTTTATTTTAGGCGATCAAAAAACTAGGCCGCTCCAAGCTTCTAATCAAGGACTTGTATTAGTACCCTCGCCCACAACACAGCACTTACCAGACCCTGAAAATACACGGCGCTTTTTGTCGGATCGTGGTCACTTGTTGGTTGATGAAAGAACCAACACCTTGTATGTCCGCGACATTGCTGAACAGGTTAATCGCGTGAAAGAAGTTGTAAAAACACTCGATGTACCTGTTACCCAAGTCATGATTGAGGCTAGAATTGTGGTTGCAAGAACTGGTGTGAGTGATGAACTCGGGGTAAGCTGGGGCATACGCCACGCCGCAACACCTGCTGCGAGTGCTTTTCAAACCAATCAAAACACGTCACGCGGCGGTCTAAACGATACGAACCAACTTATTAGCAGCAAAGGCAGCAGTTTAAGCTTCAACCCTGCAACGGGCGCTAACTTTGGTTTCATTTCAAATAACCTGCTACTTGATTTAGAATTAGCTGCATTAGCATCAGAAAACCGTAGCGAAATTATTTCTCAGCCCAAAGTAATTACTTCCAATCGCCATAAAGCAGTGATTCGGTCGGGTGAAGAAATTCCTTACAGCTCGGTTGATAAAGACGGTGAACGCATTACTAACTTCCGCCAAGCTGAGTTGCGCTTAGAAGTTACCCCACAAGTTGTGGGTGATGGACGTATTTTTTTAACCCTACAGGTTAACAATGACAGCAAGGGCAAAGAAACGATTAATTCTGGCCCAACCATCAATACTAACGCTGTAGAAACCCAAGTATTAGTGAATAACGGTGAAACCATCGTTATTGGTGGTATATTCACTTCACAAAAACTTGAAGGCGAGGTTAAAGTTCCTCTACTTGGTGATCTTCCTTTAATTGGCTGGCTGTTTCGTCGTACTTTTAGCAGCCAAGAAAAAGTAGAATTACTGGTTTTTATTACCCCCAGAATGATTAACGACTCTTTGGCTAAATAATAATGCAGGATGATCAGCGTTGTAATTCGCTTACTAATATTTTTTTAATCGGCTCTATGGGAGCTGGTAAAAGTACACTAGGCCGCTTATTGGCCAGTGCCTTAAAGCGCCCTTTTTATGATTCAGATAAAATCATTGAAGAGCGTTGTGGCGCAAGTATTCCGTGGATTTTCGACCTAGAAGGTGAAGAAGGGTTTCGAGAGCGTGAAATTCAAGCGATTGAAGACTTAACGCAACTTAAAGGCATTATTCTTTCAACCGGCGGCGGCAGCGTTATTAAGCCTGAAAATCGCCGCTGCTTAAAAGAACGTGGCGTAGTGGTTTTTTTACGCACCACGGTTGAACAGCAACTATTACGCACCAATAAAGACCGCAGTCGGCCGCTGCTGCAAACAGAAGACCCACGTAAAAAACTAGAAGAACTCAAAGCAATACGTGACCCACTTTATCTAGCAACAGCACACATTGTTGTAGATACCGATCAGCGACCACCGCGCCAAGTCATGCTAGATATTAAAGAACAACTAATGCAACACCTGTAACCACCAGAGTTTATTGGAATTTATATGCAAAGCCTGAATTTAGACCTTGGAGAGCGCAGCTACTCCATTCACATTGGTCAAAACTTATTCAATAATGCTAATTTAATTTTGCCGCAACTCAGTGGCAAACAAGTATTGGTTGTTAGTAACACAACCGTTGCACCACTTTACCTTGAACAATTAACGACCCAATTAAACCAAGCCAAGCCAGAGTTGGTCATTAAAACTTGTATTTTACCCGACGGTGAAGCCTATAAAAACCTAGCGCACTTAGAGTTAATCTGGGATACCTTGTTAACGGCTGGATTTAGTCGCAACGCAACATTAATTGCCTTGGGCGGTGGTGTTATTGGCGATATGACGGGTTTTGCAGCCGCTTGTTATCAACGTGGCGTTAATTTTATTCAAATTCCAACTACGTTGCTGTCGCAAGTTGACTCTTCCGTTGGCGGTAAAACTGGCGTTAACCACCCGCTGGGCAAAAATATGCTGGGGGCTTTTTGGCAACCGCGCCTAGTGCTTGCCGACACAGATGTTTTAAAAACCTTGCCCGCTAAAGAACTAGCAGCAGGCATGGCTGAAGTTATTAAATATGGTTTGCTGGGTGATCTTGAATTTTTAGGCTGGCTGGAAGAAAATATGACCGGCCTTATGGCAGGTGACAGCCAACTATTAAGCGAAGCCATTACCCGTTCTTGCCAATGCAAAGCTGATATTGTGGCAGAAGATGAACGCGAAGGCGGCAAACGCGCTTTGTTGAACTTTGGGCACACTTTTGGCCATGCCATAGAAACTGAAATGGGTTACGGGCAGTGGTTACATGGCGAAGCTGTGGCTTGCGGTATGTGGCTTGCAGCAGATTTATCGCGCCGTTTAGGCTGGTTAAGCAATGCCGACCTTGAACGGGTAGAAAATATTTTACGCGCTGCTAAACTGCCTATTTTACCGCCAAAAACCATGACCCCCGATAGTTTTTTACAGCACATGGCAGTCGATAAAAAGAACATTGATGGTCAACTTAGGCTGATTCTTTTAAAAAAACTAGGTACAGCTGAAGTGATAAATTTTGATGATCTACCACTTTTACAAGCGTGCCTAGCCGATGCGCTTACTAAATAACCAAGCCTTTTGATATGATTAAACGCTAATCTTAAGCCAACGCAAAATGTCTACGGAGTCGCTGGCATGCAACCTAGGGAACCATTATTAAACAGTCAGTCGCCGTTTAATGAACAACTATTATTACTTGAGCATGTAAATGATGGCGCTGTTTTTTATGCGGGTAAGCAACACGGTAAACACTTAGATTTACTGCTGCATCTAAGTCGTTATAGTAATCTGCTGTTAACCGTTACAGGTCAACAAGGCAGCGGTAAAACACACCTAAAAAACCGTATGCTACAACAGCTAGATTCAGGTGTAATGGTCAGCTTGCTAGATGCTAAACAAGCAACAACAGCTGCCCAACTGCTACCTAAACTTAGCCAAAGCTTAAACATTGAAATTCCAGCCAAGGCTGATTTTGAATTTTACGTCACAGAAATTCGTAACCTAAGTAGCCAGCTAAACGATGAAGGCGGCAGCTGCTTAATCGTGATTGATAACGCTGAAAGTTTAGAGCAAGACGCGCTAAACCTAATCCTTGAACTAGCTACAACGGTAAGCGACAGCCAAAGGCCGCACCTAGCTTTATTTGGTCGCCAAGAACTCTTCACTAAACTGCATCACAAAGACAATATTTTACGTTTTGAATCAGTGGGGCATCACTTACCCTTAGAACCTTTTAACGAAAGTGAAGCCAAGCTTTATTTAGAGCACCGTTGCGCTAGCGTAGGCATCAACAGCCTGCCTTTAAATGAACAACAGTTTATAAATGCTTTTAAAGCGTCTAAAGGCTTGCCAGGGTTACTAAATTTAGCGTTAATTAACCAGCTGCGCCAAGGGGCTAACCCCCAAGACCCAAGCAATGCAGAAGCGCCTGCTAAAAAAGTTAAAAGCCCCACCAAACCAGCAGCGCCCGCCAAAGCTAAAAAAAGTAAAGCGGCTAAACCTAATAAAGAACGCAAACTGCCCATGTGGCCGTTATTTGTTGCCGCAGGTGCGCTAGCAGTGGTTTTAGTTGGTTTTCTTTACAAAGACAAGCTACTGACTGATTCAACACCAGATGCCGATTTGGTTAGTAACTCAGCCAGTATTTTTGACAGTAAAAATACCCTGCCAGCACTGCCTAATAAATCGCCCGAAACCATCGCACCAGAAACAATCGCGCCAGAAATTATTATTGTTGATAAACAACCTTCCAGCGCACCACCCATCGAAGCATTGCTTGATTTACCCGATGATACGCCCAATACCGCTAAGCCTTTTGTAGCGCCTGTTGCACCTAAAGCAGTCGTGGCTAAACCTGTTGAACCAGCACCTGTTAAGCCGCCAGCAACCGTTGCCAAGCCCTTACCTAGCGTTGCTAAGCCCACTTGGGTTGACAAGGGTGCACGTCGTGAAGCAACGCTGATGGCCAAGCCTGCCGACCATTACACCTTGCAAATGATGGGTAGCCAAGATGAAGCAGCGGCAAAAAGTTATATTCAGGCACAAACAGCACAAGCTAACTTTTCTTACTTTGAAGGCCGTTATAAAGATAAGCCTTGGTATGTGGTGGTTTATGGCGACTATACAGACCGCGACCAAGCCCTAGCAGCGATTCAAAACTTACCCGAAGCGTTACAAAAACAACGCCCTTGGGCAAAAAACTTTCAAAGTATACAAACTGATATTCGTAGCCGTTAATTTTATTGGAGCAGCAAAATGAAGCTTAACTACCGCCTACAAGGCACCACAGCCAACGGCGAAACCATTGATTTACCTGATTTAACTGAAATTGAAATTATTTGGGACGAAGGTTTACCGGCAACTATTTTAATTAGCCCCGATTACCTAGAAGGCAGCAGCCTTTCAATTGAAGTGGGTAGCGAAGAAAACGAAGAACATCAGGTAGAAGATTACGGCGTGCTAGTGCTGCGTCCTGGCTCTTGCAACGTGCTAGACATTGAAGTTGAAACGCACCGCATGGAAGAAGAAACTGAAACCAAGCACTGCGATCACGACTAATTTTCGCTAACAATTTTTGCTAACAACAACCAATCAAAACCAATGCCCCAGCAATCATTGTTGGGGCATTT
>CAYJCB010000005.1:0-18587 GCA_964368615.1 uncultured Halomonadaceae bacterium | reverse complement strand
TTGCTAACAACAACCAATCAAAACCAATGCCCCAGCAATCATTGTTGGGGCATTTTTATAAGCCTAGTCTTTAAAAACTAGTCTTCCACTTCGTCTAAAACAGTCGCTAACAAAGGCGCTTGTTCGTCTAAATCAAACACCATAAACGACAGTTTTACGTCTAAAAATGCATCAAATAAAGCGCGATCCATATCGGCTGGCCACAAGTTTTCATCGTCTTCCCAAGACAGCAACTCATTTTCTAGCAATTCAAAATGGCGCTCATCAATAAAGTCTTCCAGCGCCTGCTCATCTTCTAATTCAGGAACAAGATAAGTGGTCGCTTCTAGGTTAACTTCATCAAGATTAACCTGCTCGTCTCCGCCTTCTTCTAGGCTGTTAATCCAATCTACGAATGGCTGTTTTAATTGGATACTAATGGCAGAGCGGTTGAGCATTTTCATGGTAAATCTCCGGCTAAAAATCAATTATTGGGTAAGTTGCTGTTGCCATTCTGCTGGATTAAACCCCACCAACAGCTGGCTAGCTGTGTTAAGCACTGGACGTTTAATTAAGCTAGGATTGGCTTGCATAAGGGTAATCGCAGATGCTTCGTTAATGGTTTCACGGTCGGCTTCGGGTAGTTTACGCCAAGTTGTGCCACGGCGATTAACTAATACTTCCCAGCCTACTTGCCCAACCCAAGCTTGCAAAGTGCTGGCATCTATTCCCACTTTTTTATAATCGTGAAATTGAAAATCTAGCTGCTGCTCTTTTAACCAAACACGGGCTTTTTTCATGGTATCGCAATTGGGTATTCCGTAAAGATTCAACATTTTAACCTTTCTCTTAATCTTCTGCTGCTAATTATTAGCATTAATATCAATAACCTAGCCACTACTCACGATTCCAACCTGAATCATAAAGCGGATAGCCTGGCTCTTTGGCTTCTTTGTCTAACTCATCACACAAACGCGCTTCTAGCTGTTTGCATAACTGCGGGTCAGATAAAGGGCTGCCGTCTTGTAAGGTCACAAAAAACACGTCTTCCACCCTTTCGCCCAAGGTGGCAATTTTGGCGTTTTGTAACCATAAATCATATTCCACAAAAATACGCCCAATTCTAGCCAACAAACCTGGGCGATCAGGGGTAATTACTTCAATTAAAGTGCGTAAATTATTCGGGTCGTTGCTGATATAAACCTGCGTTGGCAAAGTGAAATATTTTAACTGGCGAGGAGTATGGCGTTTAACCAGCTGCGGAAAATCATCAGGATTATTTAACGAGCTAATCAGCTCGCGCTCTATTTCAGCAAGGCGCTCTTTGCTGCGTGGAATTTGCCCGTTTTGTTCCAACACTATCAGCGTGTTCAGGGTAAAACCTTTATCGCTGGAAGCAATACGCGCATCGTGAATCGACAAGCCTAAACGGTCTAGCGTTGCAGCCGTTGCCGCAAAACCAAAGGCCACGTCACGCGAGTGAATAAACACCTTAGTGCCGCCTTCACGAATGTTGGCCGTGGGCGCCAGCAACAATACCAGCGGTTTGCTAATAGCAGGCTTGCTAACTGTAGATTTGTTAACAGCAGGCTGGCTGTTGGCTGTATGGTGCAAAATACCCAGCGTGTGCCACACCACTTCTTCAGCAGTATTTTGTAAAAAATAATCGTTACCTAAACTCGCCCACAAATCTAAAATGCTCGACTGTTCAACACCTTGGCTTAGCAAGCTCTCTAAGGCTTCCTGCTGGGTTTCTTCTATCCATTCATTCGTATCTATCGGGTTTTCTAAACCGCGCCGTAAAGCCCGTTTGGTTTCAGAATACAGCTGGTTTAAAAGTGCTGCTCGCCAACCATTCCACAGCTTAGGATTAGTGGCATTAATGTCTGCAACGGTTAAGACGTGCAAATAATCTAGGTGCTGCTGATCGCCTATGCGCTCCGCAAAACGGCGAATTACTTCGGGGTCGGTTAAATCTTGTTTTTGGGCAGTAATCGACATAACTAGATGGTTTTCAACCAACCAGCCCACTAAGTTAGTTTCACGTTTATTTAAGCCTTGTTTTTCACAAAAAGCCCTAGCACTTATCGCGCCTAATTCAGAATGGTCGCCGCCGTAACCTTTGCCTAAATCGTGAAACAAACCTGCTAAAAAAATAATCGCCAGCTTAGGCAATTTACGCATAATCACCGAAGCAAGGGGGAAGTTTTTTTCTTGCGCTGGGTCACGAAAGCTTTGCAACAACCGCAGCAGGCGTAAAGTGTGGGCATCAACCGTGTAAATATGAAATAAATCGTGCTGCGTTAGCCCGACAGCATGGCCAAATTCAGGCAAATAACGCCCTAGAATACCGTAACGGCTCATGCGGGTAAGTTGCAGCGGCACATCGCCTGAAGAATTGACCAGCGCCATAAACAGCTGGTTAACGCGCTTATCTTGGCGAAACGCTTCGTCGATTAAATGCCGATGGTCGCGCAGCGCCCGAATAGTGGTGGCACGCACGCCTTGAATATCAGCATGTTCGGCCATTAATAAAAATATTTCGATTAACGCAAAAGGGTCACGTTCAAAAACATCATCGCCCAAGTGTTCGATTAAGCCATCACGCACTTGAAAACGCTGATTAATCGGCACAATAACTTGTGCTGCATCGGTCTTTAACAAAGCTTCTTCAAAATGCTGCAACAGCACATCATTCAGCTCGGTCAGCGTAGTAACAACACGGTAATAACGCTTCATAAACTGTTCAACCGCCAAGCGTTTTTCAGTGTCTAAATAACCAAACAACACCGCCAACTGCCGCTGGTAATCAAACAACAAGCGGTCTTCGCAGCGTTCAGCCGTTAAATGCAGCGCATAGCGCACCTGCCATAAAAAGCTTTGCCCCTGTTCCAGCAAACGCATTTCTGTCGCGGTTAAAAACCCTTCCGCCAATAAATCTTGTAAAGAAGCCGCGTTAAAATGCCGTTTTGCCACCCAGCCAATCATTTGAATATCACGTAAACCACCGGGTGAACTTTTAATGTTTGGCTCTAGGTTATGGTCGCTGTTGTTAAATTTCTTATGCCTTGCAACCTGCTCTTGCCATTTGGCAGCAAAAAATTGGGCAGACGGCCACATTTTATCGGGTGCAAGGCGCTGCTGCATGGCTTGCTGCAATGCAGGAGAACCCACTAACAAGCGGTTTTCTAACAGATTCGTTGCTACGGTAATATCGGCTTGGGCTTCGTGTTCACAAGCGGCTAACGAACGAAAACTATGCCCGACTTCCAGCTTAATATCCCACAGCAGGGTAATAAATTCGCTAACCGCTTGGTGGCAGTCTACTGTTTCATCAAGGGTTAGAATCAGTAAATCTAGGTCAGATTTAGGGTGCAGTTCACCCCGCCCGTAACCACCCACTGCCAGCAAAGCAACGCCCTGTTCAGGCCAAGAAAACTGCTTCCAAATTAAAGACAACAGCTGATCCATCGCCCAAGCGCGGCCATAAACCAAATCACGAATATCCGCACCATCGTAAAAAGCTTGGTCTAAACGCTGATTAATTAAGCCTAAAGCTTGTTTAAACAGCGGTATTTGGGCGAGGCTGGCTTGTTGCAGCTGCTGCTCTAGGCGCTTAAAGTCGTAGAGTGCTAAGTTGGGTTGAAACTGATAATTAACCGTCATTTAATTAACACTCGTCTAATTAACACTCATCGACTTAATCTTATATTAAGCACTATATTAGAAATTAGAAGCTTTCTTCGCTGCGGCGGGTTAAAACTTCAACACCCGTTTCGGTCACTAATAAGGTGTGTTCCCACTGGGCGGTTAAGCTTTTATCTTTGGTCACCACTGTCCAACCATCGTTTAACTGGCGGCTGTGGCGCTTACCGGCGTTAATCATGGGTTCAATCGTAAAACACATACCCGGCTTTAGAACTAAATCGGTACGCGCTGTGTAGCCGTTGTAATGCAGGATTTGTGGGTCTTCGTGAAAACCACTACCAATACCATGCCCACAATATTCTTGTACAATAGAAAAACGTTCTTTGTTCGCCATCGCTTCAATCAGCTGACCAATTTCAGAAATACGTGCGCCAGGCTTCACTAATTCAATCGAGGCATATAAAGCCTCTTTAGCAAATTCAGTTAAACGCTTCGCCAAAATAGAAGGTTCGCCCACGTAAAACATTTTACTGGTATCGCCGTGATAGCCATCTTTTAAGACAGTGATATCAATATTAACAATATCGCCTTTTTTAAGTAGCTTGGCGGCATCGGGAATACCGTGACAAATAACATGGTTAATTGAAGTGCAAATCGACTTAGGAAAACCGTGGTAATTCAGGGGCGCAGGAATGGCTTGCTGTGTTTCTACTATGTACTTGTGGCAAATATCGTCTAGCTCACCCGTAGAAACACCTGGCACAACAAAAGGCTCTATCATTTCTAAAACTTCTGCCGCTAAACGGCCAGCAACCCGCATCTTGTCTATTTCTTCAGGTGTTTTAATTGGAACATTCATTGAAAAACTCGCTTAAAAAAGTGAGCCCAAAATAAATTCAGGCTTTATGTTAGCGCAGAAGTATGCTATAAAGTGCGCGCTCAAAATCAACTATAAAAGGATACGACAAGGGTCGTCGGTTGGCAAACAAGCTGGCACACGAATCTGAGTTAATGGTGGTTGGTTTTAAACAAAAGTTTTACATGAAAGCTTTAAAAAAATCGCACTTATTTTAAGTGTAAATTAACGTCACACATAGACCGACACATTCATCTGGGTGCCTTTAGCAATTGATAGCAACTAAAGTTGTTGTTAGCTAGGGTTGATGTTTGGGGTGTATGGAGGCCTAACCCGCAGTACTGGAGTATTAAAAGAATGGCACAAGTAACTATGCTAGAATTGCTACAAGCCGGCGCCCACTTTGGTCACCAAACGCGCTACTGGAACCCAAAAATGGGTAAGTACATTTTTGGCGCGCGTAACAAAATCCACATCATTAACTTAGAAAAAACCGTTCCTGCTCTAAACGAAGCTATCAGCTTTGTTGAGAAGCTAGCTAGCGGCAAAAACAAGATTCTTTTTGTTGGTACTAAGCGTGCAGCAAGCAAAGTTGTTCGTGAAGAAGCGGACAAGGTAAACATGCCTTACGTTAACCACCGCTGGTTAGGTGGTATGTTGACTAACTACAAAACAATTCGTCAGTCAATTCGTCGTCTACGTGAACTAGAAACTCAGTCACAAGACGGTACATTCGACAAGCTAACCAAAAAAGAAGTGTTAATGAACACGCGCGAAATGGAAAAGCTAGAGCGTTCCATCGGCGGTATCAAAAACATGGGCGGCTTGCCTGATGCACTATTTGTTATTGACGTAGACCACGAACGTCTAGCCATTAACGAAGCTAACAAGCTAGGTATTCCAGTTATTGGCGTAGTTGACACCAACTCTAACCCAGATGGCGTAGACTTCATTATTCCTGGTAACGATGATGCGATTCGTGCTGTACAGCTTTACGTACGTGCCATTGCTACCGCTTGCAGCAAAGCGCGTGAAGAAGAAATTGGCGAAGAGCTAATTGAAGTTGCAGCAAACTCCGCTGAGTAATTAATTCAGCTTAGCCTGCCTAGTAAATCTTAGGCAGGCTTTCTTTTTTTGGTTATTGCTATACAGCAATAGCTTTCTAAACATCTTCTAATCAAGGGGATTGACTCATGGTAAAAATTACTGCTGCGCAAGTTAAAGAACTTCGCGACCGTACTGGTTTGGCAATGATGGAGTGCAAAAAAGCGCTCGAAGAAAGCAAGGGCGATATCGAACAAGCGATTGAAGACCTACGCAAAAACTCTGGCTTAAAAGCAGCCAAAAAAGCAGGCCGTATTGCTGCTGAAGGTGCGATTGCTACGCGCGTTGCTGCTGATGGCAGCTATGGCATTATGGTAGAAATCAACTCTGAAACTGACTTTGTTGCCATGGATAGCAACTTCCTAGGTTTTGTTAACCTAGTTGCTGACAAGGTATTAGAAACCCGCGAAACTGATATTGCCAAGCTAATTGCTGGTGAAATTGAAGATGCTCGTGGCGCTCTAGTTCAAAAAGTTGGCGAAAACATTTCTGTACGTCGTGCTGTTGTTGTTGAAGGCGCGGTAATTGGTGAATACGTTCACGGTGGCCGTATTGGCGTACTAAGCGTATTAACAGCTGGCGATGCTGACATTGCTAAAGACGTTGCTATGCACGTTGCTGCAGTTAACCCTCGCGTTTGCAAGCCTTCCGATATGCCTGAAGAAGAGCTACAACAAGAGAAAGACATTATTTTGGCACAACCAGACATGGCTAGTAAGCCTGCTGAAATTGCTGAAAAAATGGTGGGCGGTCGTCTGAAAAAATTCTTAGCCGAAAACAGCCTAACTGAACAAGCTTTCATCAAGAACCCAGAGCTAACAGTAGGCGCTTATGTTAAAGCAGCCGGTGCTGAAGTCGTTAGCTATGTTCGCTTTGAAGTAGGCGAAGGCATCGAAAAGAAAGAAGAAGATTTTGCTGCTGAAGTAGCAGCGCAGGTTGCAGGTCGCTAGAATCGACTTAAACCTATTTTGGGCTAGGCAACTAGCTTAGAAGCTCCTCAAGAACGTGCTGGGTTTTCCCTGCACGTTTTTGTGCAATTAAAGAACCCTATATTCTGCCTATTTGGAGACTTGCCATGGCCACACCACCCGATCGCAACGCAAAATACAAGCGTATTCTTCTTAAGTTAAGCGGCGAAGCTTTAATGGGAGATCAAGAGTTTGGTATCGATCCTAAGGTGCTAGATCGCATGGCCCTAGAAATCGGGCAGTTAGTTGGCATAGGTGTTCAAGTGGGTATCGTTATTGGTGGTGGCAACTTATTTCGTGGCGCTGAATTAAGTGCTGCTGGTATGGAAAGAGTCACCGGCGACCACATGGGTATGTTGGCTACCGTCATGAATGCGCTTGCCATGCGTGATGCCCTAGAACGTACCAATATTCGTACTCGTGTTGTTTCAGCCATTCCTATGAGTGGTGTTGTCGAGCATTATGACCGCCGTACAGCCATTCGCTACCTGACTTCTGGCGATGTAGTTATTTTTTCAGCCGGTACTGGCAATCCATTTTTTACTACCGACTCAGCCGCTTGCTTGCGTGGCATTGAAATAGATGCCGATGTCGTTATTAAAGCAACAAAAGTTGATGGTGTTTATAATAAAGACCCAGTTAAATACCCAGATGCGGTAAAGTATGAGCGTTTAAGCTACGACGAAGCACTCGATCAAAAGCTTGAAGTGATGGATTTAACTGCTATTTGTCTGGTTCGTGACCAAAACATGCCTGTTCGAGTTTTTAATATGAATAAATCAGGCGCTCTACTTAACCTTATTGTTGGCGTGCACGAAGGCACCCTAATCGACAAGGGTTAAAGTCAACAAGGGTTAAACACTATTTTTAGCTTAGCTATTTTTGTAAGAGGCAAAAACCATGATTGATACCATTAAACAAGACGCACAAGAGCGCATGGACAAAAGTTTAGAATCACTGCGCACTGCTTTTAATAAAATTCGTACTGGCCGTGCTCACCCCAGCATTCTAGATTCAGTGCGAGTGGACTACTATGGCAACGAAGTGCCGTTAAGTCAGGTTGCCAACATTAACGTTGAAGATAACCGCACCCTAATTGTTGTGCCTTGGGAAAAGCCGATGGTTCCTGTGGTAGAAAAAGCGATTATGAAATCTGATTTAGGTCTTAATCCTAATTCAGCAGGTTCTAACATTCGTGTACCTATGCCTGCTTTAACCGAAGAAACCCGTAAAGGCTATACCAAGCAAGCCCGTACGGAAGCTGAAAATGGCCGTGTAGCAGTGCGTAACATTCGCCGTGATGCTAACAACCAGCTTAAAAACTTATTAAAAGATAAAGATATTAGCGAAGATGAAGAACGTCGCGCCCAAGATGAAGTTCAGAAAGTAACGGATAAGTTTATTGTCGAAATCGACAAGGCGCTAGCGTCCAAAGAAGAAGACTTGATGCAAATCTAATTAAAAAATAGGCTTGGCTAATGTCTTCAACGAATGACCTACCGCAATTAGAAGGTTTACCTAAGCATGTTGCCATCATTATGGATGGCAACAATCGCTGGGCGAAACAGCGCAGACTTCCTAGCCTTGCTGGGCATAAGGCAGGCGTGGGTTCCGTTCGAGCAGTTGTAGAAGTCGCTTTGCAGCAGGGCATCGAAGTAATCACCTTATTTGCTTTTTCCAGCGAAAACTGGACGCGACCAGCTGAAGAAGTTAGCGGCTTAATGGAATTATTTAAGTGGGCGTTGCGCCGCGAAACAAAACGCCTGCACAAGCACCAAGTACGCTTAAAAGTGGTTGGGAACCGTGCTGGTTTTTCGACTGAACTACAGCAACTTATGCTGCAAGCCGAAGAATTAACCGCTAACAACACTAAAACCACCTTAGTTATTGCTGCTAATTATGGCGGCAGGCAAGACATTACCCAAGCCGTGCGTAAGCTTGCTTTACAAGTTGCCGAAGGTAGCTTAAATGCCAAGGCTATTAATGAAGCTGACATTCAGCAGCACCTAGCTTTTGACCAGCTACCAGACCCAGACTTGTGTATTCGCACCAGTGGCGAGCAACGCCTTAGTAACTTTTTACTTTGGCAGCTAGCCTATGCAGAGTTAGTATTTGTTGATGCTTATTGGCCCGACTTTCGTCAAGAGGCCTTCTATGACACCCTTAAAATCTTTATTAGCCGCCAGCGACGTTTTGGTGGACGTGAAGAAACAACTCATCGCTAAACCAAACGGACACTGCTTGCCATGTTAAAACAAAGACTGCTTACTGCTATTTTTTTAGCGCCTTTGGCTCTTTGGGGCTTATTTGGCCTAAGCGGTATTCCGTTTGCCATTTTCACCGGCGCTGTTATTGGCATAGGTGCTTGGGAATGGGCAAGGCTTTCTGGCTTTAAGTTAATTGGGCAAATTATTTTCCCTGCCTTTATTTTATTAATACTGTTGGGGGCGTTTGAAAAGCCCGAGCTACTAAAGCAAGCCTTGTGGCTGGGTTTAGCTGGCTGGCTTGTAGCACTATTTTTTGTTACCACCTACCCTAAAACTGCCAACTTATGGCGCTGCCCTTCACGGCGTTTAATGATGGGTATTTTTATTTTAGTTCCCGCTTGGGCAGGTTTTGTGCTGCTGCGTGAACAGGGCGTATTTTGGCTGCTGTATGTGCTGTTAATTGCTTGGGTTGCCGATATTTTTGCTTATTTTTCAGGCAAGGCGTTTGGGAAACACAAACTTGCCCCTGCGGTTAGCCCCGGTAAATCTTGGGAAGGCGTTGCTGGCGGTTTAGTTGGCACTAGCTTGTTAAGCGTTGTAGCCAGTTTTTATCAAAGCTTTTCGTTCAGCCAATTTTTACTGCTGCTAATTATTACGCTGGTGATTACTGCTGTTTCAGTGCTAGGTGATTTAACCGAAAGCTTGGTTAAGCGCGAATCTGGCATGAAAGATTCCAGCCAGTTATTACCAGGGCATGGCGGCATTATGGATAGAATCGACAGTTTAACGTCTGCTGTGCCCTTATTTGCGTTATTAATACTTAACTTTGCAGGCGATTTATTGTGATACGTATTGCGATTTTAGGTGCAACGGGTTCAGTCGGGCAATCTACCCTAGATGTGGTGGCGCGTAACGCTGACCAATACCAAGTTTTTGCGGTATCGGGTTATCAACGCTTGGCTGAACTGTTAAAAATTTGCCAGCAATTTCAACCTCAATTGGCGGCTGTGCCTGAAGTAGCAGCGGCTGAATTTCAACAAGCTTTAACCGCAGCAGGCTGTAAAACACAGGTGGTTGCGGGTGAAGCAGGGTTAGAATTATTGGCCAGCACGCCCGAAGTTGATGTGGTGGTGGCTGCCATTGTCGGTGCAGCAGGTTTAGTACCCACGCTGGCGGCAGTTAAAGCTGGCAAACGTATTTTATTAGCCAATAAAGAAGCCTTGGTAATGTCGGGCGCTTTATTTATGGACGCAGTGGAACAGCACCAAGCAACGCTGCTGCCGATTGATTCTGAACACAATGCTATTTTTCAGTGCTTGCCGACTGACTTTGCTAAGCGTAGCTTTGCAGCACAAGGCATTGAAAAGCTATTGCTAACCGCTTCAGGCGGGCCGTTTCGTGGCTGGCAAGCCGAGGCTTTAAAAAACGTTACGCCAGAACAAGCTGTTGCCCACCCTAATTGGTCGATGGGGCGTAAAATTTCGGTAGATTCTGCTACTTTAATGAATAAGGGCTTAGAATTAATTGAAGCCTGCTGGTTATTTAATGTACAGCCCCAGCAAATTCAAGTGGTAGTCCACCCACAAAGTATTATTCATTCGATGGTTAGCTACCGCGATGGTTCGGTGTTAGCGCAGCTAGGCAACCCCGATATGCGTACCCCGATTGCCCATGCTTTAGCTTGGCCCAAACGCATTGCAGCAGGGGTTGATGCGCTGGATTTAATCACTTCGGCAGCACTTACTTTTGAGCAGCCCGATGAAGTAGCCTTTCCTTGTTTACAACTGGCACGCCAAGCGTTTCAAGCCGGTGGCACTGCGCCAGCTATTTTAAATGCCGCCAATGAAGTGGCTGTTGCAGCCTTTCTTGAACAAAAAATTGGCTTTACACAAATTCCTGAAGTCATTCAACAAGTGCTTAACCTTAGCCCGATTCAAGCAGCAAACGATCTGGAACTTTTACTGTCAGAAGACCGACGCGCCAATCAACTGGCACACAACATCATTCAAACGCTTCAATAACCTCTTGCGGATATAAGCCCTGTTATGGATTTTCTACACACTGTTTTTTCGCTTATTATCACTCTAGGCATTTTAATTACCTTTCACGAATTTGGTCACTTTTGGGTGGCAAGGCGTTGTGGCGTTAAAGTGCTGCGCTTTTCAGTCGGTTTTGGTAAACCGCTGCTGCGTTGGCACGACAAGCAAGGCACTGAATACGTGATTGCTATGCTGCCTTTAGGTGGCTACGTTAAAATGCTTGATGAACGCGAAGGCAATGTACCGCCAGAATTAGCCAGCCAATCGTTTAACAGCAAAAGTGTTGGGCAGCGGTTTGCGATAGTTGCAGCAGGGCCGATTGCTAACTTTTTGCTCGCCATTGTTGCTTATTGGTTTATTTTTATTATTGGCACTCAAGTTCCTGCACCTTTGGTGGGCAGTGTTGAACAAGGTTCACCTGCTGCTGTCGCTGGTTTAAAGCAGGGCGACGAAATTTTAAGCATCAACGGTAACAGCACACCTAGCTGGCAAGAAGTTGGGTTAGGCTTGTTATCGCGCATGGGTGAAACTACGCAAATCACTTTAAACGTGCAAAACGAACAAGACAGCTATCAGCGCGAATTAAATGTAAAGCTAACCAACTTTTTGGCAGGGCAAGAACAGCCCGACCCTTTTAGTAGTTTAGGGGTTAGACCTTGGCGACCAGAAATAGCGCCCGTACTAGGCACTATTCAAGCGGCTGGTGCTGCGGAACAAGCAGGGTTACAAGCCGGTGATAAAATTGTTGCAGCCAATAACAAGGCTATTAATAGCTGGGCAGCTTTGGTTGAAGTCTTACAAACCAACCCTAACCAGCAGGTTTTACTGTCGGTTGAACGCAATGAGCAGCGGTTACAACTTCCTGTAACGCCGGGTGTTAGAGTGCAAGAAGATGGCAGTGAAGTGGGCTTTATTGGTGCGGGTGTGCAAATGCCAGCTTGGCCTGCCGAGTTATTAAGAGAGCAACGCTTTGGGCCAGTCGATTCTTTAGTACGCGCTTCACAAAAAACTGTTGAAATGAGCTGGTTAACCCTAAATTCTATAGGCAAAATGGTCACGGGTTTAATTAGCCCCACCAACTTGTCTGGCCCCATTACCATTGCGCGAGTCGCCAGCGATTCGGCTAAATCGGGTTGGGAAAGCTATATAAGCTTTTTGGCCTATGTCAGTATTAGTTTAGGCATTCTTAATTTATTGCCCATTCCCGTGTTAGATGGTGGGCATTTGCTGTTTTATGCCATTGAAGCCATTAGACGCAAACCAGTGACTGAAGCAGTGCAAGAAGCAGCCACACGCGTGGGTATACTGATGTTGGGTAGTTTAATGCTATTTGCTTTTTACTTTGATTTACTACGCCTTTAGCCTTTAATTTAATAGCAACCGCCACTTTTAATAGCAACTGCCACTAAAACGGATACTGAACAGCGTGAAATTTCGCACTTCAATTTTTTTAACCCCCTGCCTAGTTTTATTACTAGCCTTAGTCAGCGTGTCTGCACCTTCTTTAGAGGCGGCTAATCGCACCTTTCAAATTGAAGACCTACGCATTGAAGGTTTACAGCGTGTTTCACCCGGCACAGTGTTTTCAGAGCTGCCGTTGCAAACCAACGACCCAGTTGCTTTAGAACAAATTACCAAAGCCACTAAACAGCTGTTTGCTACGGGCTTGTTTGATGACGTGGCGGTTTATGAAGATGCTAATCAGCTAGTTATTAAAGTGAAAGAACGCCCAACGCTGCAAACACTAAAAATTGAAGGCAATAAAAAAGTTAGCACTGAAGACCTAACCAAAGGCTTATCGCAAGCGGGATTGGAAGAAGGGCAGATATTTCAGCGTTCAACCCTAGACAAAATTAAGCTTGAATTAGAGCGAATGTACCACGCACAAGGGCGCTACAACGCTAAAATAACCAGCGAAGTTGAAACCCTGCCGCGTAACCGTGTAGCAATTAAAATTAGCATTACCGAAGGCAGCGTAGCGGCAATACGCCGGATTAATATCGTCGGCAATACTAACTACACCAATAAACAGCTGCTTAAACACTTTGAACTGAATGAAACAAAAGGCTGGACATTGTTTTCATCGGCTGACCAATATTCCCGTGAAAAACTAGGTGGCGATTTAGAGCGCCTGCGCTCTTGGTATTTAGACAACGGCTATTTGCGCTTTAACGTTGAATCAACCCAAGTTTCAATCAGCCCCAATAAACAAGATATTTTTGTAACGGTGAACGTATTTGAAGGCGATCAGTACAAGGTAAGCGGCGTTGCCTTGGCTGGTGAACTGATTCTTGAAGAAGAAGAATTACTGCCTTTGATACGCCTTAAAGCTGGTGATGTGTTTTCACGCAGCGCCATGACCGCTTCTAGTGAAAGCCTACGCAGCCGTTTGGGCATTGAAGGTTATACCTTTGCCGAAGTAAATGGCCGCCCTGACGTTGACGATCAGCAAAAGGAAGTCAAGCTAACCTTCTTGGTTGACCCTGGCCGCCGTAGCTATGTGCGCCGCATTAATTTTAATGGCAATATCAGCACTAAAGATGAAGTCTTGCGCCGCGAAATGATTCAACTTGAAGGCGCTTCAGCCAATACCGATTTAATTCAGCAATCTAAACAGCAGCTAGAACGCCTTGGCTTTTTTAGCAGCGTTAACGTTGAAACCCAGCCGATTGCTGGTAGCCCTGATTTAATTGATGTGAATTACACGGTGGAAGAACAGCCTTCTGGGTCGATTTCTGCCAGCGTGGGTTATTCACAATCCAGCGGCGTGGTGTTTGGTGCGGCCTTGTCGCAAAACAACTTTTTAGGTACGGGAAATGTGGTTAGCCTTGGTGCTAACCGCAGTGATTATCGCACCAGTTATAACTTTTCTTACCTAAACCCCTATTACACCATCGACGGTGTTTCCAGAGGTTTTAACCTGTTTTACCGTGAAACCGACTTTAAAAACGAAGACTATGGTATTTCTAGCTATGCCACAGATGCCTATGGTGCCAACGTTACTTATGGCTACCCGATTTCACGCTTCAGCCGTTTAAGCCTGTCGCTAGGTTTTGACAACACCCACGTAAAAGCTGAAACAGTGCCTGGTTCTGAGTTTATTTTATTAGATGATATTCGTGCTTTTAACGAGCTACACGGTTTAGAGTTTTTTAACTACAAGTTAACAGGCCGTTGGACAAGAAATAAACTTAACCGTGGCATTTTGGCAACCGCTGGTAATTACCAAAGTTTTAGCTTAGAAATTGCTACGCCAGGTTCTGATTATGAGTTTTTTAAAGCCAACTATCGGGGCCAAAAATACTTTACGCTTACTGACAGTTGGTCACTTAAGTTTAAAACTGATTTAGGTTATGGTGATGGCATTGGTAGTAAATACAGCCAATTGCCTTTTTATGAAAACTACTTTGCTGGTGGTTTAAGTTCTGTGCGGGGTTATCGCTCGAACAGCTTAGGGCAACGCAGCACGCAAACCGAGGGGGTTGGTGGCAACAAGCGCGAAACCACTAACGCACTGGGCGGTAACGTGTTAATTGAAGGTTCGGCTGAATTAATCTTCCCGCTGCCGTTTATTGAAGATCAGCGTTCTATGCAAACCAGTTTATTTATTGATGCCGGTAGTGTTTTTAGTACGCACTGCGTTACTGGGCACACCGACTGCGTTAAAGGCGTAGAGCTTGACGAATTACGTTATTCAGCTGGCGTTAGCTTAACTTGGCTAACTGCGATTGGGCCTTTGGCGTTTAGTATTGCGCAACCGCTGAATGATGGGCCTAAAGATCGTACTGAGTTCTTCCAATTCTCACTTGGTCAAACTTTCTAATTTAAAGGATAAAACTGTGAAATCTATTCATCTAACGATAACTCGCCTAACTATAACTCGCCTAACAACGACTTGGTTATTTGTACTTCTATTAAGCTTAAGCTTTGGTTCAACAGCAGCAGAACTTAAAGCTGCGCGGGTTGCTGTGTTAGATTGGCAAGGCGCTTTAATGGAATCTACTAAGGTTCAAGAAGAATTTAAAAAAGCCGAACAGCAGCTAAGCGGTGAACAAAACCGGGCGCGGCAATTGGCTGAAGAAGCAAAAAGTTTACAAGAACGCTTACAGCGTGATGGCTCGGTTATGAGCGAAGAAGCACGCCGCAAAATGAGTCAACAGGTTGAACAAAAAGCCCAAGAATACCAGTTTGTAGTATCTAGACTACAAAAGCAGCAACAAGAAATACGCCAAGAAATTGTTGAGCGCCACCGCCCAACCCTTGAAAAAGCCGTTAACGAAGTGATTGAAGACTATAAAATAGACATACTTTTAGACAGGCAAGCGGTTGCTTTTGCTCGCCCACAGTTTGATTTAACGCAAGCTGTTGCTAAAAAGCTTAATAAGGTGAAATAACACTAGCCATGAAAACTTTTACATTGGCCGAATTGGCAGCCCATATAAACGCTGAAGTTAAAGGTGATGCTAACCACCCAATTACCGGCCTAGCTAGCCTTAAAACAGCAACGCAACAGCAGGTTAGTTTTTTAAGTAACCCTAAATACACCAACTACCTTGAAGACTCTCAAGCCGGTGCAGTATTACTTAAACCTAACCAAGCCGATAAGTTTGCAGGCAACAGCCTATTAGTTGCCAACCCTTATTTGGGTTTTGCCAAGTTAAGCCATTTATTTGACGATGAGCGACCTACTGCTGGTGAAGTACACCCTAGCGCCATTATAGCCGCCGATGCCCAAGTTCACCCTTCTGCCTATATCGGCCCAGGCGTGGTGATTGAAGCAGGCTGCAAAATTGCCGAAGGCGTCGTTATTGAAGCTAATTCAGTGATTTCTAAACAGTGTGTTATTGGCAAAAATACCCATATTTATCCAAGAGTTACCCTCTACCGCCGAGTAGAAGTTGGGCAAGATTGCATTATTCATTCAGGCGCTGTGTTAGGCGCTGATGGTTTTGGCTTTGCACCAACGGGCGGTGATTGGATAAAAATAGCGCAGCTAGGCAGCGTTATTATTGAAGACAAGGTTGAAATTGGTGCTAATAGCACCATTGACCGTGGCGCTTTAGGCAACACGTTAATTTGTCGAGATGTTAAAATAGACAATTTAGTACACATTGCCCACAACGTTAAAATAGGTGAACACACAGCTTTAGCAGCCTTTGTAGGTATTTCAGGTTCCACAGAAATAGGCGCTAATTGCTTATTGGGTGGGCATAGTGGTATTGCTGGACATATTCAAGTGTGTGACAAGGTGCAGTTCACAGGCATGGCTATGGTAACAGGGTCAATTACTGAATCGGGCACCTACTCTTCAGGTACCGGCTTATTACCTAGCCTTCGCTGGCGTAAAAGTGCTGTACGCTTTAGGCAACTAGAAGAACTTAATCAAAAAGTTAAAAATCTTGAAAATCAGCTCCGCCAGCTTACTGAACCGGAATAAAATAAATCACTTGAGGCAAAAATCCATGATTATGGATATTAACGAAATAAAAAAATACCTACCCCACCGCTATCCTTTTTTATTAGTGGATCGCGTGCTAGATTTTGAGCTGGGTAAATCAATTACCGCCTATAAAAACATTACTGTTAACGAACCTTACTTCTTAGGCCATTTTCCAGAACACCCGATTTTTCCAGGCGTATTAATTATTGAAGCCATGGCGCAAGCGGCAGGTATTTTAGGTTTTAAAACAGTTAACAAGTTACCAGCTGACGGCCACCTATATTATTTTGTTGGTTGTGAAAAAACGCGCTTTAAACGCCCTGTTGTACCGGGTGATCGCTTAACATTAGAAGCTAAAGTGTTGCGTGAAAAACGTGGCATCTGGGTCTTTGCGTGTCGCTCACACGTTGATGGTGAATTGGTTTGTGAAACTGAAATTACCTGTGCGGAGAAAAAAGTTTGAGCCTGATTCATTCTACTGCGCTGATTGATCCGTCAGCACAACTGGCAGACGATGTTGAAGTAGGCCCCTACTCCATCATTGGCCCCAATGTAACCATTGGTGCTGGCACAATTATTGGCCCACACGTGGTTATTAAAGGCCCAACAGTCTTAGGCGAACGTAACCGCATCTTCCAATTTGCCAGCGTTGGTGAAGATTGCCAAGATAAAAAGTACAAGGGCGAACCTACCCGTTTAGAAATGGGTGACGACAACGTAGTCCGCGAAAGCGTGACTATTCACCGTGGCACTGCCCAAGATTTAGGCTTAACTAAAATTGGTAGCGGTAACTTATTTATGGCTTATTCACACGTTGCTCACGATTGCCTAGTGGGCAGCAACTGCATTTTAGCTAACCAAGCTACGCTGGCTGGTCATGTTACCCTTGGCGACTTTGCTATTTTGGGTGGACTTTCAGCCGTGCATCAGTTCAGTCGTGTTGGCGCTCATGCCATGTGTGGTGGTGGTTCGATTATCTTAAAAGACATTCCTGCCTATGTGATGGCCAGCGGCCACCCAGCTGAAACCCACGGCATTAACTACGAAGGCTTAAAGCGCCGTGGTTTTTCAAAAGAAGCCATGCAAGCCTTACGCAATGCTTACAAGGTAATTTTCCGCCAAGGTTTAAACCTACAAGATGCCCTTGCGCTGCTTGAAGGCAATCCTGTGTTGCCTGAAGTGCAAGTGTTTATTGATTCGATTAAAAACTCTCAGCGCGGTATTACTCGTTGAAAATCTACCTAGTTGCCGGAGAAATTTCCGGCGATATTTTAGGCGCAGGCTTAATCAGCGAACTTAAAGCCCTCTACCCAACTGCCGAATTTCGCGGCTTGGGTGGCGAGCTGATGCAAGCCCAAGGTTTAACCACCCTTTACCCGTTAGAAACCTTGTCGGTTATGGGCTTGCTAGAAATTCTTAAACTGCTGCCCACCCTAATAAAAGTTAGAAAGCACCTTTACCAAGATGCATTAGCTTGGGGCGCTGACGTGATGATTGGCATTGATGCGCCTGATTTTAATCTAGGCTTAGAAAAAAAACTGCGCCAACAGGGTATGAAAACTGTGCATTACGTTAGCCCATCGGTTTGGGCATGGCGGCAAGGGCGCATTAAAGGCATTAAAAAAAGCGCAGATTTAATGCTGGCATTATTACCCTTTGAAGTTGATTTTTATCAGCAACACAAGATGCCAGTAACCTTTGTAGGCCACCCAACTGCCGACAAGCTACCCATGCAGCCTAACAAACCCGCAGCACGCGAAGCGTTAGGTTTAGCTTCAAAACAAACACCCATTATTGGCTTATTACCGGGTTCACGCGGCAGTGAAATAGCGCGGCTAGGTGCCTTGTTTCTACAAACCGCCCAAGCGTTAAAAAAGCTGCACCCACAGGCTATTTTTCTATTACCTGCGGCTTCGCCTAAACGCTATGCAGAAATAGAAGCCTTGCTAGCCGAAAACCCAGTGGCAGATTTACAGCTGATTCAAGGCAAAGCAGATTTAGTATTACAAGCAGCTGACGTGTGTTTAGTCGCATCTGGCACTGTTGCTTTAGAAGCGTTATTTTGTAAAACACCCATGGTGGTTAGCTATAAACTGGCCCCTTTTACTTGGTTGATGTCGAAAATAATGCTGAAATCTAAATGGGTAAGCCTGCCTAATTTACTCGCCAATAAAACCTTGGTACACGAACGCATTCAAGATAAAGCTAACGTAGAACAGTTAACTGAAGATTTACATGAACTGCTAACCAACCCAGCCGTTGCCGCCGAACAAACCCAAGCTTTTTATGCCATTCACCAGCAACTTAACTGCGATGCCAGCAAACAAGCAGCTAAAGCCGTGGCTA
>CAYJCB010000004.1:40414-45259 GCA_964368615.1 uncultured Halomonadaceae bacterium | reverse complement strand
GCGATGTATTTGGTCGTTGGGGCGGTGAGGAGTTTTTATTAATCTGTCCTGAAACTAACCAACAGCAAGCCTGTATTCTTGTAGAAAAAATTCGTGCAGCATTAGAAGACTATTGCTTTGAAGCCGATTTAAAGCAAACGGTAAGTGTTGGCGTTGTAGCGGTGCAAGCTGGTTTAACGGTCGATCAGCTATTGTCTATAGCTGACCAAAAACTTTATTTAGCCAAGCATACAGGGCGTAATAAAGTAATGAGCTGAGCCGTAAGGCCCAGCTTTTTTTGAAGCTTATATTTAAAAACTGGATTTTAAAAACTGGATTTTAAAAACTAGGTTCTAAACTGGCTAACTTGGCTATTTAAGTTTTCTGCCAAGTGAGCCAAGTCATTGCTTGCTTGGGTGGTGTGTTCTGCACCTTCCCTTGTTTGGCTAGAAAGGTCATTGATATTGACAATATTGCGGTTAATTTCATCAGCAACCGCAGCTTGCTGTTCTGCTGCGCTGGCAATTTGAATATTCATATCGGTAATTAATTGAATGGCATTGCTAACTAGTTCAAGCGCACCCGCTGTTTCTTGGGCATGGCTAACCGTTTCAGCGGCCTTTTTACGGCTTTCAGACATGGCTTTGTAAGATTCGTCGGCTTCTTTCACTAGGCGTTCAATGGTGGTGTGAATTTCGGTGGTGCTTTGTTGTGTACGCGCCGCTAAACCACGCACTTCATCAGCAACAACAGCAAAGCCACGACCGTGTTCACCGGCGCGTGCTGCTTCAATGGCGGCGTTTAAAGCCAGCAAGTTAGTTTGTTCAGCAACAGAGCTAATCACTTCCATCACCATACCAATATTTTCAGTGCCTTCTTTTAAGCGATCCAACGTAACAGCGGTTGCTTGAATGCTTGTGTCTAAATCGGCAAGTGTTTTTAGCGTTGCGCTAAGGCGTTCTTCACCTTTTGCTGCTTGCTCGGTTGCATTACGCGCAGCTTCGGCAGCTTGAGTGGCGTTAGTGGCTACTTCTTGTACCGTTGCAGTCATTTCATTCATGGCTGTTGCCACTTGATCGGTTTCTTGGCTTTGCTGATGAATGGTGTTAGCGCTTTGTTGGGTGACAGCAGAAAGTTCTTCAGCAGCAGCAGAAACTGACAGTGAAGATTGGTGGGTTTCTTGTACTAATACTTGGATTTTACCAATAAAACTATTAAATGCTTGGTTAATCTGTGTTAATTCGTCTTTACCATCTAACGGTAAACGGTGGGTTAAATCGCCATCACCATCGGCAATATCACGCATTCTTAATAGCATATTGCGTAGTGGTTGTTTAATAGAGCCAATAACCAACAAAATTAAGCCAGCCATAACAACGCCAGCAATAATAGAGCTTATTACAAGCTTGATGGCATGTTCCCACATAAGGGCTTTAACTGTGTCTAAATAAACACCGTTCACCAGAACTAGGTTCCAAGGTTGAAAGTTTTGGAAGCGGGCTAGCTTAGCAACAGGGTTAGAATGACCAGGTTTATCCCAAGAATAATTAGACTGACCTTGGTTAGTTTGTGCAGATTTAGCCAAGATATCTTTAATAAAAGCAAAGCCATCTATATCTTTAACTGCAAGCATGTTAGTGCCTTCTAATGAATTGTCGGGGTGCATAACAGCTACCCCTTGCTTATCAAATATAGAAAAATAGTCTTTATCTTGGCCGGTAGAAAAACGAAAGTTTCTAATGACTGCAAAAGCCCTTTTCTGTGCTTCAGCTTTGGTTAACTCGCCTGTTAAGCTACGCTGATAGTAGTGATCTAGCGTATTATGGCCTAACTCTAATAGTTGGCTAAGTTGTAAATTCTTTTGTTGTGTAATGGCTGAACGCTCTTGCTGTATGGCAAGAAAGCTAACTAGGGCAAGAGCGATTAATGCCAGTGTTAAAATAAGCCATAAACGCATGTTAATTGTGAGTTGTCTAAGCAAAAGCTGCATGAAAAATAAGTCTCCAAAAATTGGTAAATAGTTAGGAATTAGGTTTTTAAGCAAAATTAATACGCAGGCTTTTTATTTTTATAGAGCAACAGTTGGCAGGTTTTGCTAAGTTAAAACTGAAGTTTATTATAATGTTTAAGTGTGCAATTATGCTTAAGTAGCGGCTAGGTTTCTAGTGTTGTTCTATGATGAATTGTTAATGTATGTTTTGTTTCTGTTTAATGAAGGGGAATAAACAATGAGTTTTTCTGCCAGTATTCACCCAGAAGCTTTGGGTTGGGTAGCTTGGGTTATTTATACGTTATTTTTAGTGCTGGCTTTGTGGCAGGTGCCTTGGCGTATTTTATTGAAAGAAAAGGGGCTACAGCACCTTTTTTTAGGCAGCATTGTGTTGGTAGCTTTTTTATGGCAAATGCGTGCCGGTATTAGTTCGCAAGTGTCGATACACCTGATTTTAGCCACCACTTTAACGCTGATGTTTTATTGGCCGATGGCGTTAATTGCTACCAGTATTGCCTTGGTGAGTATTACTTTTAGCGGCAAAGCCACTTGGGATATGTTTGCGATTAATGCTTTGTTGGTGTGTGTGTTGCCGGTATTTGTTAGCCATTGGGTGTGGCGTTTTGTGGAATTAAAGTTGCCACCTAATTATTTTATTTTTGTATTGGTAACAGCAGGTGTTGGCAGTATTTTAGCGGTGTTAAGCACAGGCTTGGTGGTGATTGTGATTACTTGGTTCTATACCTCGGGCCACCAATTTACGCATTTAGCCCAAAATTACTTTTTGTTTTTGCCGCTAACCTTGCCGCCAGAAGCGGTTGTTAACGGCATGATTATCAGTGGCTTAACGGCTTATATGCCCGATTGGGTTAGGGCGTTTGATCCTAAAAAATACTTAGATGAGGCTTAAGATTTTACTTAGCGTCTGACAGGGCGTTTTTGTAATTTACGTTGCAAGGTGCGGCGGTGCATACCTAAAGCGCGTGCGGTAGCCGAAATATTGCCATCGTGTTCGTGCAGCACTTTTTGAATGTGTTCCCAAGTTAGCCGATTAACCGACATGGGTTGTTCGGCAACGGGCGCATCAGGGTTGCCGTCTTGCTTTTGGAAGGCGGCTAAAATTTCATCGGCATCGGCAGGTTTGCAAAGGTAATTAATTGCGCCCAGCTTAATGGCTTCCACAGCGGTTGTAATGCTGGAATAGCCCGTTAATACCACTATTTTTGATTGTGGCGAACGCTCCACCAGTTGTGGCAACAGGTTTAAGCCAGAGCTGCCTTCTAGCTTTAAATCTAAGCTGATTAAATCAGGTTCAAAGGCTTGGGTTTTTTCTAGTGCTTGGGCTTCATCGGCTGCGACTTCTACTTCATAGCCACGCTTAACAAAGGCACGTTGCAAAACATGCGTAAAAATCTCATCGTCATCAATAATTAAAATACGGACTAGTTCGTCCTGTTGTTCATCACTGCTCATTTAACTATTTCCTCTGATTTTTCTGCTCTAGGTAATACGGATTTTACGGGTACTCTAACTTCGGTTAGCGTACCGCCATGCTTATGATTATACAGATGCACCGTGCCACCGAGGCGATTAATGGTGGCATGGGTTAAAAACAAGCCTAAACCTAAGCCTTTGCTTTTAGTTGATAAAAAAGTTTGTCCTAAACGCTCGGCGATTTCTAAAGGAATGCCCGGCCCTTGGTCGTGAATATCAATCTGCGCTTCTTGGGTATTCCACTGAATAATAATCGTCACAGGTTCACTGCTAGCATCGGCAGCGTTGTTGAGCAGGTTAATCAACGCCTGTTGCAGGGTTATATCGTCACTAATACGTGGCTCGTTTTGGTCGTTACTTGGCCAATCCACACAATAGCGCACGTCAGGCCGCAACACTTCCCAATGTTCTAGCACCTGTTGCAGAAAGTTTTTTAACGGCTTGCATTCAGGGTTTAGTAATTTACTGCGGTCAGCATTGCTAACTAAAGATTGCAGCGTCACTTTACAGGTATCCACTTGGCGGCGTAGCAGGGCTAAATCAGCCACCAGCTGTGGGTCATGCGGGTAATCATTGCTTAATTCTTTGAGCATGACTGCCATAGTGGAAAGCGGTGTGCCCAGTTCATGCGCTGTGCCTGCTGCTTGGGTTGCCACCGCCATAATTTGTTCATCACGCAGCGAACGTTCGCGCGTATCCGATAAATCAGCATCACGCTGGCGCAACGACTGTGCCATTTTAAATACAAACACGGCAATTAAACTGGTGCTGAGTACAAAATTCGCCCACATACCTAGCAGGTGCAAATTTAATTCACTGGTTGCAGCCATGTGTACTAGCTGCGGAACGGGCTGATGAAAAATCATTAACAGCGGATAAGCCAGTAAAATATAGGCAGCAATAATCCACGTTGAACGCCACGGCAGGGTGGCAGCAGAAATGGTGAGCGGTACTAAAAAGTAAGAAATAAACGGGTTATGTGCGCCACCTGTAAAATAAAATAACAGGCTTAAACCCACTACATCGGCCAACAGGTGCAGCAGGTATTCTTTATCCGTTACCGGCCCTGGCCAGCTTAATCGCCACCAAGTTAGCAGGTTAATTAATGCCATAGCTAGAATCACTGAAAAAACAGCGATTACATTTAACTGGAAATCCAACACTTCCAAGCCAAAAATAATACCGCCTAAAAAACCTGTCCAAGTAATGCCGCGTACAAAAGTTAAGCGCAGCAGATTACGGCCTGGGGTTGATAAGGGTAAAGGGGGTGTTGATTGGGTGGTTCGCAAACTAAAGCTCCCTAAAAATAGATGCTTGTATATTAAGGGAGAACTAATATAAAAACACCCCACCAGCCGCTTATGTGCCAAGGGGGTGTGATT
>CAYJCB010000004.1:36091-40314 GCA_964368615.1 uncultured Halomonadaceae bacterium | reverse complement strand
AACAGGTCGTATTAATAGTTAAAGAAACGGCGCACACGTACACCGATAAGCGAGCCTGCAAACGCCATAACTACCCAAATCCAACCGTGTAAGCTACCCGTAGAAATACCGCTGACCATTGCGCCTACGTTACAGCCAAATGCCAAGCGCGAGCTATAACCCAATAAGAAGCCTGCAATAATGCCCACCACCCACTGCTGCGTATTCAGTTTTTTAGCTTCGCCAGTTTTGTTGCGCGAGAAAATCCACAAGGCACCCGCTAAAATACCAATGTTAGTAATTGAAGTTAGGTCTAAAAATACTGACTGCTGCAGCGCCGTAGCGTTAACGGGCTGGCTCCAAAAAGCATTCGCTGTTGGGTCGAATAAATTACCTGCGGTAGCAATTTTTGCTGCCCATAAACCAAAGCCATACACCACGCCCCAAGGTTGGCCAGCAATCACAAAGTTCAACACGGCTAGCAAAGCAATTAATACTGCGCCAATCATTAACGATTTATTAAACCAGCTGCGCGTTACACCGCTGGTTCTGGACCACCACCAAGCCGCAGCACCCAGTACAATTAAACCTAAATAAGTTAATGCTAACGCGCCGCTTAAACCTACTTCATGTACCAAGCCAACGGGTTTAATGTTGCCTAAATCTAACCACCAGCTTAAATGAACCGAACCTAAAAAGCTGCCCAGCGCAAAGACTGGCAAAATCGCCATATTTAAAGGAATACCCAAACCAGCTTTATACAAAGTACCTGAACCACAACCATCGGCAATTTGCATAGCACCACCAAATACCAGCGCACCAATTAATAAACTAATGCTGGGTGGCCCTAACGCTGCACTTAATTCGGTTGGGAAAAGTGCTAATAAAGGTAAAGAAATACCGGCGGCTATGGCTAACAAAAGCAACTGGGCAAATACGCCGCTGGCATCGCGCTGTTCAATTAAATTACGCCAGCCAGTGGTAAAGCCAAAACGCGCACCTGCCAACACAGCACCTAAACCAATACCGACAATAAATAATAAACTTTGGCGGATAGCAACAAACCAAAATAAAAAAGCCGTAAAAACTACGAAAACAACAGTTAAAGCAATACGATTATTCATGTTATTCGCTCACCAACTTAGAAAACTTGGTTTGAATTTGTTCCCAACGGCTGGGGGTGTTTTCCATCGGCAAACCAACTTTGGATTGTGTCCACTCGGCCAAAGAAGCAGGGTATAAACGCACATCTTGCAAACCAGCTACTTCAGATAAAACAAACCAGTTGGTAGCTGCCCAATGGCCAGTATTACAAAAGGAAACGGTTTCTGCTGCTTGGTCTAAACCTTGTTCACTAACCAGCTGCTTAATTTCATGGGTAGAACGAATGCGCGTGTCATAGCCAGTAAACCATTGAGGAAAAGGAACATTCTGCGCTGTGGCAATCGTACCGCCCGTGGTTGCCATGGGTGCTTTTTGCTTGCCTTGGTAAAAAGCCGGTGGGCGCGAATCTAATAGCTGATAGTTTTTATCTTGCTTAACAATTTTTGCTAATAGCTCATTTTTATCAATCGCTAGTCGTTCATTCGTTGTAACAGTAAATTGGCTGGCTGTTGGTTGATTAACTGCTGTTTCAACTGGCTGCAAGGCTTGCTGCCATTGTACAAAACCACCATTTAACAAAGTTAAATCCGTTAAGCCAAGGTATTTAAGCGTCCAATAAACCCTTGCCGCAGCACCAAAGTCAGTTTCATTCGCGCCACTGGAATAAACTACTATTGGCTGCTGATCGGTTAAACCTAGCTGGCGCGTGAGTTGTTCAAAATGCGCCTTGTCTGCTAACTGACCTGGGTTATTAGCAGGGCCACGCCACTTGCCATAAGGCGCAGAAATCGCATTAGGAATATGCCCAGCAGCGTAATCGGCAGGGCTACGAATATCTATAATCTGCAACGCTGGGTTAGCGTCTAAAGCAGCACGCAACTGCTGAGCTTCCAACAAGGGCTGATAGGTTGCCGCTTGTAGGCTTGTTCCTACCCAAAACAAAGAGAATACCAAAAGTGTAAAAATACGCAGCGAGGTCATGTTAGTCATTGCTCCTAAAATAATGGCGCAATAATCGCACAGCTTTGCGTTAGGCTAAAATAATGATTGGCTATATGGTTATATGTATTTTGTTTCTTATAACTTAACTTTAGCCTCTGTCTTGTTAAGCACTAGGCTTTAACTTAACTACTTTTACAGCTATGCTGCTGGTGTCGTAAAAATAAAACTAAGGAGTAATCTTATGGCTAACGTAACAGCACGTATGACTAACTTGTTTTTACAGCTGGGCTTAGATGCTTCAGAAGAAGCGATTGCACGCTTTATTAGCGAGCACCATTTAGCCCCTGAAGTGCATATCTTAGATGCAGAGTTTTGGACTGAATCTCAACGCCAGCTACTAAAAGAGCTACTTTGCTCAGATGGTGAGTGGTCGCTAGTTGTAGACCAGCTAAACGAAGCATTACAAGCTTAAAACAGTCAAGGTAAGCCTTGTTGGGCGCTGCTGATTGTTAATAAACTTAATATCAGCGAAAATAGCGCCCAAACCTATCGGCCTAATGCGATTACCCTAACGGCCTAATGCTACCACCCTAACGGGGAAAAACTGTTAATGACTGACCAGAATTTACTGACTGAAATCAATAGTCGCCGGACTTTTGCGATTATTTCTCACCCTGATGCGGGTAAGACCACCATTACTGAAAAGCTTATATTGCTGGGCAAGCTGATTCAAACAGCGGGTATCGTTAAAGGCAAAAAAGCCGATAAACACGCTACTTCCGACTGGATGACGATGGAGCAAGAGCGGGGTATTTCGATTACTTCGTCGGTGATGCAGTTTCCTTTTAATGGCCGCACGGTAAACCTTTTAGACACCCCTGGTCACGAAGATTTCTCGGAAGATACCTACCGTACCCTAACTGCTGTTGACTCGGCTTTAATGGTGGTTGACGGCGCTAAAGGCGTTGAAGACCGTACCATTAAGTTAATGGACGTGTGCCGTTTACGTGCTACGCCGATTTTTTCTTTTGTGAATAAGCTCGACCGCGACATTCGTGACCCGATTGAATTATTAGATGAAATTGAAGCCGTTCTAAAAATTAAAGCCGCGCCTATTTATTGGCCGATTGGCTCAGGTAAGTGGTTTAAGGGTATTTATAACCTGTATACCGATGAGATTTTAGTCTTTGAAACAGGTCAAGGTCATACGCTGCATGATTTTAAAACGATTCAAGGCTTAGATTCGCCAGAAGCGCGTGCGTTTTTAGATGACGAATACGATGCAATGGTAGAAGAGCTAGAACTGGTTAGAGGCGCAACCCATGCTTGGGACGAAGAAGCCTATTTAGCCGGTCAGCTAACGCCCGTTTATTTTGGTACAGCATTGGCTAACTTTGGTGTGCAGCAGATGTTGGCTGATTTTGTGAAGTGGGCACCAGCACCCCGCGCCCGCGCCACTGAAACCCGTGAAGTGGCTGCAACAGAAGAAAAGTTCAGCGGCTTTGTGTTTAAAATTCAAGCCAATATGGACCCTAAACACCGCGACCGTATTGCTTTTATGCGCGTTTGTTCAGGCCAATACACCCGTGGTTTAAAAATGCGCCATTGCCGAACGGGTAAAGATGTTCGCATAGCCGATGCGGTTAATTTTATGGCGGGTGATAGAGAGCTTTTAGAAGAAGCTTGGTCGGGTGATATTATTGGTTTACACAACCACGGCACGATTCAAATTGGCGACACTTTTACCGAAGGCGAAAACCTAAAGTTTGTGGGTATTCCACACTTTGCGCCTGAATTATTTCAGCGTGTGCGCCCTAAAGACCCGTTAAAAATGAAGCAGCTACAAAAAGGCTTGCAGCAGTTATCAGAAGAAGGTGCTGTGCAGTTATTTATGCCGTTTAAAAATAACGACCTAATTCTTGGTGCAGTGGGGCAGTTGCAGTTTGAAGTGGTCATGTACCGCCTGCAAGACGAGTATAAGGTGGATTGTATGTACGAACCCGTTAGCGTACAAACTGCGCGTTGGGTTGAAAGCAAAGATGCCAAGAAGCTGGCTGAATTTCGCTTAAAGGCGGAAGAAAACCTAAGTGTCGATGGCGCTGGTTTACTGACCTACCTAGCGCCAACACGGGTTAACTTACAGCTGAATCAAGAACGCTACCCAGCAATTGAATTTCACTCAACCCGTGAGCATTAAT
>CAYJCB010000004.1:13698-35991 GCA_964368615.1 uncultured Halomonadaceae bacterium | reverse complement strand
CTATTCACTTCTAAGGTAGCGCGTCCTAGGCTTTCGCTAGGCACGCTATCTAACAAGCGGCAAGAAATGCGGTAAGCCAGTTCACCACTGTCTAGTCGAAAAGGAATCCATAAACATTCCATCCAACGGTAACCTGAATTAAGGGTGGGTGTTGGCATGGTAATACGTGCCCAATCAACGCCTTCATTAAAAGCCCCTAATTCTTTTAGCCACAAGTAAAGCTTTTGCCAGCTCTTATCTAAGAGCGGTGTATAACAATGCCCTATTAACTCGGTATTGCTACGGCAACCATTCACTGCCATGGTTATTTCTGAGGCTGCTAAAACAACTAAATTGGTATCCAATAAAAGCGAAAAGTGTAAATCACGGTTAACGCTTGCTAGCAGCGGTTGATTCATTTCTATTAAAGAAGCTTCGAATATTTTTTCAAGCTTTTGACAGTAACGAGCCGAAGGGCTGATGTGGCCCTTTTCCCAGCGCGATACTGCGCCTTGGTCAATGCTAAGAATTTTTGCTAACTGTTGCTGAGTTAGGTGCTGTAAGCGCCTTAATTTTTTTATACGCTCGCCAAGTTTATTCATTTGCCTTCTCCTACCTTTTTTGCTGCTTAAACTTTTTAACTTGCGTTATTGTAGGTCACTTAAAATAGTAGGCTATGCCTTAAATATGTTATCTATCGCTAAGTTTGAACTAGATCATAGATAAGTTATGTTGTTATATGACTCAGATCATATAAAGCCTAGTAAGGTTTTAGCAATCTAGCCAATAATAAAAAACATCAGCAGCAGAAATTTTATGCAGGTGCTGTAAGGCTAATAGGCAAACTAAGCGCGCTTCAGCATATTCGGGGGTCATTTCTCCTAGCGCCACTATGCCAGCTTCTTGTAAAGCTGCAGCAGCTGCATAGGTTTGGTTAACGCCACCTTGCCAACATTGACTAACTAGACCAACGGGTAAATTTTTTGTTTGGCGTAACTTAGCTAAGCGTTTTAGGGTTAAAGGTAAAGGGGGTGCATTACCGCTGCCTAGTCCTTCTAAAATAATGCCATCTAAACCCTCTAACTGCTGGCTTAGCCAAGCATCGTTTAAGCTAGGAATTAACGGCAAGCGTAGAATGTTAGGTTGGAAATTAACCGCCAGCTGGCGCAGTTTTGCAGGGCTTAATTGCCCAGCAGCAGGCCAAAACTTTTGCTTAACAGCAGTCGGTTGGCTGATGGCGGTAAAGGCATTAAAAGCTTGGGTATGAAACTTGCGCGTGGCTTGGGCAGGTAATAACTGGCCGTTAAAAGCAATAAAGCAGCCAGTGTTAAGTGCAACTACTTCTTGTATTGCCAACTGAATATTGTTTAACGCATCGCTATTAGGTTCGCCTAATGGCAGCTGCGAGGCTGTTAAAATTAAAGGGCGCGAAAAATTATTTAACGCATTGTTATTTAATAAGCTGTTATTTAACAAACAGTGCAGTGCAGCAGCTGTCCAAGCGAGGGTATCCGTGCCTTGCAACAATACAAACTTATCATAGTCAGTTTCTTCATCTAATAATTGCGCTGCCAAGCTAAACCAATGGCTAGCATTCATGGCTGAAGAATCTAGCAGTGGATTCAGTTCACAAAAACTTAGCTCACAATTTAGTGATGTAAGCCAAGTTTTATTAAGCAGCGGTACTAGGCGATCAGCAAAGTTACTGCCAGGTTTAAGTCCATTTTTACCTGGCAACATGCCGATGGTGCCACCGGCATAAAGAATTCTAACTTTGGTAGTTTTGATTTTATTTTTTACCACAAACCGTTGCAATGGCCTCGCACAAGTAGGGAAGGTTTTGCTCGTTATAACCCGCAATGTTCATACGGCCTGTTCTAACCATATAAATACCAAACTCTTTTTGTAGCTGGTCGACTTCATTAGGCTTTAAGCCAGAATAAGAGAACATGCCGCGCTGTTCAGCCACGCAAGCAAATTTTTCAGCCAAGCCGTAGGGCGCTAAAGCGGCTACAAATTGCTGGCGCAATAAATTAATACGGTTACGCATTGCATCAACTTCGCTGCGCCATAGGCTGTTTAAGTCAGCATTACCCAGTACCGTTGCAACAATTGCGCTGCCGTGGGCAGGTGGGTTGGAATAGTTAGCACGTGCCGCTAGTGCCATTTGGCTGCGTAGCTTTTCCATATCGGTAGCATTTTTAGCCACACCAATAAAAGCACCAATGCGTTCACGGTACAGGCCAAAGTTTTTCGAGCAAGAAGCCGTAATCATCACTTCAGGCAGTTGTTCAGACAATAAGCGTACCGCTGCTGCGTCTTTATCTAAGCCTTCACCAAAGCCTTGGTAAGCAAAGTCGATTAATGGCAGTAGTTCGCGTTCTTGTAAAACTGCCAATACTTCTTGCCACTGTTCAATTGAAAGATCAAACCCTGTGGGGTTGTGGCAGCAAGCGTGGAGTAAAACCACATCACCTTGTGGAATTTGCTTTAAATCAGCAAGCATGGCTGGGAAGTCTAGGCGATTGGTTTCGCTGTCTACATAAGCGTAGTTGGCGTGCTTAATGCCCACTGAATCAAAAATTGCATAGTGGTTGGGCCAAGTAGGATTAGAAATCCACACGGTTTTTTCAGGCGCATTACGCTTTAAAAAGTCGGCTGCTAAACGCAAAGCGCCCGTGCCGCCCGGTGCTTGAGTTAAAGAAGCGCGATTTTCAGCTAAGATTTTTGAGTTTTCACCAAACACTAAAGGCAGCAGGTGTTTAGCAAATAAAGGGTCGCCATGTGAGCCAATGTATTTTTTAGTGGTTTCACGCGTTAATAACAAGGCTTCTGCTTCACGAACCGATTGTAAGATAGGCGTGTTGCCTAATGCATCTCGGTACACACCAACGCCTAAATCAATTTTAGAAGGGTTGGTGTCTTGGTTAAACGCTTCAATTAGGCCAAGAATCGCGTCAGCGGGCAAAAGTTCTACTTGTTCAAACATGGAGTCACCTTTAAAAGGATAGAGAGATTTTAAACTTAACGCTTTAAATTCTAAGCATTCTACCTAAGAATTCTGCCCAAGGGCGTTAGGCAATTAAATAATTTTTAAGGCGTATTTAAAGCTAACATTGCTTTGCCTTTGCCCCGTGTTTTGGCTAAGTACATGGCATTGTCGGCGCTGGTCATAAGTGCAGCAGGCGTTAGGCCCTGATAAGGCCATAGTGAAATACCTATACTTGCGCCTACTTGCATTTGTTGATGCTGCCATTCCACAGGTTCTTCTAATAGTTTGCAGAGATGGTTGGCAAATACAAGTGTTTCATCGGTGTTGGTTATTTTAGGTAGTAAGGCGACCATTTCATCGCCACCTAAGCGGGCTACTAGCTCGGCTCTACTGCCAAAATCAACCAAAGCTTTTTGTAGCCGTTGTGCAGTAACCTGAAGTAGGTAATCGCCTGCATCATGACCAAAGCGGTCATTGATAGACTTAAAGCCGTCTAAGTCAATAAATAATAGCGCAAAAGGTTGCTGGCTTTTGGTAGCCGAATCACAGGTTTTTTGTAAATTAATGGCGTGTAAAGTGCGATTGGCTAAGCCTGTTAAAGTATCGTGGTGCGCAAGGTGGCGCACTTGTTCTACAGCGGTGCGTAAGTGCTGTTCACGCCTTACTGTACTGCTTACATCAGAAATTTGCAGTAAACAAGCGGCTTGCTGTTTATAAGTAACAGGTTGTACTAAAATAGAATGGTATAAAGGTTGCCCATTCGCCTTTTGAAAAATAGGCAAAAGCGCAGGGTGCAGCTGGTGAGACAAGCGGCGTGACAAATTAAGTTCACTGGCTTGTTCAAGTGCACTAATTAGCGCAGGGTCGATAGGCTTGTTAAAAATGTCATCTAGCAAATGATCTAAAGCTAAACTTTCAACGATACCAGTTGTGCGTGCAATCCACGGATTCCAAAGCAAAATTTGGCGCTGAGCATTGACTACCACCAACCCAGTTTCGAGTAAATTAATTAAGCTTTCAAGGTCTTTCTGCTGTGGCATATTAAAGTAACTTTTCTAAGTATTCATTTAAAGCATCATGAAAGCCGCTAGCAGTTTGTAAATCAATAATAAAAGCCAAGTAGCCTTGTAGTTCACGCTGAAGTAAAGAAAAATCAACTTGTACCAGCATAATCATCGAGTCTTCTTGTTCGCACAGCAGCTTTAGCATGTTGTGACAATTGCCGCTGTAGGCTTCAGGTAGCGAAGTATGAATTTCACGGTGTAAAATATTTGCCAGCGTTGCCAAGCAAGAATTCAATAAAATATTACCTAATTCAGCAAGGGTATCTTGCTCTAGTTCAGAAATTTCACTGGCAGTTAGTTCATGGCCTACAACGATGCGTACTAATTCTAGGCTGCGTTCTTCTGGGAAAATAAGTGCTGCTTTACCGCTAATAAAGCCACTAAACGCCTGCGTAACGCCGGCTAAAGCAACGGGTAGAATTTCAGCAAAGCGCGATTCGGCAGTTTGAATGTCAACAAAGTCTACCTTGGGTACCGACAATAAAACTTCATCTTGCACTAGTTTAGACAAGGCAGCAGCGGCACGCCCAACACCGATATTCATTAATTCAACAATGGTTTCTTGCTGATCTTGATTAAGGGGATTAGCCATTATCTACCTCTTTAACAAGCTAGCAAGCTGTTCAGCATCGACTGGTTTACCCAAAAAGTCTACGCCCATCACTTTTGCGCGTGCCACTATTGCATCTTGAATATTGGCAGTGACTAGCACTAGATGGATAGCTGCGTCTTGCTCACGAATTAAACGTGCTAATTCTAAACCGTCAATACCTGGCATATTAAAATCAAGTAAAGCTAAATCAAAAGCTTGAGGCTGAAAAATTGCCAAGGCTTCAGCACCATCAGCAGCTTGGGTTATTTCGGCTTGGTCATCGGTTAATTTAATTAAATACTGCAAAGTAAGGCGTGCTACGCGACTATCATCAACTAGCAAAATTCGTTTAGCGGTTGCTTCAGTCATTATGTACTCTCAACATTATTAACACCCAGCGCATACTCATAAGCTTGCAAGGTATTTTCTAGCAAAGTTGCTACCGTCATGGGGCCAACACCACCAGGTACGGGTGTTATCCAAGCAGCACGTTCACTAGCTGGTGTAAACTCTACGTCGCCCACTAAAGAACCGTCTTCGATGCGATTAATGCCCACATCAATCACGATAGCGCCGGGCTTTATCCATTCGCCTTTAATTAAACCTGGAATACCCACGCCTACCACAACTATGTCAGCCTGCTGAATTTCAGCGGCTAAATCTTTAGTGAAGCGGTGCGTCACCGTAATGGTGCAGCCAGCTAGCAATAGCTCTAAAGCCATAGGGCGACCTACAATATTGGAAGCACCAACAATGGTGGCTTTTAAGCCTTTAAGGTCTAGCTTCAAGCCTTGCAACAGTGTCATGATACCTTTAGGTGTGCAAGGGCGTAACAAAGGCTGGCGCTGGGCTAAACGACCCAAGTTATAAGGGTGAAAGCCATCAACGTCTTTTTCAGGGCGAATGCGTTCTAGCAAAGGATTGGCATCTAAATGCTTAGGTAAAGGCAGCTGCAACAAAATGCCGTCTATATTGGTGTCAGTATTTAGCTTATCAATTAAAGCTTCTAGTTCGGCTTGGCTGGTGTTGATTGCTAAGCTATAAGAGTGCGAAGTAATACCTGCTTTTTCACAAGCAAGGTGTTTGTTGCGTACATAAACTTCAGATGCTGGGTCAGCACCAACTAAAATAACTGCTAAAGCTGGATTGCGTTGTCCGGTTGCTAAATGTAGGTTAATTTTCTTAGCAACGGCTTCACGAAGGTTTAAGGCAATTTGCTTGCCATCTATTAATTGGGCGCTCATGTGTAATCTTTATTCCATAACAGCGAGAGATGCGCTATTATTGCATGAGTAGGGGCTAAGAGGAATGCCAGCTTTCCGTTTGTTAAAAAAAGAATTTGAGTGAATTTAACAAATAGTTTGAAAAAGATTAAAAAAAGGCTTGACGTAAGGAAATATTCACCTATAATACGCTCCACATTGACAGGGACTTGAAGCAAACAGCAAGTGACCCAGCCAGTGCAGGTAAGAAGAAATAATCGGGATATAGCGCAGTCTGGTAGCGCGCCTGCTTTGGGAGCAGGATGTCGGGGGTTCGAATCCCTCTATCCCGACCAATTATTTCAAATAATCAATGCAGGCATAATCACCTAATGCGCCTATAGCTCAATCGGATAGAGCAACGCCCTTCTAAGGCGTAGGTTGCAGGTTCGATTCCTGCTGGGCGCGCCAATGCGCTCTGTAGTGATTTTTATATGGTGAGCGTAGCTCAGTTGGTAGAGCTCCGGATTGTGACTCCGGCGGTCGTGGGTTCGAGCCCCATCGTTCACCCCAGATTTTAAAAAAAGGCATCCGTAAAGGGTGCCTTTTTTGTTTTAGGGGTTGCTGCAAACGCTAGTAACTCTTAAAATCCCCCCTTTGCTAATTTTCACTTAGATAAAACCACTTAAATAAAACACAGAAAGTGTTTAACGAGGATTGTCCATGCAAGTTTCCGTAGAAACGACTTCCACGCTAGAGCGTCGAGTAACTATTCAAGTACCAGCAGAGAAAGTGGATACCGCTGTTGAAGCACGCCTAAAAGACACTGCACGTAAAGCCAAGGTCGACGGCTACCGTCCTGGTAAAGTGCCAATGAGCGTTGTTAAACGTCGTTTTGGTGAAGGCGTACGTCAAGATGTTTTGTCGGAACTAATGCGCAATCATTTTATAGAAGCGATTACTCAAGAAAAACTTAACCCAGCAGGCACACCAGAAATCGAGCCAGGTGCTAACAATGCAGAAGGTAAGCCATTTGAGTTCACTGCTACTTTTGAAGTTTATCCAGAAATCGAATTAAAAAGCTTAGCAAGCGAAACGGTTGAGCGCCCAGTTGCAGAAATTAACGATGCAGACTTAGAAGAGCTGATTGCTGATTTGCGTAAGCAGCGTTCAGAATGGGCTGATGCCGATAAAGCAGCTGAAAAAGGCGACCAAGTTAATATTGACTTTGAAGGCTTTATTGACGGTGAAGCATTTGATGGCGGCAAAGGTGCAGGTTATGACCTAGTACTAGGTTCAAGCTCTTTCATTCCTGGCTTTGAAGACCAACTAGTTGGCACTAAAGCAGGCGAAGCCAAAGACGTTGAAGTAAGCTTCCCTGAAGATTACCAAGCGGCTAACTTAGCAGGCAAAGCTGCTACTTTTAAGTGCACAGTCAATGCGGTTAAAGCACAGCAATTACCTGAATTAAACGATGAGCTGTTCAGTCAGTTTGGCGTTAAAGAAGGCGGCGAAGAAGCTTTCCGTGCTGAAGTACGTAAAAATATGACAGCTCAGTTAAAGCAAGCGGTTCGCAATGTGACTAAGCAAGCAGTATTTGAAGCACTAATGAAAGCTAACCCGATTGAAGTACCTAGCGCACTGATTGCTAGCGAAGTCGACAACCTACGTCGTCAAGCAGCGCAGCAGTACAACCTAGGTGAAAATTTTGATATTAGCCAAATGCCAGGTGAGCTTTTCCAAGACCAAGCTAAAAACAATGTAGTGCTAGGTTTGTTGGTTGGTGAAGTGATTAAAGTTAACGAAATTAAAGCTGACCAAGCTGTCGTTGATGCACTATTAAATGAAATGGCGCAGTCCTACCAAGAGCCACAAAAAGTAGTGGATTACTACAAAACCAACCCTGATATGCTTCGCCAAGTTGAAGGCGCTGCGTTAGAGCAACAGGTGGTTGATAAGTTGTTAGCAGAAGCCCAAGTGACTGATGTTAACAAAACTTTTAAAGAGCTAGCCATGCCTGCTCAGCAGTAAAAGTTGTAAGAAAATAGAGCTTTAAAACTGATCCGGTGTGTAAACACCGGATCTTTTTTTTACGCTAAGACTAAATCTTGGTGGAATTTATCTTCAACCTCGGTTAGTTTAGTCGGCATTATGTATATTGGGGATACACTATGTTTAACAATTTGGATATTAAAAACGCTGGCGGCCTAGTACCTATGGTAGTAGAGCAATCTGCCCGTGGTGAACGCGCCTATGATATCTACTCACGTTTATTAAAAGAACGTGTTATTTTCTTGGTAGGCCCAGTTGAAGATTACTCGGCTAACCTGATTGTGGCACAGATGCTATTTTTAGAATCTGAAAATCCAGACAAAGATATTCACCTTTACATTAATTCGCCCGGTGGGTCAGTGACTGCTGGCATGGCTATTTACGACACCATGCAGTTTATTAAACCTGATATTTCCACCATGTGTATTGGCCAAGCGGCTAGTATGGGTGCTTTTCTGTTGGCAGGTGGTACAAAAGGCAAGCGTTATTGCCTACCTAATTCGCGCATGATGATTCACCAGCCTTTGGGCGGTTTTCAAGGTCAAGCATCTGATATTGAAATTCACACCCGTGAAATTTTAGGTATCCGCGATAAACTGAATAAATTGTTAGCTTTGCATACTGGCCAGAATATTAAAACAATTGCTAAAGACACCGACCGCGATAACTTTATGGACGGTGCAACGGCAGTTAACTACGGCTTAATCGACGCAGTGCTTGATAAGCGTCCAGAATAAAATAAGTTTTGAAGTAAACGGGGTAAATAATGGCTGAAGGCAAAAAAAGTAAAGATAAGCTTCTATATTGCTCCTTCTGTGGCAAAAGCCAAGATGAAGTTAAAAAGCTCATTGCAGGGCCATCTGTCTATATATGCGACGACTGTGTAAACCTGTGTACTGACATTATCAGTAATGAATTTCAGGACGAAGAAGTTGGCGATGAAAGTGAAAAACTGCCAGTTCCTAAAGAAATTCGTGCGCACCTAGATGACTATGTTATTGGTCAAGATCGCGCCAAAATGGTCTTGGCAGTAGCGGTTTATAACCACTACAAGCGTTTAAAAGCCCAGCAAAAAGGCGATAAAGGCGTTGAACTAGGTAAAAGTAATATTCTGCTGATTGGCCCAACGGGTTCAGGTAAAACCCTATTGGCAGAAACGTTGGCGCGTATGCTAAACGTGCCTTTTACTATGGCCGATGCCACCACTTTAACCGAAGCGGGTTATGTGGGTGAAGACGTTGAAAATATTATTCAAAAAATGTTACAAAAGTGTGATTACGATGTAGAACGCGCCCAGCGTGGTATTGTTTACATTGACGAAATTGATAAAATTTCACGTAAATCCGACAACCCTTCTATAACCCGTGACGTGTCGGGTGAAGGTGTGCAGCAAGCTTTACTTAAGCTAATTGAAGGCACAATTGCTTCTGTTCCACCGCAAGGTGGTCGTAAGCACCCACAGCAAGAGTTTTTGCAAGTTGACACCAGTAACATGCTGTTTATTTGTGGTGGTGCTTTTGCAGGCCTTGATAAAGTCATTCGTGCGCGTACTGAAAAAGGCGGCATTGGCTTTAGTGCAGAAATAAAAAGCAAGCAAGAAGATGAAGCGATGGGTGCAGCGCTGTTGGAAGTCGAGCCAGAAGATTTAGTGCGCTTTGGCTTAATTCCAGAGTTTATTGGCCGTTTACCCGTGGTAGCAACCCTAACGCACCTAGATGAAGACGCGTTGATCGAGATTTTAACTGAACCTAAAAATGCTTTAACCAAGCAATACGGTCAGTTATTTGAAATGGAAGGCGTTGAACTAGAGTTCCGTGAAGAAGCTTTGCGAGCAATTGCCAAAAAAGCGTTAGAGCGTAAAACCGGTGCACGTGGTTTGCGTTCGATTATGGAAAGCATTTTGCTTGATACCATGTATGAAATTCCTTCACTTAAGCATGTTATTAAAGCCGTTGTTGATGAAAAGGTTGTTAATGGTGAAGCTAAACCATTATTAATCTACGAAAATGATGAGTTGGAAATTGCTGCTAATCGTGATTAAGCATTAAAAATCACATTTAAGTGCAGTAATTACAAAAAAAAGGGCCTAGTGCCCTTTTTTTCTTAGCCTCTAGCCTCCATAACCTTGCTTTAGAGCTAAACTCGCCGAATTGAAATTTAAGAGGTGCCACTGCAATGTCGCAGCTAACAGAAACAAACCTGCTCAGCCCTATCGAGCTGCCTTTATTGCCCTTAAGGGATGTAGTGGTCTATCCGCAAATGGTTATTCCACTTTTTGTAGGGCGTGAAAAATCAATCCACGCGCTAGAAGCCGCTATGGCGCAAGGTAAAAAAGTATTTTTATTAGCACAAAGAGATGCTGAAAAAGACGATCCAGAGCTTCAAGACCTTTACAGTATTGGTACGCAAGCCAATATTTTACAGTTGTTACGTTTACCTGATGGCACAGTTAAAGTGCTGATTGAAGGCACACAACGCGCTAAAATTACCCGTGTGTTCGACCAAGAAAGAACCAATGAAGATGGTGAAGAAGTTAGCTATGTCATGGCAGAAGGTCGGCCAATTGCTAGCGAAACGCTAAACGAGCGCGAACAAGAAGTGCTAACTCGCGTTTTACTCAGTCAGTTTGAGCATTACGTTAAGCTCTCTAAAAAAGTACCCACTGAAGTGCTTAGCAGCTTAGAAAACATTGCCGACCCAACGCGCATGGTTGATACCATTTCTGCGCACATGCAGCTAAGCCTTAAAGACAAGCAGCAGTTGTTAGAGCTAGACAAGGTTCGTGAGCGTATTGAACGCTTAATGACTAAAATTGAAGAAGAGATTGACCTGCTGCAAGTTGAAAAACGCATTCGTGCCCGAGTTAAGCAGCAGATGGAAAAAACCCAGCGTGAGTATTATTTGAATGAGCAAATGAAAGCCATTCAAAAAGAAATGGGTGATTTAGACAACAGCGGTAATGAAGTAGAACAGCTGACTAAAAAGATTGAAGATGCAGGTATGCCCGTTGAAGCCAAAGAAAAAGCCATCAGCGAGCTGCATAAGTTAAAAATGATGTCGCCGACTTCAGCCGAAGCGACGGTGGTGCGCGGTTATTTAGACTGGATGGTTCATTTGCCGTGGAAAAAACGTTCCAGAGCCAGTATTGACCTTAAAAAAGCTGCTGAAATTTTAGATGCTGATCATTACGGCCTTGATGAAGTTAAAGAACGTATTCTTGACTATTTAGCTGTGCAGCAGCGTGTTAAAAAAATTAAAGGCTCGGTATTGTGTTTAGTTGGCCCGCCGGGCGTGGGTAAAACTTCGCTAGGTCAGTCGATTGCGCGTGCTGTGAATCGTAAATACGTGCGCATGGCTTTAGGTGGCGTAAGAGATGAAGCTGAAATTCGTGGCCACCGCCGCACTTATATTGGTTCTATGCCCGGTAAGTTGATTCAAAAAATATCTAAGGTGGGTGTAAAAAATCCATTATTCTTGTTAGATGAAATCGACAAGATGGGCATGGATCACCGTGGCGATCCTTCTTCAGCCTTGTTGGAAGTGCTTGATCCTGAACAAAATAATAAGTTCAGCGACCACTACCTAGAAGTGGATTACGATTTATCTGAAGTCTTGTTTATTTGTACGGCCAACTCGATGAACATTCCTGCGCCTTTGTTAGACCGTATGGAAGTCGTGCGTTTACCGGGTTATACCGAAGATGAAAAAAGTAACATTGCTGAACGCTACCTAGTGCCTAAGCAAATGGAAAGTTCGGGCTTAAAAACCAAAGAAGCAGAATTTACCCCTGAAGCAGTGTTAGAAATTATTCGCTACTTCAGCCGTGAAGCGGGTGTGCGTGAGCTAGAAAGGCAAATTACGCGCGTGTGCCGTAAAGTAGTGCGTGAATTAGGCGAAGGTAAGGCCACTGCGCCGGTTAAAATTGATGCAGCAGCAGTTGAGCATTACTTAGGCGTGCGTAAGTACAACTATGGCTTGGCAGATGCTGAGAACCAAGTGGGTCGTGTTACTGGGTTAGCTTGGACGAGCGTGGGTGGTGAATTACTTAGCATTGAAGCTGCTGTTATGCCCGGTAAAGCTCGTTTGGTTAAAACTGGTTCATTGGGTGAGGTGATGCAGGAATCAATTCAGGCCGCGCTTACTGTTGTGCGTAGCCGCAGCCAGTCGCTAGGTATTGATGCAGACTTGTTTGAAAAGCAAGACATTCACATTCACGTACCCGAAGGTGCTACGCCAAAAGATGGCCCTAGCGCAGGTATTAGTATGTGTACCGCCTTGGTTTCAGTTTTAACAGGTATACCAATTCGTGCTGACGTTGCTATGACGGGTGAAATTAACCTGCGTGGTGAAGTGATGCAAATTGGTGGCTTAAAAGAAAAACTTTTGGCCGCGCGTCGTGGTGGAATCAAAACGGTTTTGATTCCCCAAGACAACGAAAGAGACCTTAAAGAAATTCCTGATAGTATTAAAGGTCCTTTAACAATTATTCCAGTAAAATGGATAGATCAGGTACTTGATGTTGCGCTAGAAGTTATGCCAACCCCATTACCGAATAAGGTTGTTGTTATAACTGAGGATAAAAACTCAGAATTGCGGCCTGGAACCCACTAAAAGCTGAAATAATTGCTTTTAAGTATTTCCATGCAGCGGCATTAAAGGCTAAGATACCGGCCGTATGGTTGATTAAAGAAAATTAAGAGTCTTGCAAAATACCAAAATAAGGGGTGGAAGAGTGAATAAATCAGAACTAATCGACGCAATAGCAGCTAAGGCAGACCTTCCTAAAGTTTCTGCTGGTCGTGCGTTAGACGCAGTACTTGACGCTGTAACCGGCGCATTACAGCAAGGCGATAGCGTTTCTTTGGTTGGTTTTGGTACGTTCTTGGTTAAAGAGCGTGCAGAGCGTAAGGGTCGTAACCCGCAAAATGGCGAAGAAATCACCATTAAAGCAGCTAAAGTACCAAGCTTTAAGCCTGGTAAAGGTTTAAAAGACGCTGTTAATAGCTGATTCAATAATAGCTGATACCTTCAAGCGCACCTTCTACGGTGCGTTTTTTTTGCTAAGGCGCTATAATCAGCGGTCGAATCAATTTTAAATATCACCTTGCCTGAACTGAGAGCTACATGCTGGTAAAAATTAGAGAAAGATCAAAAGGAATAGTTGCTTACTTTTTAGTAGGCCTAATCGCCATTGCTTTTTCCCTATGGGGAATGGATTCACTCTTCACTGCAATGCGGGGCGACCCCAATGAAGTGGCGCAAGTTAATAAGCAATCCATTAGCCAATTTCAGGTCGATCAAATTGCCCAGCAGCAAATGCGGCAATTACAGCAGCAAGGTCAAATTGATTTAGAACAAGTCGATATGAACCTGTTGCGCCAATTTGCACTTAACCAGTTAATTCAAGAGCAATTGCTGCAACAAGAAACTAAGCAGCTAAAAATGCAAGTGTCCGATCGCCAGCTAGAAAGGCAAATCGTACGCATGAGCGCCTTCCAAGACGAAGCAGGCCGCTTTCAACAAGATAGCTTTAGCCAAGTGCTTAGCCAGCAAGGTTTAACACCGCAAGGCTTTCGCCAGCAGCTGAAACAAGACCTACTCAACGAACAGTTGTTAGGTGGCTTGGCTTCAACCGAATTTATTTTGACAAACGAGCTAGAGCAATTTCAGCGCCTTGTTGGTCAAACGCGTGATTACCGTTTTAAAGTTATTAAAGCTGAAGATTATTTAAATCAGGTTGAAGTCAGCAGCGAACAAATTAAGAAATTTTATGAGCAAAATTTACAAAATTATCAAACACCTGAACAGCTGCGTGTTAATTATTTAGTGTTTGACCCAACTAGCCTAGCGCAAGAATTTACTGCCAGTGAAGAGCAGTTGCAGGCTGAGTACGAGCGTTACATAACCAACCTTAAAAACCAAAATAGCAATTATAGTGCAGCACATATTTTATTGACCTATAAAAGTGCACAAGAAAAACAAGCGGCAACGCAGCGTTTAGAAGCGGCGAAAAAAGCTATTCAAGCTGGCGCTAGCTTTGCAAGCCAAGCAGCAGAGCTTTCTGAAGACGTTTCTACGGCTAATCAAGGCGGCGAACTAGGCCGTATTCAACCAGGTAGCTTAAATGCTAATTTTGAGCAGGCTTTATTTAGTTTAGAAAAAGCTGGTGATCTTTCCGCTGTTATTGAAACTGAGTTTGGTTTACACCTTATTCAATTAACAGCTAAAGAAAGTTTAGAACTACCGAGTTTTGAAAGCCTGCGTGAAGAATTAGTGGCGCGTGTGATTGCCCAGCCGGTGCGCAATGCCACCACTGAAAAGTTAGAGCAGCTGCGTAATCTAAGCTTCAGTTCCACAAATTTAAGCGAAGTTGCCGAAGTTGCCAAGTTACAGGTTCAGCAAAGTGATTGGTTGCTACGTGAGCGGTTAACGGGTATTTGGGCAGAACCCACAGTTAGCAAAGCTTTGTTTACCGATGATTTAATTAAAGAAAATTGGCTAACCGAACCTTTGCGTTTAAGTGATGGTCGTTATTTAGTTATTGCACGTGAAACTTATAAGCCACAGCAACAGCAATCGCTTGAAGAAGTATTAAGCCAAGTGACGGCTGAGTTTAAAGCGCAGGCTGCTACCGAACTAGTGCGTAAAGTTGCCCAGCAAGAATTAGAAGCTTTGCAAGCTAAGTCTGAAACTCAGGAAGTTAAAGGCGAGTGGCAAAAAGTGGTCGGCGTAACACGTAATGATTCGCAGCATGACCGCGCGATTAACGAAGCGGCTTTTCGCCTAAGTTTAAGCAATGCTAGTAGTTCTATCCGGCTTTTCAATGGTGATTCGGTGTTAATAGAATTGCATAAAGTGGAAGCGGGTAAAGTAAGCACCAATGCAGCTGAAATTGCACAATTAAGCCGTGCGCTAGAAGAAGACCAAGGCTACCGTATGCAAAACAAATTTGTGCAGCAGCTAGAGCGCAAAGCCAAGATAATTCTACGTTAGGTTATTCAAGCCATGTCTAAATTAATGTTGGACTTGCAAGGCCTAACTTTAACACCAGCCGAACAGCAGCTATTGCAAAGGCCAAGGGTTGGTGGAGTTATTCTCTTTTCTCGCAATATTCAAGATGCAGCCCAAGTGGCTGCACTTACCGCAGAAATTCGTTCGATTCGTCCCGATCTTCTGCTGGCTGTCGATCAAGAAGGCGGTCGCGTCCAAAGGCTAAAAGACGGCTTTACGCGCTTGCCAGCCATGCGCGAACTAGGGCATTTGTACGAACTAAACCAAGCGGCTGCCCTAGACAGTGCAAGGTTAATTGGTCACCTAATGGCGGCTGAAGTGATTGATGTGGGCTTGGATATTAGTTTTGCGCCCGTTTTAGATATTGATTACGACAGCAGCCAAGTGATTGGCGATCGTGCTTTTGCCTCAGATATAGACAGCCTGATTGCACTTGCCCAAGCTTTTGTTAACGGTATGCACGAAGCAGGTATGTCGGCAACGGGCAAACATTTTCCTGGGCATGGTTATGTTGCAGGCGATTCACACACTTGTATACCCTTTGATGAACGTCCGCTGCATAACATTCAAGCCACTTGCCTTAAGCCTTTTGTTGCTTTAGCCGGTCAGCTGCAAGGCATTATGCCTGCGCATATTATTTATACCGCTGTTGACGATCAACCGGCTGGCTTTTCTAAACGCTGGCTAAAAATGCTGCGTAAAGAATTAAATTTTACGGGCATGATTTTCAGTGATGACCTAGCAATGGAAGGCGCAAGCCAAGCGGGCAGTTTTCCACAACGCGCTGCTGCGGCTTTAAATGCAGGTTGCGATCAAGTGCTGGTTTGTAATAATCCACAAGCAGCCCTTGAAGTTTTAGAGTGGTTGGAAACAGAAGACCTTGAAGCTTGCAGTAAAATTACCGCATTAAAAGCCCAACCACCCTCCAGTGGCAACTGGTTAAAATCACCAGAAGCCCTGTTAGCGCGGCAACTAGCCGAACACCTAGTTGCTAAAGATTTGCAGAGTGTTTTACACCTGCTGACTTAACACTAAACAAAGGTGAGAGTATGAATAGCATCTTAGAAACAGTGTCTTCCCTAGGAGGCATCATACCGCTGGATTATGCTTGGATAATTCAAGTATTTATTGTTGTATTTTTGGCTTTAATTACTAACTATTTTGTTGTTAAGTTTTTCGATAGGCTGCAAATACGCCTTGAAGCAACCCCAATTGTTTGGGACGACTTAATTTTAGAAGCTGCACGTAAGCCCATTGCAGTATTTATTTGGACGCAAGGTTTATTGTTTGCGCTGAATATAGTCGATTTAAATTCTACCCTAGAAATTGCTGAATTAATTAATGTGTTGCGCCGTGCTACGGCAGTTGTATTGTTTACTTGGGTGGCTTTTCGCTTTATTTCAGGTATGGAAAATCGTTTAACCCGCGATGGCGTATTAAAAAAGCCTTTGGATAAAACCACTGCTAATGCAGTGAGTAAACTACTTAAAGCAGCAACTTTTATTACTGCTGCGCTAGTGTTGTTGCAAACCTTGGGCTTTTCTGTGTCTGGGGTGTTGGCATTTGGTGGTATTGGTGGCATAGCAGTGGGTTTTGCCGCACGTGACTTGCTTGCCAACTTTTTTGGCGCGATTATGATTTATTTCGACCGCCCCTTTGTGGTAGGTGATTGGATTCGTTCACCTGATCGTGAAATTGAAGGCAGCGTCGAAGAAATTGGTTGGCGTTTAACTTTAATTAGAACCTTCGATCAGCGTCCTCTTTACGTGCCTAATGCTGTATTTGCGACAATTTCAGTCGAAAACCCTACCCGTATGCATAATCGCCGTATTTATGAAACCATTGGTATTCGTTATGAAGATGCCGATAAAATGGCAAAAATTATTGCTCAAGTAAAACAATACTTGCTCGATCACCAAGACATAGAAACTAGCAAGCGTACGCTGATTGTTAACTTTAATACTTATGGTCCTTCTTCTTTACAGTTTTTTGTTTATGCCTTCACCAAAACCACTAACTGGGTTGCTTTTCATGGTATTAAGCAAGATGTTTTGTTGGGAATAAATAACATTATTGCAGATGCTGGCGCTAAAATAGCTTTACCTACACAAACTTTGCACTTGCATGAGGACCCAGCGCCCTCAGCTCTAGGACAGGTTAACCCTTAATGAATGATGATTTGCACAACGAAATTGGACGTATTCGTAAGGTATCGCAGGATGCTGACTGTCTAGCTACTGAACAAGAGGTTGCACAAGCTTTTGATGAAATGGCTTGTGCGATTACTGAACGCTTAAAAGATAAGCTACCTGTGGTGTATTGCGTGATGAGTGGTGGCATGTTTGCTACGTCAGAATTGCTAAAACGTCTTGATTTTCCTTTAGAAGTTGATTACCTGCACGCCACGCGTTATCGCCGTAAAACTGAAGCAGGTGATTTACATTGGCGGGTAGAACCTGAAGTGGCGATGAAAGGCCGTAGTGTGTTAATTATTGACGATATTCTTGACGAAGGCGCAACCTTGGTTGCCATTCTTGAGCATTGCCAAGCACAAGGCGCTAAAGAAGTAACTTGTGCGGTTTTGGTTGATAAGCAGCACAACCGTAAAGCAGTAGATGGCTTTACGGCTGATTTTACGGGCCTATTTATAGAAGACCGTTACTTGTTTGGTTGTGGTATGGATTACCAAGGTTATTTGCGTAACTTACCTGCGATTTATGCCCCTAAAGGACTTTGATTTCTAAAGCACTTTAACTTCTAATTTCCTCCCTTTTTTAGTTAAACTTACTGCATCTATTATTTTAATAAAGGTGCAGTAAGCAAAGGGTTATATAAAAAGGAAACGCCCATGTCAAAACCTTCAAACACGCCAAAAAAATTAACTAACACTCGTCTAAGTGCGCAATTAAAGCGCGGCACTATTCATGTTGACCTAGCTGCAACGCCTTTAAATCCTGCTGATTTTTTTGATTTTGCTGAGCGCAGAAACCCTAAACGTGCTTTTTTGTTTGTATCTAAAGTGTTGGGTCGGCATATTCCTGTTAAGCCTGCACAAATGGAACACAGTTACCAAGCCCTTGCTGCAAAAATTCCTACCGATTTACCCGGCCCAGTATTAATGATTGGCATGGCTGAAACAGCAGTCGGTTTAGGTGCAGGCGTACACAGGGCTTACAGCCAGCAGCGTAATGGTGATGTAAATACCTCAGACGTGGTTTACCTAGTAAGCACGCGCCACCCTGTTGGCGATGAATCAGAAAACGCGCAGCTATTTGCCCGTTTTGAAGAAGAGCACAGCCACGCCAGCAGCCATTTAATTCATCTGCCTATTCAACTAAAAATACGCGAATTAATGCTAAATGCGCGTTCTTTAGTGTTGGTTGATGACGAAGCTTCAACGGGCAATACGTTTATTAATTTGTTTCATGCTTTAACTCAAGCGGGTTTAAATCAGCTAGAACAACTGGTGACTTGTACGCTCACCGATTGGTCAGCGGGTGCTGTTAGCCGCGCTATTACCCAGTTGCCAGTGCAAGAAGTGTCCTTATTGCAGGGTAGTTATAGTTTTGAAGAAGATTTGCACGCGCCGCTGCCAGAAATGCCTGATGTTGCCACGACAGCAGCAGGCACTTGGCCGCTGAATCCTGCCCAAGATTGGGGGCGTTTAGGCGTTACTTACGTTGCGGATAATTTAGGCGCTGATATAAAGGTGCAAGCGGGCGAAAAAGTATTGGTGCTAGGCACGGGTGAATTTGTGTGGCGACCTTTTTTATTGGCAGAGCGCTTAGAAAAAGCCGGTGCTAAGGTGCATTTTAGTTCCACCAGTCGTTCACCCATTGCTTTAGGTCATGCCATAAAAAGCGCCTTTTATTTTACAGACAACTATGGCTTAGGCATTCCTAATTACCTATATAACGTTGACCCTAGCCAATACGACCGCATTTTATTGTGTGCAGAAACCCCCGCCGCCGCTGTGTCGGCAAGCTTGATGCAGCAGTTAGGCGCAGAGCTGATTTTGGAAGAGGGCAAGTTCGATGTCCCCTAAGCTACAAGCCCTTGCTGCTGATATTAGTCGTTTAGGTAGCGGTAGTTATGCTGCTGATGATGTGTGCTTTTTATTGCAAAGGGTTGAATTACCCAGCACCCAAGTAGCAGAAAAAGAGCGTTTAATTCAAACCCAAGCCAAGCATTATTCAGAAATGATTAGCTTGGAAGAAGCGCCTAGTGCTGAACACCTTGACCTGTATAAACAAGCCTTGGCACAACACGGTTTGCGCATGGCAACCGAAGTGCAGCGCCTAGCCTTAGGTTTACAGCAGCAGTTTCAGCTAGCAGGTAACACAGGCCCTCTTGTGCTTTTATCGTTGGTACGCGCTGGTTTGCCGTTGGGTGTGTTGCTGCGCCGTGCTTTAATCGGTTTAGGTTGTGATGCGGTGCATTATGGCATCAGTATTATTCGTGACCGTGGCATCGACCCAGTGGCTTTGAATGCAGTGATTGAACAGCATGGCACTGAAAACTTGGTTTTTGTTGATGGTTGGACAGGCAAAGGCGCTATTGCTGGTGAATTAAATAGCTGCTTAGTACAAGACCCGCGTTTTGCCTGTTCGCCTAAATTGGTTGTGTTGGCAGACCCTTGTGGCCAAGCGTGGATGGCGGCTTCTGCTGAAGATTGGTTAATACCTTCGGGCATTTTAGGCGCAACGGTTTCTGGCTTGGTATCGCGTTCTATTTGGCCGGTTGAAGCGGGTTTGCACGCTTGTATTTTTTACGATTATTTAGCAGCCTACGATGTTAGCCGTGAATTTGTGGAAGAAATTAATCGGCTACGCCTCACATTAGGCAGCTTAGATGCTTGCCAGCCTTGGACTGCTGCTAAGAAAACTAGCCTGCAAGCTGCGGCTGAAGCGGTTATTAATCAGCTTAGCGAAAGGTTTGCAGTGACTAATTTAAACCGCCTTAAACCGGGCATTGCTGAAGCTACCCGCGCTGTGTTGCGCCGTATGCCAGAACAGGTGCTGGTGCGCGATAAGCACGACAGCGATGTGCAACTATTGCTTTATTTAGCTAAGCGTAATGGCGTTCTTGTTAAAGAATTAGGTGAGTCACTTGGGGCTTATCGCGCGGTTACTTTAATTCGGAGTTTGGGCAAATGAGCCAAACGACTCAAATAACTGCTTATGCTTTAGGCGCAACCCTTTATATGCCTGCGTTACGCGAGGATATTTATGCGGTTATTTTTCGCCAAAAGCTATTAAAACTACGCTCTTTAGTGATTTGTTTAGAAGATGCTGTTGCTGAGACAGACGTGCCTTTCGCCTTAGAAAAATTGCGTCAGCTGCTGCTTAAACTAGAAGCAGCGGGTGGGCGTTTAGCCAAAGGACCGCTGGTTTTTGTGCGCCCACGCGATGTGCAGATGGCGGCGGTTTTAAATGATTGGCCGTTAATTAAGCACCTTGACGGTTTTGTGTTGCCCAAATTAAGTTTAAGTAACTTACCTAGCTGGGCAGCAGCAGTTACTAATCCTGATTTAAAATTAATGCCTACCCTAGAAACAGCGGAAGTTTTTAACCCTAGCGCGATGGTCGAATTGGGTCAGGCTTTAAAAAGCACCTTGCAAGACCGTGTGATTGCTTTACGCATTGGTGGTAATGATTTACTGGGCTGCCTTGGTTTGCGCCGCAACCCACAAACCACGCTTTATGATACGCCTATGGGTTATGCGATTCCTATGTTGGTGAGTATTATGGGGGCGCAAAATTTTGCCTTAACTGCGCCGGTGTTTGAACAGCTTGCTAGCCCAAAATTACTCAAGGCTGAATTAGAATTAGATATAGCCCATGGTCTAGTTGGTAAAACGGCCATTCACCCCAGTCAAATTGATATTATTCAACACAGTTTAAGGGTAAGTTTAAGCGACCTTAATACAGCTAATTTAATGTTAAGTGACACAGCACCCGCAGTTTTTCAGTACAACGGTGCTATGTGTGAACCTGCCACCCACTTAAAGTGGGCGACCAATATTTTACAACGTGCTAAATGGTATGGTGTTAAAGCCACTCATCAAGGTAATCAAGAAGCACCGATTCGTTTAGCAGGAGTGAATTTTAAATGACGGCTACAGCAGTGAATTCAATTGATAACTTAGCAGCAACCCAGAAACCTGTGTTGGCAGCTTTTGACTTTGATGGCACTTTAACTTACCACGACAGTTTTGTGCCTTTTTTAAGGTACGCTTTTGGTACTGGCGTGTTTGTTCGTAAAATTAGTAGTTTGTTGCTGCCAAGTTTGGCGCACTTGTCGGGTAGAATTAGCCGTGACCAGCTTAAAGAAAAACTAATTGCCTGCTTTTTAACGGGGGTGTCAGAAGCTTGGTTTAATGAAAAAGCCCAAGCTTTTTGTGATGCGCGTTGGGCGAAATTATTGCGTCCTGCTGGCATTCAAGGCGTTGCAGCAGAAGTGGCAGCAGGCCATGAAGTAACGCTATGTTCTGCTTCACCAGAATTATTGTTACGCCCCTTTGCAACTAGGTTAAATGTTAAGTTAATTGCCACTCAGCTTGAAGTTATTAACGGCCAATTAACAGGTAAAATAGCTGGCGTTAACTGCCGTTGTGCCAGTAAAGTACAGCGTTTGCAGCAGGTTTATGGCGATTTAAACAATTTCCACCTGCGTGCTTGGGGTGATACCGCCGGTGATGAACAATTATTAGCAGCTGCACAAGACCCACATTGGCGTTATTTTCATAAAAACAGTAAAGCTTAAAATCAGGCAAGGGAGTGAAGCAATGATTAATCTAGTTCCCGGTGGTAATGCAGGCGTAGCAACCCAAACTCACCGTGTTGAAGTAACCTACGCCCCTTTAGCTGGCGCTGATATTGATGTGTCGGCTTTTTTATTGGGCGCTGAAGGCAAGGTACGTGGCGATGGTGATATGTGCTTTTTTGGACAAAAAAGCCTCTTAAAAGGTGCGGTGCAATTAACTGAGTCCGTAGCCGGTCGCACGGTATTTAGTATTAACCTAGCCAACATTGATGCTGTCATCGATCGCATTGCGTTAACAGCCACTATTTATGAAAATAAAGCCGCATTTTCGCAAGTGGCTACCTTGGGTGTCACTGTTGCGGGTGTTTTAAATGCACCCATTGCTACTACAGGTATGCAAGAAACAGCACTTATTTTAGGTGAATTTTATCGCCGCCAAGGTAGCTGGAAGTTTCGTTGCGTTGCACAAGGTTTTGCCGGTGGTTTAGAGCCACTGGCTAAACACTTTGGTGTGGAAGTTGCAGCGCCTGTTGCAGCGCCTAAGCCAGAAGCCCCGAAATCAGAAGCCCCGAAACCAGCTACTGAAGCTTCCAAAGTTAGCTTAAGTAAAATCACCTTAGATAAGAAAAATGCTTC
>CAYJCB010000004.1:0-13598 GCA_964368615.1 uncultured Halomonadaceae bacterium | reverse complement strand
CTGAAGCTTCCAAAGTTAGCTTAAGTAAAATCACCTTAGATAAGAAAAATGCTTCGATTAGCTTAGAAAAGCGTAGTGAAGGCTTTGGTGAAATAAAAGTGAACTTAAAGTGGAGTAAAAACACCAAGGGTGGTGGCTTCTTCTCGCGCAAAAAAGAAATTGATTTAGACGTAGGCTGTTTATTTGAAATGCAAAATGGTGATAAAAGCGCTGTGCAGGCGTTAGGTAATCGTTTTGGTAGCTTTAATAGCGAGCCGTACATTGAATTGATGGGTGATGACCGTACTGGCGAATCAAATGATGGCGAGTGGCTGCGCATTAACGGTAAGCATTGGGATAAAGTCAGCCGCATTCTTATTTATGCGTTTATTTATGAAGGTGCACCCGATTGGTCGGCTACCGATGGCGTGGTGACTATTTATATGCCTAACCAACCGCCGATTGAAGTGCGCTTAAACGAAGAAGGCGGACGCTCGAATATGTGCGCGATTGCCGTGTTAGAAAACGTTAAAGGCGATGTTAAAATAAACCGCCTAGTGAACTTTTTTAACGGGCATGAAGCGATGGATAGGGCCAACAACTGGGGCATGAGCTGGAAATCGGGTTCTAAATAAGCCGCATTTCTTTTTATTTCACTTAAAAACTATTTAACTTAAAAATAAGGTACCTACTATGTTGCAATGGTTAAAAACAAACACAGCACAAGCCAGAGAAAAACTCAGCAATGAAGTTTCTAAATTCAAAAACAAAGAATTTATGGAAGCCATTGCCAATGCGTGTGCGCTGGTTGCTGCGGCAGATGGCAGCATTAGTTCTGAAGAAAAAGTTAAAATGACGCAGTTCATTAATCAGTCGCCCGAGCTAAAAGCATTTAAGCTTACCGACGTGATTGCTATATTTAATGACGCTTGTTCTAAGTTTGAGTTTGATGCTCAAATTGGTCAAGCTGAAGCTTTAAAAGTAATCAATAAAATCAAAAATAAAGAAGGATCAGCGCGTTTGTTGGTTAGAGTCGCTTGCGCGATTGGTGCTTCAGACGGTGATTTTGATGATGACGAAAAAGAAGTTTGCCGTAAAATTTGTGTAGAGCTGGGCCTTCCCCCTGCTGAATTCGACCTTTAAAGGACAATCAATGGAAACGACCCATTTGGGTTTTCCACCCCTAACCATGACCGTATTTGTGGTCATGGCGCTGGGTGCAATGCTTATCGATATGCTAACTCACCGCGACGATAAACCCATTAGCTTAACTAAAGCTTCGGTTTGGTCGGTGTTTTGGATACTGCTTTCTTTAGCTTTTGCAGGCTTTTTATACCTAGAACATGGCCCTGATGTGGCTAGCTTATTTGTTACCGGCTATGCCCTAGAAAAAGTGCTCAGCGTTGATAACTTGTTTGTATTTATGGCAATTTTTGCTTGGTTTAAAGTGCCAAATGGTTTGCGTCACCGCGTACTTTACTGGGGGATTTTAGGTGCGATTGTATTCCGCTTAATTTTTGTTGTTATAGGTACCGGCTTACTCGCTTTTGGCCCTTGGGTAGAAATAGTCTTTGCCATTATTGTCGCCTTCACCGCTGTTATGATGTTAAAAGGCGGTGGTGATGACGAAGAAGAAGATTATTCACAGCATTTAGCTTACCGTTTTGCACAAAAGTTATTTCCTGTGTGGCCTAAGTTATATGGGCATAACTTCTTTGTTAGTCGTCAAACGTTAGAAAAAGAAGCAGAAAAACCAGAAAATGCTGAAGCTAAGCTTTCGTTAGCCGCTAAAGGTACTATTTTTGCTACACCGTTATTTTTATGCGTGGTAGTAATGGAAATATCCGATGTGCTGTTTGCTTTTGACTCGGTACCAGCAGTTATCGCTGTTAGTCGTGAACCTTTAATTGTGTATTCAGCCATGCTGTTTGCGATTTTGGGTTTGCGTACCATGTACTTTGTATTAGAAGCATTAAAGCAGTATCTAGTGTATTTAGAAAAGTCGGTTATTATTTTATTGTTCTTTATCGCAATGAAATTGGCGTTAAATGCCACTGACAGTCTGTTTAATCATGGTTATCACCTTGACCCTAATACAAGTTTAATTATAGTCTTGGTGGTATTAGCGTTAGGTATTGGTGCAAGCTTCTTATTCCCAGAAAAAGAAGTGATTGAAGCAGAAACAGAAGCTGAAACTAAAAACAAGTAATTACTTTTAATAAAAAGGAGTGGTAAACATGGCATTAACCTTACAAAAAGGTGGCAACCTGTCACTGTCAAAAACTGACCCATCACTTAGCAAGCTGTTGGTTGGTTTAGGTTGGGATCCACGTGCGACCGATGGCGCAGAATTTGATTTAGATGCCAGTGCATTTTTATTAGGCGCTAACGGTAAAGTGCGTAAAGACAATGACTTTATCTTTTACAATCAGTTAAAAAGTGAAGATGGTTCAGTTGAACACACAGGCGACAACCGCACAGGTGATGGCGATGGCGACGATGAGCAGCTTAAAGTTGATTTAAGCCTTATTCCTGCTGACGTTGAAAAAGTTGTATTCACTGTAACAATTCACGATGCTGATGACCGTAAGCAAAATTTTGGTCAGGTAGGCGGCGCTTTCATTCGCATTCTAAACGAAGTGACGGGCGTTGAAGTTGTACGCTACGACCTAGCTGAAGATGCTTCAACTGAAACAGCCATGATTTTTGCTGAGCTATACCGCAACAACAATGAGTGGAAATTCCGTGCTGTTGGTGCTGGTTATGCTGGTGGTTTGAAATCATTAGCAAACGAATACGGTATGAATTTCTAAACAAAATTCTAACTGTTATTCTAAAACGCCCAACTTAATTTAAGTTGGGCGTTTTTTTATTAATTTTAAGTGGGTATTTAAGTAGGTATTTAAGGCGTTCTGTCGATTTTTATTAATAAGCCTAAGTAGGGGCTATCAATAAAATGCAATTCGTTGCTGCGCATTCTACGACGTTGGTGCATTCCAGCCGAGCTAGTAACCTTGTAAGGCGTTGCATTAACGGCATTAGGTGCGTTAACTACCTCAAAGGTGTTTAAAAACAAGTCCGTTTCTAGGTGTAAATAACGCGCCACGCTTAACTTTAATTTGCCCTGTAACTCTGGCATATCCGCAAAATAATCCCCACCTTCAATTAATAAAGGAATGCTTTTAGCTTCCGATACTAGGCGCATTCGCCAAGCTTGGTGAAAAAGTAAACGGTAATCTTGATGGCGCTCTAACGCCGTTGCTTCTCTGGTTAATTTAACCCTTTGTGGCCAGTAAGAAGGGCCAGTAACGCGGCTTAATCGTGTCCAAGCCGGTGCAGCACCCACTTTTAAAGCTGGCTCTTCAAGGGGTAGGTAAATGTGTGGCCTGCCAGGTAGTTCGGTTGCCTTTGCTCCAGGTTGTTGGGCAAAAATCAGCACCTCAATAATATAGTCACGTTCATTGGGGTGGGGTTTTGCTTGTTCAGCCGCTAAGGTGCTTGAAGTTATTAAACTTGCCAGCAATAAAACCAATAGTCGCATTTTTGTATATCCCTTTGTATAGACGTTAAACTGCCATCACTGTAAAGCATCTAATAGCTTTTCTAGTGCTGCGAAACACTTGTCAGCAGTGTCCATCTCTAAATTAAACTTCAAAGATTGCGCTGAATCTAGTTTATAAGTGAGGGGTTTTTGTTGCATTAATTGCACCAGCTTAATTGGCTCAACGCTGGTTTGACTATCAAAATGCACCACACCGCGATCTTTACCCACATCAATGCGTAAAATCCCCATTGCTTCAGCGCGTTGTTTTACTTCGGTTAAGCGAAATAAGTTTTTGGTGGCATTGGGCAGCAAACCAAAACGGTCAATCATTTCTACTTGTAAATCACGCAAGGCTGCTGGTGTCTTGCTGCTGGCAATGCGCTTATAAAGCTGCAAGCGGCCATTTACATCGGGTAAATAATCGTCAGGAATTAGGGTGGGTAAATGCAAGCTAACTTCTGTGCCGCGCTGCAAAGGCAGGTCAGCACTGGGTATTTTACCGCTGCGTATGGCTTTTACCGCATCTTCCAATAAATCCATGTAAAGGCTAAAACCTAGGCTGGCAATTTGACCACTTTGTTCTTCGCCCAATAATTCACCCGCGCCACGAATTTCTAAATCTTGCGAAGCCAGCACAAAGCCAGAACCCAAGTCTTCATTCATGGCAATGGCTTCTAAGCGTTTTTCAGCATCTTTAGAAGGTTTCTTGCCTTCTGGCGTTAACAAGTAAGCATAGGCTTGGTGGTGCGAACGCCCGACTCGTCCGCGTAATTGGTGCAACTGCGCTAAACCAAACTTATCCGCGCGTTCAATAATAATCGTATTGGCGTTGGGAATATCAATCCCTGTTTCAATAATAGTCGAGCACAGCAGCAGGTTGTAACGCTTGTGGTAGAAATCTTGCATGACCTTTTCTAGCTGGCGTTCAGGCATTTGTCCATGCGCAATGCCTAAGCGTACTTCAGGAATAATTTCACGTAGTTTTTCAGCAGCGTTTTCAATGGTGCTAACGTCATTGTGTAAGAAATATACCTGACCACCGCGCAGCAGTTCACGCAGCACGGCTTCTTTAATAATGGCTTCTTCACGCTGGCGCACAAAAGTTTTAACCGATAAACGCCTAGCGGGTGGGGTGGCAATAATCGACATATCACGAATGCCCGACATGGCCATATTCAAGGTACGTGGAATGGGTGTTGCGGTCATGGAAAGCAAGTCAACATTGGCGCGTAGGGCTTTTAGGCTTTCTTTTTGGCGCACCCCAAAACGATGTTCTTCATCAATAACTACCAAGCCTAAATCATGGAATTTAACCGAAGATTGCAGCAGTTTGTGCGTGCCAATTAAAATATCAACCTTGCCTTCTTCAAGGCGAGTGATACTTTCTTGCTGTTCTTTAGCTGAACGAAAGCGCGATAGCAGCTCGATATTCACCGGCCAATCCGCAAAGCGGTCTTTAAAGTTATCAAAGTGCTGCTGTGCTAAAAGTGTAGTCGGTACTAGAATTGCGACCTGTTTATGGTTATGTACCGCTACAAAAGCTGCGCGCATGGCGACTTCAGTTTTACCAAAGCCCACATCGCCACACACCACCCTATCCATTGGGCGAATCCGCGCCATATCACCAATCACCGCATTAATCGCTAGCTGTTGATCAACGGTTTCTTCAAAAGGAAAGGCCGAAGCAAACTGTTCCCAAGCTTCTTCGTCTAAATTAAAGGCAAACCCTTTTTGTGCTTCACGACGCGCATAAATGTCTAATAATTCAGCAGCAGTATCGCGGATTTTTTCCGCAGCTTTCTTACGTGCTTTATCCCATTGGTCTGAACCTAAGCGGTGCAACGGCGCATTATCATCGCTATTGCCGCTGTAGCGGCTGATTCTGTCTAACGCCATAACGGGTACATATAGGCTGGCATTATCGGCATACACCAGCTTTAAAAATTCTTGGGTTTGACCGCCAGAAGTTAGCGTTTCTAAACCTAGATAACGCCCAACACCGTGGTCAATGTGTACAACGGGTGCATTTAAAGTGAGTTCCGATAAGCTGCGAAAGGCGAGCTCTTGGTTAACCGCTGAAACTTCACGGCGGCGGCGCTGCAAAATGCGTTCACCAAATAATACGGATTCAGTAATCAGCAGCGTTTGTGGCTCTTGTAAATACAAGCCTCTATCTAAAGGCGCTAAGGTTAAGGCTAACGGTGGGCGTTGCTGTAAAAAACTAGGCCAATCTGCCACGTCTAAAGGCACTAGACCATGGCGGCCTAATAGCTCTAACAAAGCCTCGCGGCGACCCCGTGATTCCACGGTTAATAAAATACTGGCGTGTGGATTGGCAGCAATAAAATCTTTTAGTGCACCTAGTGGGCGCTTAGCTTTAGCAGCAACGGCTAAGTTAGGTAAAGGCTGGCTTAATAGCTGTTGATCGCCCGAAAGCTCGTCACTAGGAGGCGTTGCATGAACTTCAAGGCGGGCAAATAAATTGCGTTCGCGGTTTAAAGTTTCTAGCGGTAAATACAATTCATGGGGCGGCAAGCAGGGGTGGCGAATATCATGGCGCAGGCTTTCGTAGCGGCGTTCAATTTCCTGCCAAAAATTAGTTGCTGCCAGTTGAGCAGTTTGAATACCGGAATTTGGGTTTTCGTTGGAAGCTGCAGCAATGGTCATTTCAGCAATTAAAGTGCCTGCTGGCAGGTAATCAAACAGGGTGGCTGTATGGCTAAAAAATAACGGTAATAAAAACTCTAAACCAGGTGTAACTAAGCCTTTAATGGTGTCTTGGTAAATGTCGCAACGCGACAAATCAAGGTTGAAGCGGGTTTGAAATTCAGTTCTGAAAATAGTTAACGCATCTTCCGTTAATACAAATTCATGCGCGGGCAGTAAAGAAATGGCTTCAGTTTTTTCTTCGGTACGCTGGGTCTCAGGGTTAAAAAAGCGCAGCGATTCGATTTCATCGTCAAATAATTCAATGCGTAGCGGTTGTTCACTGCCCATTGGAAATAAATCTAATAAGCCGCCCCGCACCGTAAATTCGCCTTGTTCATAAACGGTATCTACAGCGCGATAGCCTGCTTCATCTAATTGGCGACGAAAAGCGTGCAGTTCTAACTGCTGGCCTAGTTTTAAATCTATCGCATGGCTAACCACGAACTCAGCAGGCGGTAAGCGTTGCATCAAGGTGCTAACCGGCACTACTAACAAGCCACGCTTTTGTTTAGGTAGGGCTAATAGGGTGGTTAAGCGTTCTGAAACAATGTTTTGGTGTGGTGAGAAACGGTCGTAGGGTAACACTTCCCAATCGGGCAGGCTTAAAACCGGCAGCTCATCAGGCGCAAAAAAACGTAATTCATCGGCCAGTAGACGAGCTGTGGTTGTATCTGGACAAACCACTAATAAAGGTGCTGGGTGGCGTTGCGCTGCCTCAACCAATGCTACTGCCGCTGCTGCATCGTGTGCATTTAACCAACGCTGTAAAAAACCGGCTTTAGAAGGTGGCTTGCTGGTTAAGAGTTGACCGCTATTGACCGCTTTATTCATCAGGAAATTAACCCAGTTAGCAAAAATTAAGCAGCATGATAGCAGCCCATTTGCCTAACTTGTAACCAACACGCATAATAGCGCCCAATTTTGTAGTGAGTTTTAAAACCACTTTTCATTTCATTACTACCTTTAAATACCAACAGAGAGGCACACCCTGTGGCTGACAGCAAACTAGATTCATATTTTGAAGACTGGCAAGAGCGTGAAACCACTGTCGAGGCAATGATTCCAATCATTGGCCGTTTATACCGCAAATACAATGTGGTCACTTCTATTTTTGGTCGCGCACTGGTTAATCGCTCTGTTATTCGTATTTTAAAAGATCACCGTTTTGTACGTCAGGTAGAAGGCACCGAGCTAGATGTTCGTGACAGCCACCTTTTGCTAGAAACACTGTTGAAGCTAAAACCTGGCCCTTGCCACGTTGATATTGGTAAATTAGCGGCTCAGTTTCGTAAAGAAAATGGCACCGACATGGAAGCTTTCTTAACAGCAGAAATGAGCGATGTTCTTGGCAAGCATAAAGAAGCCGATATGGGCGGTGCGCCACAAGACGTAGTGCTTTACGGTTTTGGGCGTATTGGTCGTTTGCTGGCGCGTATTATGATTGAAAAAGCCGGTGGTGGTAGCCTATTGCGTTTGCGTGCTGTTGTAGTACGTGGCGGCAAAAATGGCGACTTAGAAAAACGTGCCAGCCTGTTGCGTCGTGATTCAGTACACGGCCCTTTCAACGGTACGATTACTGTTGATGCAGAAAACGATGCCTTAATTGTAAACGGTAACTATATCCAGTTTATTTATGCCAGCGCACCTAACGAAGTGGATTATAGCCAATACGGCATTGAAGATGCGCTAGTGGTTGATAACACAGGTATTTGGCGTGATGAAGCAGGCTTAGGTCAGCACTTAGAGTGTAAAGGCGCTTCTCGTGTTGTGTTAACTGCACCGGGCAAGGGCAAAATTAAAAACATTGTTTATGGCATTAACCACGGTGATTTAACCGAAGCCGACAAAATTATTTCTGCTGCTTCTTGTACAACAAACGCCATTGTTCCAGTGCTAAAAGCTGTGAATGACAAGTATGGCGTAGTTAGCGGTCACGTAGAAACGGTTCATGCCTACACTAACGACCAAAACCTGATTGACAACTTCCACAAGGGTGATAGACGTGGCCGTGCAGCAGCCATGAATATGGTTATCACTGAAACAGGTGCAGCACAAGCCGTTGCTAAAGCACTACCAGAGTTGGCAGGCAAGCTAACGGGTAACGCGATTCGTGTGCCGATTCCTAACGTTTCTATGGCGATTCTTAACTTAACCATGGAAAAAGAAACTACGCCTGAAGAAATGAATGAATACCTAAGCTGGGCAGCTTTATATTCGCCCATGCAAAAGCAAATCGACTTTGTGGATTCCAATGAAGTGGTTTCTTCAGACTTTGTGGGCAACCGCCACGCGGGTATTGTTGATGCTAAAGCCACCATTGTTAGCGGTAAGCAAGCCGTACTTTACGTTTGGTACGACAACGAGTTTGGTTACAGCTGTCAAGTGGTTAGAATTTTACAAGACATTTCCCATGTAAAATTTCCTTATTTTCCCGCAGATCGTGGCTAAATAAGACGTTGAGCTAAAGGTTAAGGTTTAACAAAGGCTGTATGCTTAGGCGTACAGCCTTTTTTTTACGCTACAATTCAATATCATTCTAGTGTCGGGTGGCGTTTGGTGCTTAGGGTCTTTATAATGCACTCATTTTTAAGAAACTGCTTTGTGCGACAAAAAGCCGCGCCAAGTGTTTTGTACACATAAAAAATGATTTTTTAGATGTGAAATAGTTTATTCAGATGTAAAACCTTAGCTGTAAAAAGCTTTATCTTTTAACTTGGTGATTGGGCGTGACCTATGATAAAAATCAAGCGTGGACTTGATCTACCCATCGCCGGTGCACCTAAGCAGTCCATTACGGACGGCAAGAAAGTGCGCTCCGTTGCAGTCCTAGGGCCAGATTATGTAGGCATGAAGCCTACTATGCTGGTGCAGGAAGGTGACAAGGTGAAATTGGGTCAGATCCTCTTTACGGATAAAAAAATTGCCGGTGTGAACTACACAGCACCGGCAGCAGGAACGGTGGTAGCCATTAATCGTGGCGAGCGTCGGGTACTGCAGTCCGTAGTAATAGAAATAGCTGAAAAAGAAGAGGCTGAAGCCTTCACTGCTTATAGTGGAGAGCAATTAGCAAAACTTTCAGGCGAAGAAGTTAGGCAGCAACTCATTGCTTCCGGCTTATGGACTGCATTAAGAACAAGGCCGTTTAGTCGCGTTCCCGCACCCGAGGCCCAGCCTAATTCAATTTTTGTAACGGCTATCGACACCCACCCGTTGGCTGCCGATCCTGCTGTTATTATTGCCGACCAAAAACCCGCTTTTTTGGCAGGTTTAATTGCCGTTAGCAAACTTACCCAAGGCAAAACTTTTCTTTGTAAAGAAGCAGGTAAAGAAATTCCTGTGATTACAGCTAATAAGTTTGAAGTGGTTGAGTTTACAGGCGTACACCCAGCCGGTTTAGTGGGTACGCACATTCACTTTTTAGACCCAGTGAGTGCTAACAAGCAAGTTTGGCATTTAAATTACCAAGAAGTGATCGCTTTTGGGCATTTGTTCTTAACGGGTGAGGTTAATCCTAACCGTGTGATTGCCATTGCTGGCCCACAGGTAACTGAGCCGCGCTTAGTACGTACACGTTTAGGTGCGAATCTTAACGATCTACTAGCGGGTGAACTAACCAAAGCAACCACTTCACAGGTGATTTCTGGTTCAGTGTTTGGTGGCCGTGCAGCAGAAGGTACTTTAAATTACCTAGGCTACCACCATAACCAAGTCAGCGTGTTACAAGATGGTAGCGACCGCCGTTTCTTGGGTTGGTTAACACCGGGTATGCCAGGTAGCAATAATCACTCGGTAACGGGTATTTACCTATCTAGCTTCTTTGGTTTAGGCAAACGCTTTGCACCGACTACCACCACCAACGGTTCAGAACGTGCCATGGTACCTAATGGTTCTTACGAACAAATGATGCCGTTGGATATTCTGCCTACGCAGCTTCTGCGCTCACTAATCGTGGGTGATATCGAAGTCGCCATGCAGTTAGGTTGTTTGGAATTAGACGAAGAAGACCTCGCCTTGTGTACCTATGTGTGCCCAGGCAAGTATGAATACGGTCCAATTCTGCGTGATAACCTAACGCTGATAGAGAAAGAGGGCTGATGGAATGAAGGCATTACGTAATCTTCTCGACAAAATGGAACCCCATTTTCATAAGGGTGGACGTTTTGAAAAGTGGTATGCGCTTTATGAAGCCGCAGACACTATTTTTTACACACCCCCTAGCATTGCTAAAACCACATCTTTTGTGCGCGACGGTATCGACCTAAAACGCATGATGATTACGGTTTGGTTGTGTACTTTTCCAGCCATGTTTTTTGGTATGTGGAATACAGGTTTACAAGCCAACCTAGCTATTAGCACTGGTCAAGGTGCTTCGCTTGGCGGCTTGCGTGAAAGCTTTATTATGTTGTTCGGTGCAGGCGGGTTTAATCCTGACAGTGCTTGGGACAATATTATTCACGGTGCAACCTTCTTTGTGCCTATTTACGCTGTCACCTTTATTGTGGGCGGCTTCTGGGAAGTGCTGTTTGCTATGCGCCGTGGCCATGAAGTTAACGAAGGTTTCTTTGTTACTTCTATTTTGTTTGCGCTTATCCTCCCAGCCACCATTCCTTTGTGGCAAGTGGGTTTAGGTATCACTTTTGGTATCGTAATCGGTAAAGAAATTTTTGGCGGTACAGGCAAAAACTTCTTAAACCCTGCGTTAACAGGCCGTGCATTCCTTTACTTTGCTTACCCAGCACAAATTTCTGGTGATGCAATTTGGGTAGCCGCAGACGGTTACACAGGTGCAACAGCACTTTCAGTTGCTTTCCAAGATGGTATGGGCGCTTTACAGCAAAGCTTAACTTGGTGGGATGCCTTTGTGGGCATTATGCCGGGTTCAGTGGGCGAAACTTCAACGCTGGCTATCTTTATTGGTGGTGCAGTGCTGCTGTTAACCCGCATTGCTTCTTGGCGCATTATGACCGGTGTTATGCTGGGTATGATGGCAACTGCTACCTTGTTTAATATCATTGGTTCAGAAACCAACCATATGTTTGCAATGGAATGGTACTGGCACATGGTAACGGGCGGTTTTGCTTTTGCTATGGTGTTTATGGCAACCGATCCAGTATCAGCCTCTATGACCGACAAGGGTAAATTGGTTTTTGGTGCGCTAATAGGTGTGATGACTGTTCTGATTCGTGTTATTAACCCAGCTTTCCCAGAAGGTGTGATGCTAGCAATTTTATTTGCTAACCTGTTTGCGCCACTGATCGATAGCATGGTTGTTAAAGCCAATATCAAGCGGAGGGTATTGCGCAATGTCTAAAAGTAATGACTCCATCAAAAAGACGCTAACCGTTGCGTTTATTCTCTGTTTAGTCTGTGCAATTATTGTTTCGGTATCTGCTGTTGCTTTAAAACCGTTACAAGATGCTAACCAAGACGATTTTCGCCGCAGTAATATTTTAGTTGCTGCTGGTTTAATTACCGCTAAAGAAGCCACTAAAGAGCGCGTAAATAAAGAATTTGAAAAAATTCATGTCAAGGTTATTGATTTGCGTACTGGCGAATACAGCAACGCTGTCAGCGTAGAAACCTACGACCAAGTTCGTGCCGCTAAAGAAGCAGAGCAATCTTTTGCCTTAAAAAAATCTGCTTTGAATATGACACGCTTAGAAAATTACGGCCTAGTTTATCTAGTCGGTGATGTTAACAGCCCTGATCGTATTATTATTCCGGTGCGCGGCCCTGGTTTGTGGTCAACCCTTTATGGCTTTTTAGCCCTAGAAGGTGACGGCAATACCATCGCAGGCATGGGTTTTTACGACCATGCTGAAACCCCCGGTTTAGGTGGCGAAGTTGATAATCCTAACTGGAAAGCCCAGTGGCCTGGTAAAAAAGCTTTTAATGAAAGCACACGTCAGCCACAGCTTGGCTTGTCGAAAAAACCTGATGGTATTCATGAAGTGGATACTTTATCGGGCGCTACCCTAACCGCAAATGGTGTTACTAACCTGCTGCAATTTTGGATTAGCAACCAAGCCTATGGGTCATTCCTAGCGAAATTCCATAAGGGAGGCGCTTAATCATGGCTAAAGATACTGTTAAAGAAGTACTCGTTAGTCCTATCTTTAAGAACAACCCTATCGCCCTTCAGGTGCTAGGCATTTGTTCGGCGTTGGCTGTAACGACCAGTATGGAAGTTGCAGTAGTTATGACGATTGCGGTTATGTTGGTGACGGCTTTCTCTAACTTCTTTATCTCGTTAATTCGTAACCATATACCCAGCAGCATTCGTATCATTGTACAGATGACGATTATTGCTTCTTTAGTAATTGTGGTAGACCAAATACTAAAAGCCTACGCCTTTGAAATTAGCCGTCAGCTGTCAGTGTTTGTGGGTCTTATCATTACTAACTGTATTGTTATGGGTCGTGCTGAAGCCTACGCTATGAAAAATGGCCCGATCATCAGTTTCTGGGACGGTATCGGTAACGGTTTTGGGTATGGTGTAGTGCTAATGCTAGTAGGTGCAATCCGTGAAATTTTAGGTGCCGGTAGCTTCTTTGGTTACCAAATTCTAGCCCTCACTAAAGATGGTGGCTGGTATGTACCTAACGGTTTGTTGCTATTACCACCCTCAGCTTTCTTTATTATTGGTTTGCTAATTTGGGCACTGCGCTCATGGCAGCCTAGCCAAAATGAAATTCCTGAGTTCAAAATTACTGCTAACACCAAATCAGAAGGAGCGATGTAATCATGATTGAACATTACTTATCGCTGTTTTTAACCGCTGTGTTTATCGAAAACATGGCATTGGCCTTCTTCTTAGGTATGTGTACCTTTTTAGCCTTGTCTAAAAAGGTTGATGCTGCCTTTGGTCTTGGTGTTGCGGTGGTTGTAGTGCTAGTCATCACCGTACCCGTCAATAACCTGATATTTAACCTGCTGTTGCGTGAAGGCGCATTGGTTTGGACAGGTATTGAAGGCGCAGAAAATATTGATTTATCTTTCTTAGGTTTATTAAGCTATATCGGTGTTATTGCCGCTATCGTACAAATCCTAGAAATGTTTCTCGAAAAATTTGTGCCAGCACTTTACAACGCCCTTGGTGTTTTCTTGCCATTAATTACCGTGAACTGCGCCATTATGGGTGCGTCACTCTTCATGGTAGAGCGCGACTATAACTTTGCTGAATCGGTGGTTTACGGTACAGGCGCAGGTATTGGTTGGGCTTTGGCAATTGTTGCTCTGGCCGGTATTCGCGAAAAGTTAAAATACAGCGATGTACCTGCAGGACTCCAAGGCCTTGGCATCACCTTTATTGTGGTGGGCTTAATGTCACTTGGCTTTATGTCCTTCTCCGGCATTCAGCTATAAA
>CAYJCB010000003.1:52568-55105 GCA_964368615.1 uncultured Halomonadaceae bacterium | reverse complement strand
TAGTTAAAAAGATTATCCAGCAGCAGATTAGCCGCCAAGAACGCCTGTTGCAGGCCGATGATGTGATAGATAACAGCCAAGACTTAAATCACTTAAAAAAACAGGTAGACGCTTTGCACCAGCAATACCTTCAATTAGCCTTCAACAAGGCCCACCAAGAGTAATTTTTATGAAACCAGCCATTACCCGTATTTTTCCTTGCCCCACTTGTGGCAAGCCCAGCATCTTAAGCAAAGAGAATGCTTTTCGTCCTTTTTGCTGTGAACGTTGCAAACTCATTGATTTAGGTAGCTGGGCTGCTGAAGACCACAAAATAGCCGGTGAAGAAGCCTTTTTAAATCAAGATGATCAAGACCAATACTGACTAATACCGGCTAACCCTTGTCCACCTAAGCCAAACACCCTATCACGCTGTTCTAAACTCATACCACCTAGCGCATAAACGGGCAGGCGGCTAACATCGGTTAAAGCATCAAAGCCATGCCACCCCATAGGTGTGGCTTCTGGGTGCGAAGGCGTAGCAAGCACTGGCGAGAGGGTTATAAAATCAACGTTAATATTTTCTGCCTGAACAATTGAATCAGCGTCGTGACAAGAAGCCGCTAGCCACTTATCAATCGGAACAGGGCGTTGATCGTACTTGCCTAATAAGGCAGCCGTTAAGTGAATACCGTCCGCATCAACCTGTTTAAGCATCTCAGGATTAGCATTCAGCATTAAACGTGCGCCAGCCTTTTGGCAAGGCTCTAAAAATGCTTGTGCAAGGCTGCGGTAAGCTTCTGCATCTAAATGATGAGCCCTAAGCTGTACTAGCTTAATGCCCTGCTCTAAAGCGCGGTGTAAACGCGCCAAAGCATCGTCACTGTCTGCAAAATCACCAGTAATTAAATAGTCTTCAGGTAACTGAACTGCTTTAATAATCGGCTTATTAGCCACCGGAAAAGTGTAGTTTACTAGGTCATCAATAGCGACCCAGCGAATAGGCTGACCTTCTTTACCCCAAGGCTCACCCGCAAACTCCAACACCTTCCAAACATCTAACAAAACAGCCTTACCAGAATAATTGTGCCTAACGCGAATTAAAGGGCGAGCTTTGATAACTTCAATGCCTAATTCCTCACGTATTTCACGTCTTAGTGCTTGAAAACCCGTTTCATAAGGTGCTAATTTTCCACCAGGTAGCTCCCATAATCCACCTTGATCAACACCAGCAGGACGGCGAGCAATTAACACCTGACCTTTTTCATTCACAAGAGCCGCTGCAGCGACCAACATAGTTTGTGGCATAATTTAATAATCCTTAACTACGGTAATCAGCATTAATAGACACGTAATCATGAGAAAAATCGCAAGTCCAAACCGTTTCTTGCACCTGCCCACGCCCCAACTGAATACGCAGCGTAATTTCTTCTTGCTTCATTACCGCAGCACCGGCGGCTTCGGTATAACTAGCAGCACGGCCACCCTGTTCCACCAGCAACACATCGCCTAAGTAAACCGTTACGCCGTTAACGTCTAACGCTTCTAAACCGGGCGCACGGCCAACAGCCGCTAAAATACGGCCCCAGTTAGCATCGCTGGCATACAAGGCTGTTTTAACCAAAGGCGAATGGGCAACAGTAAAGGCTGCTTCTAAGGCTTCTGCTGAACTAGCTGCTTGTTCAACGTGAATGGTCACAAACTTAGTTGCGCCTTCACCATCGCGCACAATGCTTAATGCCAGCTGCTGCATCACGCTCACTAAACCGGCACGAAAACTAGCAACAGCTGCCGTGTCTTCTGCATTAACAACTGCTGCTTGCGCCGTAGCAACCAACATACAGCTGTCGTTAGTAGACGTATCGCCATCAATGGTAATGCGATTAAAGCTTAGGTCGGTGGCTTCTTTTAGAAGCTGTTTTAGCAGCGGTTGGGCAATAGCTGCATCGGTGGCAATAAAACCTAGCATGGTCGCCATATTCGGCTTAATCATGCCTGCGCCCTTGGCAATACCACTAATAACCACAGTTTCGCCGTTAATTGTGCAACTAGCTGTTGCACCTTTAGGTAAAGTATCGGTTGTCATAATGCCTGTTGCAGCATCAGCCCAATGCGCGGCATCTAGGTTTTCTAAGGCGGCTGGCAAAGCAGCTAACAAACGCTGCATCGGCAAAGGTTCACCAATCACACCCGTTGAAAAAGGCAAGACTGCTTGTTCGCTAACTTGGGTTAATTCAGCTAAAGCCGCACAGGTTTTTTTAGCATCTACCAAACCTAAAGCGCCCGTACCCGCATTGGCGTTGCCCGTATTAATTAACAGGTAACGCGGCGCAGTGGTTTGTAAATACTCACGCGCAACTTGAACAGGTGCTGCACAAAAAGCATTTAAGGTAAACACACCAGCGGTGGTACTGCCCTCAGCAAGTTCAAAAACAACCAAGTCTTTACGGCCTGGTTTTTTAATGCCTGCACTGGCTGTACCAATTCGTAAACCTTTAATCAGGTTAAATTCTGGCAACACCAACTGTCCTACTGCCATGTTTATTTCTCCTCCCACT
>CAYJCB010000003.1:34952-52468 GCA_964368615.1 uncultured Halomonadaceae bacterium | reverse complement strand
GTTAAATTCTGGCAACACCAACTGTCCTACTGCCATGTTTATTTCTCCTCCCACTCGGGGGACAAGTTTTTGATTTAATTTGGTTTTTTATAGCATTTAATTTTATGGCACTTAATTTTATAGCGCTTAAATTTATAGTGCTTAATTCAGCTTACCGTGGCATTGCTTATACTTTTTACCCGATCCACAAGGGCAAGCGTCGTTACGCCCCACTTTAGGAAAATCACGCTTAAACGGCTGTCCACTGGTATCGGTCGAAGAGGCTGCTTCACCAGAATCAGGCGTTTCATGGCGTGCCATTTGACGCTGCATTAAAGCTTCTGATTCAGCACGGCGCTGTCGCTCAATTTCTTCAACTTCTTCAGGACTGCGAATTTTTACGTGGCTAAGAATACGCACCACATCGCTACGCACATTCGCCAAAAAGTGTTCAAACAACGCAAAGGCTTCACGCTTATATTCTTGCTTGGGGTTTTTCTGTGCATAACCACGCAGGTGAATACCTTGGCGCAGCTGATCCATACTTTGCAAATGCTCTTTCCAGCGCGTATCTAACACTTGCAGCATAATCTGCTGTTCAAACTTTCTTAATAACTCTGCACCAGCAGCTTCTTCTTTTTCTTTATAAGCTTCATGCAACGCTTGTTGCAGTTTTTCGCGCAAGCTGTCTTCATGTAAGCTTTTATCGTCTTCTAACCACTGGCCTACTGCGGCTGGCAGGTTAAATTCAGTGCCTAAATAGCTTTCTAATTCTGCAACGCGCCATTGTTCTGGCATGGATTGTGGCGGAATAAACTGCGAAATTGCGCTATCTAAAACGTCTTCACGCATTTCTTCCACTTCTTCAGCAATGTCAGTAGCTTCAAGAATTTCGCGGCGCTGGTTATAAATAACACTGCGCTGGTCGTTATTTACGTCATCGTATTCAAGTAACTGTTTACGCATATCAAAGTTACGGCCTTCGACTTTACGCTGGGCTTTTTCAACTGCATTAGTGACCATTTTATGTTCAATGGCTTCACCCCGCTTCATACCCAGCATGGTCATCATGCTTTTAACACGGTCTGAAGCAAAGATACGCATTAAACTATCTTCTAACGACAAGAAGAAGCGCGTGCTACCTGGGTCACCTTGACGACCCGAACGGCCTCGTAACTGGTTGTCGATACGCCTTGATTCATGGCGTTCAGTACCAATCACGTGCAAACCACCTGCCGCAACCACCGAATCATGGCGTGCTTGCCAAGCAGCTTTAAGCTTTTCTAACTGTGCAGCGGTGGGATTATCAAGCTTTTCAGCTTCCACTTCCCAATTACCGCCCAGCTTAATGTCGGTACCACGACCAGCCATGTTAGTAGCAAGAGTAACAGCGCCAGGACGACCCGCTTGGGCAATAATTTCAGCTTCACTTTCGTGTTGTTTAGCGTTCAAAACCTTGTGCGCAACACCGGCTTTTTTAAGCAAACCGCTCACAAATTCTGACGCTTCAATCGAAGCAGTACCCACCAGCACTGGCTGACCTTTTTCTACCGTGTACTGCACGTCTTTAATAATGGCTTCAAATTTTTCTTCAGCACTCATAAAGACTAGATCGTTTAAATCTTTACGCTGCACGGTGCGGTTAGTTGGAATAACCACCACGTTCAAACCATAAATATGATTAAACTCAAAAGCTTCAGTATCGGCTGTACCTGTCATACCCGATAACTTGGTATATAAACGGAAATAGTTTTGAAAGGTAGTAGCAGCCAGCGTTTGGCTTTCTGCTTGAATATTTACGCCTTCTTTAGCTTCAATCGCTTGGTGTAAACCTTCACCCCAACGACGACCCGGCATAGTACGGCCAGTATGTTCATCAACAATAACAACCAAGCCTTCACTAACAATATAATCAACGTCTTTATTGAACATATGGTGAGCGCGTAAAGCCGATTGAACATGGTGTAAAAGATTTAAGTTAGCAGAGGCATAAAGGCTAGCGCCCTCTTTTAAAACGCCTTCTTTACCTAATAAATCTTCAACTAATTGGTGGCCTTGTTCAGTTAATTCTAAGCTGCGCTGCTTTTCATCAATAATAAAGTCGCCAGTATCGGTTGCTTCATTCCAAGGAGTTAAAGCCGGCACTAAACGATTAATTAAACGGTACATTGCCGAACTATCTTCAGCAGCACCGGAAATTATTAAGGGTGTACGCGCTTCATCAATAAGAATCGAGTCAACTTCATCAATCACGGCATAGTTAAGTTCACGCTGCACACGCTCTTCTAATGAAAAGGCCATATTATCGCGCAGGTAGTCAAAACCAAATTCGTTGTTAGTGCCGTAGGTAATATCCGCTTGATAAGCAGCACGTTTTTCTTCTGAATTCTGACCAGAATAAATCACCCCAATAGAAAGGCCTAAAAACTCATACAACCTACCCATCCATTCAGCATCACGACGCGCTAAATAATCGTTAACGGTAATAACGTGAACACCTTTACCTGCTAAAGCATTCAAGTAAACCGTTAAAGTAGCGACCAAAGTCTTACCTTCACCCGTACGCATTTCAGCAATTTGGCCTTCATGCAGCACCATACCGCCAATCATTTGCACGTCAAAGTGGCGCATATCCATCGCACGAATACCGGCTTCACGCACTAGCGCAAAACTTTCTGGTAAGAGCTTATCAAGCGACTCTCCACTAGCAGCTCGCTCTTTTAGGGCTTGAGTGCGTAAAGCAAAGTCAGCGTCAGCTAAGGACTTTAACTCTGGCTCTAGCGCATTAATTTGTTGAACAACTTTACGAATTCTTTTGAGTTCGCGTTCGTTTTTACTACCAAAGATTTTTTTTAATAAAGGGGTAATCATCGACTGTCCTTACCCGTGGTTAGGCTGAGGGATTTTGACCGAACAACATACCACGTTTTAATTAGAAAGTGTTTGTAGAGCACTGGTACAAAAGCAACAAAACCCGCCTAAGCGGGTTTTATTTATAACGCTTTACTAAGGTGCAGAGCGTGATACATAACGTTGTGGGTCAACCGCGCGTCCATTAACCAGCACTTCATAATGAACGTGTGGGCCAGTACAACGGCCAGTACAACCCATTAAACCCACGGCATCACCACGTTTTACAATATCGCCTTTGGCAACAATAAACTCGTTTAAATGTGCATAGCGAGTGATATAACCATCGCCATGATCAATTTCAACTAGATTACCGTAGCCGCTACGTGGCGCAGAATGTACTACCACACCTGCACCCGTGGCAATAACGTTAGAGTTTTCTTTACCGGCAAAATCAATCCCACCGTGCCAAGAAGTACGGCCAGTAAAAGGATCGCTACGGCGACCAAAGCTTGATGACATCCAGCCACGTTCAATCGGACGGCCAGCAATGTAAACTTGGTCGGCAAGGCTGCGCTTAGTTAATAACGAATGAATCAGCTCTAACTGCTGCTGACGCTGTTCAATTTTATTGGTTAATGAATCTAACGCGTCCATTAACTCGGTATCAGTATAAGCCGAACTTTCTTCGTAAATGTATTCAGGACCGCCCATTGGCGGCGCTTCATCAAAATCAAACTCATCGCTTAGGTTAGCGACCGATGTTAAACGCTTGCCTAATGCATCTAAACGCATTAAACGCGCTTGTAATTCACCAATTTTAGGGGTGAAAGCATCTATTCTTTCTAATGATTTACGTTTAACTTGCTCTAGTTCTGCGCGTTGCGCATCAAGTTCTTGGTACCATATTTTACTAGCTTCATCTTTCATCTGCCGCTCGCTAGCATCAACCCACCAGTAAACTAATGAACCGCCTATTGCAGCAGGAACAATAAAAGCCACTAAAAACATCAAGGTTAACAGCGCAGAAGAAATATTAACTGAACGACTTGAGCTGTTCTTACTACTGCAAAAAATCAAATTCATTGGTTGTTTCCCATTTGCGCCACTTGGTATTTCGAATATTTTTGATTAAGCTCTAATAACTTTAAGCTTAATGGAGGCTAAGGTGAGTATAAAGCCAAGAGCCGGTAGAACAAAATCCTTAAATGCTTTGATTAGTAAAGATACTTCAATTTTAGGGCAGGTGTTAAATAAAGCTACCCAACTAAAACAGACTGAAGCATTAGTACACAGCTTCTTACCCGAAGAGCTAGCTAAACTTTTTAGAGTAGCCAATTACCAAAACCAAAAGCTTACTTTGTTAACTGCTAGTGCCAGCAATTTAACTCAAATGCGTTTTTTTCAAGCACAACTGCTCTATAAACTACAGCAACACCTACCTGACTTGAAAGGTTTTGACATTAAAGTCAGACCTGAACCACCTAAAGTTGAAAAAGTATTCACAAAACTCATTATTTCTGCTGCCAGCCAAACCAAATTAAAACTATTAGCAGAAGATGTGAAGGACCCTCGCCTTAAAGCAGTGTTAATTCGTTTAGGCAACAAAAACAACGATTAAAATTAGCCAAAAAATAACAAAAAAATCGACAAAAAGTCGACTTTTTTGTTTTAACGACTTAAAAATTAATGATTAAGCCTCAGATAAAGCAGAAGTATAAGAAATAGGTGAACGCTCTTTTTCGCCTTCAAAAGTCACTATTTCCCAAGCATCAGGGTTACTAATCAGTTCTCGTAGCAGCTTGTTGTTCAAACCATGACCCGATTTATGGCCTTTAAACTCACCAATTAAGCTTTTACCTAATAGGTAAAGATCACCAATCGCATCAAGCACCTTGTGCTTAACAAACTCATCTTCGTAACGCAAACCATCTTCGTTAAGAATGCGATAATCATCAACAACGATAGCATTTTCCATGCTGCCACCTAACGCCAAATTGCGTGAACGTAGATATTCAATATCACGCATAAAGCCAAAGGTACGCGCACGACTCACTTCACGAACAAAAGAAGTGGTTGAAAAATCAATCATTGCACTTTGCTTTTGATCACGAAAAACTGGGTGATCAAAATCAATACTAAAACCCACTCTAAAACCTTCATAGGGTTCAAAGCTAGCGGTTTTATCATCTTCCCTGACTTCAATTTTCTTTTTAATACGAATAAATTGCTTAGGTGCATCTTGTTCTTGAATGCCAGCTGACTGAATCAAGAATACAAAAGGCCCTGCACTGCCGTCCATAATTGGAACTTCAGGCGCACTCACTTCAACGTACAGGTTATCAATACCTAAACCTGCTAGAGCTGATAAAAGGTGTTCTACGGTACTAACTTTAGCACCACCTTCACTCAGCGTAGTCGACAGGGTGGTTTCGTGAACATTCTCAGCGCAGGCATGAATCTCTGCGACAGGTTCTAAATCAACACGGCGAAAAATAATACCCGTGTTAACAGGTGCTGGGCGGAGTGTTAAATAAACCTTTTCACCTGAGTGAAGGCCAACACCAGTTGCCCGAATGGTATTTCTTAAAGTGCACTGTTTAATCATTGCCTTTATCTCTGCCCTAACTGGACTTATTACCTTGTAAAAATCACTAGCAGCCTATTTTTCTAGCGCTAGATTAATGGTATTAAACCTTCACAAACAGCTAGTCTGCTTGCTTGCGTAAAAATGCTGGAATATCTAAATAATTCATATCCATATCACTTTTGCTACTTGTTCTTGATTTAGGCTGACGCGCTTCTTGGTTTTGGGAATCTACACCACCCATGTCTGCCAAACTAGGCCGCGCAGGTCTTATTGGCTTTTGTGCCAACACTTTATTAGCAGGCGCTGGTGCTGGTTCAACCTTTTTAGTTTGCGCTAAACCTGTTGCAACAATCGTTACACGCAATTCTTCTTCTAAGCTATTGTCCAGTGATGTACCCACAATAACCGTTGCATCATTAGACGCAAATTCAGTAATAACGTTCATAACATCTTGGAATTCATGCAGACCCATTTCAGAGTTAGCAATCACGTTCACCAAAATACCACGCGCACCTTTAAGGTCCACATCTTCCAACAGCGGTGAACAAACGGCTTGCTCGGCTGCTTCACGCGCACGCTGATCGCCCTTAGCAGAACCAGCACCCATCATCGCCATACCCATTTCAGACATAACCGTACGTACGTCAGCAAAGTCTAGGTTAATAACGCCTGGGTTAGTAATTAGTTCAGCAATACCTTGCACAGCGCCTAACAACACATCATTTGCGGCAGCAAAAGCATCAAGCAAAGTGGTGTTTTTACCCATTACCGATAATAGGCGTTCGTTAGGAATCGTAATTAATGAGTCAACGTGCTGAACGAGATTAGCAATACCCTCTTCAGCAATCGCCATTCTTTTGCGCTGCTCAAAAGGAAACGGCTTAGTAACAACAGCAACTGAAAGTATACCTAGCTCTTTGGCAATTTCTGCTACAACTGGCGCTGCGCCTGTACCTGTACCACCGCCCATACCGGCAGTGATAAATAGCATATCAGCACCTTGCAACACTTCTTCAATCAGCTTGCGGTCTTCTAAAGCTGCTTGTCGTCCAATTTCAGGGTTAGCGCCTGCGCCTAACCCTTTAGTGATTTCGCCGCCCAACTGAATGATTGTTTTTGCTGCAACGTTCTTTAATGCTTGTGCGTCAGTATTAGCACAAATAAACTCAACACCTTCAATTTTTGCAGCAACCATGTGGTTGACTGCATTACCACCGCCACCACCAATACCAATTACTTTAATAACCGGTGATGCTGTAGGTGAGCTGTCTACTAATTCAAACGCCATTTATTATTCTCCCGAACCCAATTTTGTGACTTGCTAAGGGTACAGAAGCTGCCTGTAAAACCCTTCATTATCTATTGTTTTTTTAGGTCGACCAACTCAAGTTATAGAGTGAAAGCAACCTAAAAACCTAAAAACTTTTTAGCACTAAAAGACTAAAATAAGCTATTTATTTAAAACTGACTAAACCAACGCTTAATCTTAACAGCAAAACCGTCAGCATCAGCCTCAGCTCTTAAAGAGTCTTTACGGTAACTTACCTCAGGTAAGTTTTCTGATTCTGTACGTAATAATGCATAGTGTAGCAAACCAACCCCAGTGGCGTGAATTGGATTATTAACGACATCGTCTAAACCAACCACAAATTGTGGACTAGCTAAACGCACTGGCGCATGAAAAATCTCTTCAGCTAACTCAACTGCACCTTCCATTTTGGAAGTACCACCAGTTAGCACTATACCTGCCGGAATAAGTTCTTCAAAACCACTACGTCTCAATTCGGCTTGAATTAAGGTAAATAATTCATCGTAACGTGGCTCGACTACTTCAGCCAAAGCTTGACGCGATAAATCGCGTGGCTCTCTATCACCAACGCTAGGCACTTTAAGCATTTCATCTGGGCCAGCTAGCTGAGTTAAAGCACAAGCGTATTTAATTTTAATACTTTCTGCATGAACTGTAGGCGTTCTAAGTGCCATAGCAATGTCATTGGTGACTTGGTCTCCAGCAATTGGAATAACTGCCGTATGACGTATAGCACCTTCTGCAAAAATAGCAATATCGGTTGTACCACCACCAATATCTACAATGCACACACCTAGCTCTTTCTCGTCTTCAGTTAACACTGAATAACTTGAAGCTAGCTGCTCTAAAATAATGTCTTCAACTTCTAAACCGCATAAACGCACACATTTTTCAATGTTTTGCACTGCGTTAACGGCACAGGTAACTAGGTGTACCTTGGCTTCAAGGCGCACACCCGACATGCCCATAGGTTCACGAATACCTTCTTGGTTATCTATGGCATATTCTTGCGGCAAAATATGAATAATTTTTTGATCGGCAGGAATCGGTACAGCTCTAGCTGCGTCAATCACCCTTTCTAAATCGGCCTCGCCTACTTCACGGTCTCGAATGGCAACAATGCCATCAGAGTTCATGCTGTGAACGTGACTGCCAGCAATGCCCACATAAACTGAGTGTATTTCACAACCCGCCATGAGTTCGGCTTCTTCAACTGCGCGACGAATAGATTGCACGGTGGAGTCAATATTAATGACCACACCTTTTTTTAAACCACGTGAAGGATGAGAGCCTAAGCCAATAATTTCTAGCTTGCCTTCAGGAGTACGCTGACCAACGATAGCAACCACTTTAGATGTGCCAATGTCTAGGCCAACAACTAGGTTGCCGCGATGTGACTGCAGAGCCATGAGAAAGACCTACTCCTTAACTATTGATTAGTGAGCTTTTGCCAAGCGACAGACAAGCCGTTGGGATAGCGTAAGTCAACAATGGCTAGTTTTTCAGCTTCTGCTGCTAACCAATATTGCCAAGCCCATAAAAAACGATTAATTCGAATTGCTATGTTATCACGCCCAAGCAACACTCGAATACTGGCATTAAATTCTAACTGCCAAGAACCACGCTGTTCGTGGCGTAATTCAGTAAGCTGCAACCCTGAATTTTCTAGTAAGGCATCAAGATCTTGCCAAAAGTTTATTGCCCCAGCAAGTGTATCCTTTTTTGCATAAATATGCCGCTCTAATTCTTGTGTATATTTGAAGCCAGGATTAAACCCCACGCCTTGCTCATCAATTAGATACTCATCATTCCAATGCGCCCAAGGCGTGCGCTCAACAAGCTCTAAGCTAATTTTATCGGGCCACTGCCTGCGTACCAGAACACTGCGTATCCAAGGGTCTTGCTCTAAACTGGCTTTAAGGCTATTTAAATCTACCAACCAAAAGGCTTCATTTAACCAAGGCAACGCACGGGTTTGTAACTGTTCTAAATCAACGTGTTGCACTTCACCATAAATAGAAATCTGCCCCACTGGCCTAGCTAGAATCCAATTTAAACAACAGCCCACCACAAAAAACAGCAAGCCTAAAGGCGCTAACAACTTAATCCAAAAAACCTGCCTAGCCACGAAAAACCTTTAGGTTAGCGGTTGCTAAAATATTTACCACTAGCTGGTCGAAGCTTATTCCTGCAAAAGCAGCGGCTTGCGGCACTAAACTATGGTCAGTCATACCTGGGCTAGTATTAACCTCTAACAACCAAGGCTGTTTTTGCTCATCGACCATAATATCGACCCTACCCCAGCTTTCACAGCCAACAGCTTGATAAGCGTCTAGCGCCAGCTGTTGAATCGCCTGTTCTTCTTCAGGCGTTAAACCGCAAGGTAATAAATATTGCGTGTCTGTTGCAGTGTATTTAGCGTTAAAATCATAAAAATCATGGCTAGTTTTTAAGCCAATCACCGGCAAAGCAACGCCATCAACAATGCTAGCTGTAAACTCTGTTCCAGTAATAAACCGCTCCGCTAAAATACGCGTATCGTAACGGCTTGCTTCAAGGTAAGCCGCCGCTAGCTGCTCTGTGGAAGTCACTTTACTCATGCCAATACTCGAACCTTCATGCGCAGGTTTTACCATCAAGGGCAAACCTAACTTAGCCACCAGCTGTTGCGCATTGGTGTCTGGGCTAAGCAAGCTAGAAGCTGGCGTTGGCAAACCTAAACCTTGCCAAACTTGCTTACATTTAAACTTATCCATGCCTAGGGCAGAAGCCATTACATCACTACCAGTGTAAGGAATGCGTAACCACTCTAAAACACCTTGAATGCTACCATCTTCACCGCCACGGCCGTGCAAGGCAATAAACGCCCGATCAAACTTTTCAGCCGTTAACTGCGCCACCGCTTGCTCGGTTAAATCTAAGCCAAAGGCATTTACGCCACAACGCAACAAGGCTTCTAGTACCGCATTGCCGCTACGCAAAGACACTTCACGCTCAGCCGAACAACCACCCATCAAAACGGCGACTCGCCCAAAACCCTGCACTTGCTCTTTACTCAGGTTCATGAATATTATTTAACCCTTCTTAGCTGTTACAAATTCAAGTTTACTGTTAGCCAAACGCTGGGCAATACCACCCACATCTCCCGCACCTTGGGTTAATAACAAATCACCAGGGCGCAACACGCCAGCTAATAAACTTTCTAGCTCGCTATTGTTGTCAAGAAATAAAGGGTCTAACTTGCCACGCTGACGAATTGAACCACTTAGGCTACGACCATCAGCGCCTGGAATAACGGGTTCACCGGCAGCAAAAACATCTAGCAGCACTAGCACATCAACGCTAGACAGCACCTTAACAAAATCTTCATACAAATCACGGGTGCGCGAAAAACGGTGTGGCTGATAAACCATCACTAAGCGGCGTTCCGGCCAACCTTCACGCACCGCTTTAATTACCGCCTCCACTTCGCGGGGGTGATGACCATAATCATCAACTAGCATCACCTCGCCATCAGCAACAGGAAAATTACCCATCAGCTGAAAACGTCGCCCCACGCCCTGAAACCCAGCTAAACCATTAATAATGGCTTGGTCTTCAATGCCTTCATCGGTGGCAACCACAATGGCTGCCAAGGCATTCAGCGCATTATGGCGACCCGGAATTTTTAAGCTAATGTCTAATGGTGCGTGCTTACTGGGGCGCAGCACGGTAAAACTAATTTCACGCCCCACTTGTTTAAAATTAATCGCACGGTAATCGGCTTCCTCGTTAAAACCATAGGTTAAAATCGGGCGGCTAATTTTAGGCATTATTTCCGTCACTATTTCATCGTCAGTACACATGACTGCCAAACCATAAAAAGGCAGGTTATGTATAAACTCTAAAAAAGTGCGCTTTAACTTTTCAAAATCACCGCCATAGGTCGACATATGGTCGGCATCAATGTTGGTAACAATCGAAACCACCGGCTGTAGGTGTAAAAAAGAAGCGTCTGATTCATCGGCTTCAGCCACCAAGTAACGTGATTCGCCTAAACGCGCATTAGTACCTGCTTGCGTTAATCGGCCACCAATCACAAACGTTGGGTCTTGCCCAGCTTCAGCCAAAATAGAAGCCACTAAGCTAGTAGTGGTGGTTTTACCATGCGTACCTGCAACAGCAATACCGTGGCGAAAGCGCATCAGCTCAGCCAACATTTCAGCACGGCGTACGACGGGAATACGGGCATCTAGTGCAGTTTTAACTTCAGGATTACTTTCGTTAATCGCTGAAGAAACCACCACCACATCAGCGCCAGCAATATTTTCAGCCAAGTGACCAATGCAAATTTTAGCGCCCAAACCAGCTAAACGCTCAACCACTGCGCCTGATTTTAAATCTGAACCGCTGATTTTATAGCCTTCAGTTAACAGCACTTCAGCAATACCGCACATACCAGAGCCACCAATCCCAACAAAATGAATGTGCCGAATACGGCGCATGGTGGGTGCTCGATAAGCAAGTTCGTTCATTGATTGTCCTTCAAAATTGTCTTTAGCATTCGTTGACCCGCATCGTTAGATGCCAGTTCAAAAGCCTTATTTGCCATGATTGCTAGGTAACTGCGGTCAGCTAAATTACCGCTTAATAATTCAGCCAACGAAGTGGCGTTAAATTGTGTTTGTGGCAAAAGTACAGCCGCTTCAGCATCGGCTAGAAAACGCGCATTATGCGTCTGATGGTCATCAACCGCAAAGGGAAAAGGCACTAATACTGAAGCAACACCAACCACAGCTAATTCAGCCAAGGTTAAAGCACCAGCGCGACAAATCACCACATCTGCCCAGCTTAAAGCCGTTGCCATGTCTTCAATAAAATCAATCACTGTCACTTGTTCGCGCAGTTCAGGTGTTTTTTCATAAAGCGGCGCATACAGTGCTTGGGTCATTTCTAACTGCTTTTTACCCGTTTGGTGGCTTATTAACGGCAATTTATCGCAAGGCAACAACCCAATAGCCGCTGGCACAGTGGTATTTAAAATCTGCGCCCCTAAACTGCCGCCCACCACCAAAATCTGCAATGGACCATGACGTTTTGCGTAACGCTGCGCTGGTGGTGGCAAATTCAACAAGGCTTCGCGCACCGGATTACCCACGCATTCCACCTTAGCATTACCTGCAAACGCCTGTGGAAAGGCGGTAAAAACTCGCTTAGCTAAATAAGCTAAACTTTTATTAGTCATACCCGGCAAAGCATTTTGTTCGTGCACATACAAGGGAATCCGCAGCAGCCAAGCCGCCAAACCACCCGGACCACTGGCAAAACCACCAAAGCCAATAACCCGACAAGGCTTAACTTGGCGCAATATTTTAATCGCCTGCCACAAGCTTGCCAATAATTTAAACGGCGCTAGCAGCAAGGTTTTTTTACCTTTACCACGCAAACCTGAAATGCTTAATTCATAAAAAGGAATACCCGCAGCAGGCACACGCTGCGCTTCCATACTGTTGCTGCTACCCAGCCAAACCACAGTTTCGCCTTGTTCTTGCAACAGTTTAGCCACCGCCAAAGCAGGGAAAATATGCCCACCCGTACCACCTGCCATTAACAAAGTGGGTTTAGCCGATTTAGATTTAGATTGGGGGTTGTTCATCAGTTTGCTCCTGAAACACCTGCTTACGGCGTTCGTAATCGGCACGAAAAATTAAGCCCAGCATCATACCACTAGCAAGCAAGCTACTACCGCCGTAGCTAATCAGTGGCAAAGTTAAACCTTTGGTTGGCAGCAGGCCGGTGTTTACACCAATATTCACTAAAACTTGCGTAGCAAAAATAACCCCCAAGCCATAGCAAAGGTAGGCTGAAAAAAAATGCCCAACCAGTTCGCATTTACGCCCAATTAAAAAAATACGGCTAATCAACACAACAAACAGCGCCAAGGTTAGCAAACCACCCACTAAGCCCAACTCTTCAGCCAGAATTGAAAAAATAAAGTCGGTATGCGCTTCAGGCAAATAAAAGAGTTTTTGTACGCTGTTGCCCAAGCCCAAACCTACCCAGTGCCCACGCCCAAAAGCAATCAGCGCCTGAGTTAATTGATAGCCTGAATTAAATTGATGCGACCAAGGGTCGGTAAAGCTAGTTAAGCGTTCTACCCGATAGGGTTCCATCACTGCAATGAATACCAATCCTGCTATGGCTGTTAATAACACCAATAAAAAGTGTTTTAACTTAACGCCTGCTAAAAAAACCATGCCCATTACCGCTGCGATGACCACCACTAAACTACCGTAGTCAGGCTGAAAAATAAGCAAACTGCCATACAACAACACCAGCAACAAAGGCTTAATAAAGCCCGTAAACGTTTCACGCACATGCTTTATATGGCGGGTTAAATAACTCGCCATATAAATAATTAAACAAATTTTAGCGACTTCAGAGGTTTGTAGATTAAAAAAACCAAAGCTAATCCAGCGCGTACTGCCATTAATTTCGCGCCCAATCAACAGCACTGAACCAAGTAATATAAAAGCAAAGGATAAGAACACCAGACCGTGTTTTTGAATAAAGGCCAGCGGCACTTGGCTAACCAAAAAAGCAATCAACAAACCCAACACTGCAAAAACACCTTGGCGAATTGCATAGTGCTGGGCGTTATTGGAAAGAAACTCAGCCACGGCAACAGAAGCTGAACTCACCATTAGCCAACCTAAAGCTAACAGGGCAAGGCTACTAAACACTAGCCAACCGTCAATACAGCGCATAGAACTTAAATGCAAAGTACGACTTTGCACTTTTATATAAGATACAACCGGCAAGCGTTGGCCTAGCTGGGCAAGTCGATTACGCACTGGGCAAACACCTCGCCGCGCTGTTCAAAGCCACTAAACTGATCGAAACTAGCACAAGCTGGCGATAATAAAACTTGTTCACCACTAACGGCTTGAGCCGCTAACCAAGCAACAGCTTCGGGTAAACTGGCTAAAGTACCTTGTTTTAGATTATCAGGTAAGTATTCAGCAATTAAAGACGCATCACGACCAATTAACGCCACACCAGCAATATTTTCATTCAACGCACTTGTTAGGGGCGAAAAATCTTGGCTTTTACCTTCACCACCTAAAATTAACCAAATCGGTGCTTCAGGCTTAGCCAAACCTTTAACTGCTGCCAGCATCGCGCCCACATTGGTGGCTTTAGAATCATTATAAAAAGCTACCCCTTTGCGCTTTGCCACAAACTCGCAGCGGTGCGCCAAAGGTTTAAAACTTTCCAATGCCGAGCGCATGGCTGTTACTGAAAAACCTGCCGCAAAACCCAACGCAAACGCAGCTAAAGCATTGCTTAAACCATGTTCACCCGCCAAAGGTACTTGCGCAGCTGGCATTAAAGGCATTTCGCCTTTCATTAACCAACGCTCATCACCTAAATAGATTAATCCTAACTCGTTTTCGTCACGCGGCGCATTCAGCCCAAAACTTAATCGGGTAGCTTTCAAGCCATGAATAGGAAAGGTTTGTGCGTCTTCACGGTTAAACACAGCTGTTGAACAATGGTGATAAATGCGTTGTTTGGCAAAAATATAATTCTCAAAATCAGCATAGCGATCAAGGTGATCTTCGCTAATATTAAGCACTACAGCCGCTTGGGCATTTAAAGATTGCGTGGTTTCTAGCTGAAAAGAAGACAGCTCTAATACATAAATATCATGCGGGCCTTGGGCAAGCAAATCCAATACTGGCACACCAATGTTGCCGCCAACCCCCACGTTTAAACCAGCAGCAATCGCCATTTCACCCAGCAAAGTGGTAACGGTACTTTTTGCATTCGAGCCAGTAATCGCAAGAATTGGCTGCTGCACAGCGCGGCAAAACAACTCTACATCGCCCACCAGTTCAACGCCTTGTTGACGGGCGGCTTCTATGGCTGAATCTGTCACGCTAATCCCAGGACTAACTACTAAGCAGCTGACTGAACAGGTGAGTTGTGCATCTAAAGGCCCTAACCAAATAGAAACATTTGGCCATTGCTGACGAAACGCTTCTAAACCCGGTGGGTTAACCCGTGTATCGGCAATCGAAAAACTTTTACCCTGCGCCGCTAAGTAATTAGCAACCGAAAGCCCTGTTTGACCCAAACCAATAATTAAATAATCTTCCTTGCTAAGGTAAGCTGCATTCATAATTCATTAAGTCCTTTTATCGTAATTTAAGCGTTGATAAGCCAATCAATACTAGCACCACGGTTATAATCCAAAAGCGCACAATAACGCGGGGTTCTGGCCAGCCTTTTAATTCAAAGTGGTGGTGTAAAGGTGCCATACGAAACACCCTTTTGCCGGTTATTTTAAAGGAAGCCACTTGAATAATGACTGAAAGGGTTTCAATCACAAACACCCCACCCATAATAAATAACACTATTTCTTGGCGAACAATAACCGCAACTATACCCAGTGCAGCACCCAAAGCCAAAGCACCCACATCGCCCATAAACACTTGCGCTGGGTAGGTATTGAACCATAAAAAACCTAGCCCAGCCCCCATAATGGCGGTACAAAAAATCACTAACTCGCCCGAACCGGGTATAAAAGGCATCAACAAATAGCTAGCAAATTTAACGTTGCCACTCACATAAGCAAACACACCCAAAGCACCGGCTACCATCACCGTTGGCAAAATCGCCAAGCCATCTAGACCATCGGTTAGGTTAACCGCGTTACTAGAGCCAACAATTACTAAATAAGTGAGCAGAATAAAAAACACACCCAGTTCTAGCGCCACACCTTTAAAAAAAGGAAAAATTAACTGGGTTTCAGCAGGCACCATCGCCGTTTGAAAAAGTACCACCGCAGCAATCAAACCTACTAACGACTGCCAAAAATACTTCCAACGGGCAGGCAAACCGCGAGGGTTCTTTTCAACCACTTTGCGCCAATCGTCAACCCAGCCAATTACCCCAAAACTTAGCATCACCACAATAACCAGCCACACAAAACGGTTGCTTAAGTCAGACCACAGTAAAGTGCTTAACGCGATAGATAATAAAATTAACGCGCCACCCATGGTCGGCGTGCCTGCTTTTGAAAGGTGCGATTGTGGGCCATCGTTACGAATCGCCTGACCTATTTGGCGCTCCGTTAAACGGCGTATCATCAAAGGCCCAAACAGCAATGAAAAGATCAGCGAAGTCAGCACGCCTAAAATACCGCGTAAGCTTAAATAGTTGAACACTTCAAACATGGCATGAAATTGTGACAAGTACTGGGTGAGCCAAAGCAACATTTGTTATTTCATCTTAGTGGTTAAAGGGAGATTAAGGTTATACAACCTTAACTTAAAAATCTGCTTAAATTATTCTTGGGCTATTTAATCAAGCTGTTTAGTCAAGCTGCTCAATAAAACAACCAGCTTATCCATAGCAGCACTGCGCGATCCTTTTACTAGCAAACAAGTATTGGCATCTAATTCCGGTTTCAACAACTCAGCCAAGGCTTGGTGACTGGCAGCTACTTTACCACCTTCACCAAATGCCTTAGCGGCTAAACTTGCCTTACCTTCCAAAGCAAACAAGCCATTTAAGCCTTGCTGGCGTGCATATTCGCCTAACTCAATATGAATTGCATCTGTCGCTGCGCCTAGTTCAGCCAAGCTTCCCAAAGCCAATATTTTTTTACTGGCTGGCAAAGCGGCTAATAAATCAATCGCTGATTTAACTGCATCGGGGCTAGCATTGTAACTATCATCTAACAAGAGCGCACCACCCCAAGCGTTAACTCTGTGTAAGCGACCAGGCACTGGCTGTAACTTATGTAACGCTTCTGCTTGCACGGCTAAAGGTACACCTAAGTGCCCTGCTGCGGCTATGGCGGCTAGTGCATTGGCAACGTTGTGCTTACCCGGCAGTGGTAAATCTATGGCTTGTTCACCCCAAGGCGTAACTACCGTAAAATGTGCGTTGCCTAATTTATCTAATTGCACATTGTTTGCAGTCACATCGGCTTGGTTAAAACCAAAGCTAATTATTTTATTAACTGCTTGCGCTTGCTGGCACCAAAAATCATAAAAAGCATCATCAGCATTTAATACCACACAAGCATCGGCTTTAACCTGCGCGAATAACTCTGCCTTAGCTTGGGCTATGGCTTGCAAGCTGCCAAATTCACCCAAATGCGCACCCGTAACATTGGTAATAATGCCCACATCTGGTTTAGCAAGGCTGGCTAAATAATCAATTTCTTGTAAATGGTTAGCACCCAATTCAACGACTGCTGCTGCATGATGCGGCTGTAAACGCAGCAGGGTTAAAGGCACACCTAGCTCGTTATTCAAATTACCTTCAGTCGCTAAAACTTGTTTAAAGTGGGCAGTAAGCATAGCCGCCAACATTTCTTTAACACTGGTTTTACCGCTGTTACCTGTTACGGCAATTAAAGGCGCTTTAAAAAGCTGGCGATTATAACCTGCCAAAGCACCCAATGCTGCAACGCTTGAAGGCACTTTAATTTGTGCTAAAGGGCTGGTTTGCCATTCTTCAACCAAAGCAGCACTGGCTTGGTGGCTGTGGGCTTGGTCTAAAAAACTATGCCCATCAACCTTTTGCCCTGCCAAAGCCACAAATAAAGCACCTGCTGTTACTTGGCGGGCATCAATCACCACGCTGCTAATTTTTTGATTCGTACTAGCCTGTATTTCACCACCCACACAAGTGGCTAGTTGTTGCAAAGTTAGCGGGTACATCATAAATTTCTACTCATTAAAGCCAGCTGCGCTTGTTCGGCATCATTAAAGTGTAAACGCTGCCCAGCTA
>CAYJCB010000003.1:27419-34852 GCA_964368615.1 uncultured Halomonadaceae bacterium | reverse complement strand
AGCAATCCGCTGCATTCGCCCCGGTACGGCTTGTAATTGGCTTATAGCTTCTAGCAACCTTGGCAACGCAACGCCTTCAGCAAGCATTGCAGCCATTACTGCCAAGCCATTGGCTAAATTAAAAGCGCCCAATAAAGGTAAGTTTAACGCATAGGTTTGCTGCTGATACCGCAGTTCAGCTTGAATACCCTTTAAAGTATAAGTAGCTTGCAGCACTTCTAAACAGTCCACAGCACTTAAACAGCTAACAGCTGCTTGCTGCGGCTGCACAGTTTTTAGGCTATAACCCAAACATTGCTTAGGCTGCAACGGCGCATTTTGTATTACTGCTAACCACTGGCAACCTACGGCATCATCTAAATTAATCACTGCTGTTGCTAGTTCAGGGCGTAAAAACAACCGCTGTTTAGCCGCCGCATAGGCTTCTAAACTGCCGTGATAATCTAAATGGTCACGGCTTAAATTCGTATAAATTCCACTAGTTATTAACAAGCCATCTAAACGGCCTTGGTCTAACGCATGGGAGGAGGCTTCTAAAGCCACCTGAAAAATGCCAGCAGCAGCCCAATCGGCGTACATTTGATGCAGCTCAAAAATATCTGGCGTAGTGTGGGTGGCAGTTTGTAATTGGTGTAATTCACCATTGCCCAACGTACCCACCAAAGCACAGCGTTTACCTAACAACTGCCAAACTTGACATAAATAATGCGCAACTGACGATTTACCATTCGTCCCCGTTACGGCTTGGGTACGCATTTCTGCCAAAGGCGCTTGGGTATTCAAGGCTAACAACTGGCCTAAACGCGCACGCAACTGAGGCAATTTTAACAACCAACCTTGGGCATGTTCTTCTAGGGCTAAATCCCCTTCTGTTACCGCCAATAATGCGCCGCGCTGCCAAGCTTGTTCAACAAATGCCAAACCCTGTTGCTGTGTTCCCGTTAACGCAAAAAACACATCACCTTGTTCAACTAAACGGCTGTCATGCACTAAACGATTAAAGGTGCGAATCGACAAGGCTTGGTTAAGCAAAATAGCCGCTAATTCAGGCCACAATACAACCCAATCGTTAAGCTTACGTGCATTGGTTAGCCTTAAAATACTCATGGTTTTTTTACCTCTTGGCTAACTAACTCAGGATCATCGGGCGGCACGTCCAGTATTCTTAACGCATGGCCAACAACACGCCCAAACACCGGCGCTGCTACCTGCCCACCAAAATATTCTTGCCCTTTGGGGCTATCAATAATCACCACCGCCACCAAACGTGGGTCACTGGCAGGTGCAATGCCTGCAAAAGTAGCTAGGTAATCACCTGAATCATAGCCATCAGCGCCTAACTTATGCACTGTGCCAGTTTTACCTGCAACGCGATAACCTTTAATAGCAGCGCGTGTGCCTGTACCACCTGGCTCTACTACTTTTTCCATCATTTTTAATACGTCAGCCACCACTTGAGGGTCAAACACCTGCTGGGTTACTGGTTCGCTAATTTTAAGTAAAGACAAGGGGTGCAAACGGCCTTTATCAGCCAATACCATATAAGCCTGCGCCAACTGCCCCAAAGTCATCGACAAGCCATAACCATAAGACAAGGTAGCGCGTGAAACTTTGCTGATACCAAAACCACCGGGTAATACGCCCGACACTTCACCCGGAAAACCTGTGCCTGTTGAACGCCCAAAACCTAGCTCACTGTAATAATCAACCAGCAACGTTTCGGGTAACTCAAGAATCATGCGTGCTACGCCCACATTACTAGAGTGAACAATAATACCTTCGGGCGTTAAATCACCATAATTGCGCGCATCACGAATATTCTGTCCGGCCAAGGTCATTCTGCCAGGCGCTGTGTTAATTAATTGATCTGCCTTAAAAATACCTGACTGCAAAGCCACTGCAACGCTTAACGGTTTGATGACTGAACCAGGTTCAAACACATCGACCAACGCACGGTTACGCAACCTAGAAAGGTCTAAATAGCTGCGATTATTCGGATTAAATGCTGGCTGATTAACCATTGCTAACACTTCACCGCTGCGGGCATCTAATAAAATAATACTGCCCGATACGGCTTGGTGCTGATCGACCACGGCTTTTAATTCACGGTAAGCCAAATACTGCAAGCGCATATCTAAACTAAGCGTTAAGGTTTGACCAGGGCGCGGTGGCTCTAGCACCGCAAGGTTACGCACAATGCGGCCTTTTAAGTCTTTTAAAACCCGTTTACGGCCCGGTGTAGCTTTAAGCCAATGCTCCCAAGATAGCTCTAGACCTTCTTGGCCTTGCTCATCAACGTTAGTAAAACCAACCAGATGCGCCGCAACTTCACCAGCAGGGTAATAACGTTTATATTCATCTTGCGCATAAACACCGGAAATTTTTAACGCCATTACCGCCTCAGCAACATCGGGCGTTACTTGGCGTTTTAAGTACATAAACTCGCGGCCTGCATAACGATTTAAGCGCGAAAAAAAACGACTTGGCGATTCATCAAGGGCTTTAGCTAAAGCATTCAGTAATGGGCCATCTTGTGGTAATTGACTAGGATTAGCCCAAAGGGTAGCAACGGGGGAACTGATGGCAAGCGGCTCACCGTGACGATCGGTAATCATGCCACGGTGGGCAGGAATCGGTTCAACCCGCAAGGTGCGCACATCGCCTTGGTGCTTCAAAAATTCGCGTTCAAATAAATGCAGCTGCACTAAACGCCCCACTAACAGCAGCAGCAGCGGTAGAATAACCAAAGCAACCACACGCAAACGCCAAGGTGAAACGGCACCATTAGTCATGCTTGAACAGTCATGGTTGCACAACGCGTTTAATTTGCAGGTCTTTACCTTCTGGCAGGTGTAAGCCCAATGCTTGACGAGCGACTTGCTCTAAACGCGCAGAAGACACTAGAGAGCTTTCTTCTAATAACAAACGCCCCCACTCCACCTGCAAAGCATCTCTTTCACCTTCTAAGGTTTGCAAGCGGACGTGTTGATTTCTGGATTGATGGGTAATTTGAATCAGCAGATGGGCGCTAACCAACAAACAACACACTAGCGCCAACATTAGCCAATAGCGCCTAAATAAGGGCAAGACTAACAGTAATAATTGATAGTATTTATTGAGTGCCGAAAAAAGCATAGCGCCTCACTTAATCAACCTTAGTAAGCTTTTCCGCTACTCGCATAACCGCGCTACGTGAACGTGGGTTACGCTCCACTTCAGCTGCTGAAGGCTTAACGGCTTTGCTTTTTAACTTTAAGGTAATGTTTAATTCATCTTGGCGAAAAGGCATATCGTGGGGCAAATGGGCATCGCCACGCGCTGCATCACGCATAAAGCGTTTTACAATGCGATCTTCAAGGGAATGAAAGCTAATCACCACTAAACGACCACCGGGCAACAATAAATCCATGGCTTGGTCCAGCATATCCCTTAAATCATCAAGCTCACGGTTAATGTGAATGCGTATAGCTTGAAAGGCACGGGTAGCAGGATGTTTGTGTTTTTCCCAACTAGGGTTAGCGACTTTAACGATTTCAGCTAATTGGCTAGTGCGGGTAATCGGTTCTTCTTGGCGGGCTTTAACCAAAGCACGAGCCATGCGACGCGAATGGCGTTCTTCACCTAGGTGATACAGCACATCGCTAATTTCTTCTTCTTTCGCTTTGGCTAACCATTCGGCAGCACTGGGGCCACGGCTGGTGTCCATACGCATATCTAGCGGGCCATCGTTCATAAAACTAAAACCACGGCTAGCATCGTCTAGTTGCGGCGAAGAAACGCCTAAATCTAGCAAAATGCCATCAACACCTGCCCAACCTTTTTCTTTTAAAAACTCAGCCAATTGAATAAAAGAACCGTGACACACAGCAAAGCGTGAGTCTTCTTTCGCTAATACAGCAGCAGTTTCTAAAGCGCGTGGGTCTTTATCAATCCCTAACAAACGTCCTTCAGGCGTTAACTGTTCTAATAGATGACGGCTATGACCACCACGACCAAAAGTACCATCAACATAATAACCGTCAGGGCGCGTTACTAAAGCAGCAACTGCCTCTTCTAAAAGTACGGTTAAATGTACGTCGGGTGCAGCGATTGGCGTGTTTGTGGGCATAATAAACTCAAGGAAAGGCAAAAAAACATAACAAAATAAGGGCGGAAGCCGGCCTGTAAGCCGGGTTCTGTCGTGGACAGTCATTCCTCTAGGCCTTGGATCGCTCCAAGGCTCAAGCGACCTACCCGAATCCAGCGCGGGCCACGCCTAGCGGATTCCTATTTGGTCTTGCTCCAGGTGGGGTTTACCCAGCCACGGTATGTTGCCACCCGTGCGGTGCGCTCTTACCGCACCATTTCACCCTTACCTGTGAAGCCTTCCTAAGAAAGCAACCATCGGCGGTCTATTCTCTGCGGCACTTTCCGTAGGCTTGCGCCTCCCAGGCGTTACCTGGCACCTTGCCCTGTGGAGCCCGGACTTTCCTCCCCCACTGTAAACATTTAACTGTAAACGATGGCGGCGACTGTCCAGCCGACTTCCGCTGCGAAAGGATATAGATAAACGGTCATCTACTCAAGCTTTGCTATCAAATCCGTTATCTAACAGCCACTGATACAAGTCTTTTTTCTTCACACCCGTCATACGCGCCACTAAAGCCGCAGCCTTAGACGGTGGCATGGCATCTTTTAATTCTTGCAACCAACGGCACGCTTCAGACCAAGCCACATCAGGTGCTTGACCAGTAAAACCTTCTACTAGCAACACAAATTCACCTTTTTGCTGGTTAATATCTGCCGTTACCTGCGCCAACAATTCATCTAAACTGGCGGTTAAATAGGTTTCAAAATGCTTGGTAATTTCTCTGGCAACACAGGCTTGGCGCTGACCACCCAGTGTATTAATCATGCTTTGTAAACTGGCCAAGATTCGATGCGGTGATTCATAAAAAATTAATGTGCCCTGCTGCTGCACTAAATTTTGTAAAGCTTGGCTACGCGCTTGCTCTTTCGCCGGTAAAAAACCCGCAAAAAAGAAACGGTCAGTAGGTAAACCCGCCACGCTTAACGCTGCAATTAAGGCACTAACACCCGGCACAGGCAATACTTCAAAGCCAGCAGCACGCACACTAGCCACCAAGGAATAACCTGGGTCTGAAATTAACGGAGTACCAGCATCAGAAATTAACGCCACTGATTTACCGCGCCCTAATAAAGTTATAATTTGTTCAGCGCGAGAGTTTTCATTGTGATCATGCAACGAAATTAAGCGGTTTTTAATTTGGTAATGGTCTAATAAACGACCACTATGGCGGGTATCTTCCGCTGCAATTAAATCTACCTGCTGTAGAATAAGCAGCGCCCTTGCCGTTATATCGTCAAGATTACCAATGGGCGTAGCAACAACATACAAGGTGGCGCTTTTTTTGCTATGCTCTGCTGTCTTAATGGGTAAAGAGTCGATCTGCTCTACAGCAGGCTCAATTACTGGGGTTTTACAAGTCATGAAAGGATTAACCAGAGTGGCATTTAAATTATCAGCCTATTCGTTCAATTACTATCGACTAGGCATGTTGTGTTTGCTGCTATTCATACTGGCTGGCTGTTCAGGAAAAACTAAAGAAGCGCCGATTCAACCAATCGTCATTCAAGAACGCGCGATTCACTCCAATCCTGACATTGAAGTCCAGCTAGCAAGACTTGATACAGCGGTTATGTTAACACAGCAGCAAAGGCATCAAGAAAGCTTAGACTTACTGCAAACCCTGCAAGTTGGATTGCTGCCTGCCGCACACCACTGGCAAGCCCTACAGGTGGGTGCAATCAGCAGCCTTGCACTGGATAATGGCTGGCTGGCTTTACGCATGATTGATCGTTTTAGCCAACAACTTCCACATTTAAACCAACAACAGCAATATTTACTGTTTGGCTATAAAGCCGACGCTTTTATGCTGACAGGTTTTTACACCAGCGCCTTGCAACAACGCCATAACCAAGCCCAAGCGACTCAAAATAACAAGCAACAGCAACTTGCTTACCAAGCCTTGTGGCTTAATTTATTAAAAATGAATGGCGAAATGCTGCGTAATCTACAAGAACAAGAAACCCAGCCTTTATTACTAGGTTGGCTTGAATTGGCTTTAGTTAAGCAAATGATTACTGAACAACCTGAGCTATTTATAACAAGCTTAGAAGCTTGGCACATCAGCTGGGCACAACACCCTGCACAAACCTTTATGCCAGAAGAAATCAGCCTATTAACTAAAGTTAGCCAACAACAAGTAGAGCATTTAGGTGTTTTTCTGCCAGAAAGTGGCGCTATGGCAGATTCTGCTCGTGTACTGCGCGATGCGTTAATTGCTAGGCAACTTGATGCCATCAGCAAAGGCTACCCAGCGCCTAAACTAACTTTTTATAATGCTGAAGGTGCGTTACTAGACGACCTTTATCGTCAAGCCATTAAAGATGGTGTGCAGGTAGTTATTGGCCCGCTTGCCAAAGCACAGGTCGACCTTTTAGAAAGACGCTCTAGCCTGCCTTTGCCCACGCTAGCACTTAACTATGGTAACGATGAAAAATTTCGTAATAAAAGCCTGTATCAATTTGGCTTGTCGGCTGAAAATGAAGCTGAACAAGTTGCCCTAAAAGCTTGGCAAAATGGTTTTCGCCGCGCCTTAATATTAACCCCAGAAAGCGATTGGGGAACGCGCGTTAAAGAAAGTTTTATTGACGCTTGGCAAAAATTAGGCGGCGAAGTAACTTATACGCGCCAATATGGAAAAACTTTAACACTAGATAAATCACTAAGAGAGCTTTTAGAAGTACAGCTGAGTGAACAAAGGCATCGTCGCTTAATTAGTATTCTGGGACAACGCCCCCATTTTGCACCCAGACCTAGAGAAGACAGTGACTTCTTATTTATTCATGCAACGCCAGCTGATGCGCGACAAATAAAACCGGCATTAAGCTTTTTAATGGCCTCGAACCTACCAGTATTAGCCACGTCTTTAGTGAATTCAGGCACCCACAATCCTAGCCAAGATAAAGACATGAATGGCATCGCTTTTTGTGATATCCCTTGGTATTTAGAAGAAGAAAACTTACTGGAACAAACCATTCGGCAAGCTTGGCCCGATAAAATGGTCAACTATGGTCGTTTGTATGCCATGGGGTCTGACGCTTACTTACTGGCGCAACGCTTACCTTTATTGAATGCTTTGCCAGACACTCGTATTGATGGAGCGACTGGGCGCTTAAGCCAAACTAATCGTCGCATTAAACGTGAACTACAATGGGCGCAGTTTAATAAAGGTAAAGTTGAACCTTTAACAACCAATGCTTTTGAACAGCAGCAGCTAGTAGACCAACTAACTTCGGACTAGCAGCTTTTGAACTAGCAACTAGAGCATCTAAAAAATCATGGTATCTAAATCTTTATGGTCTCTAAA
>CAYJCB010000003.1:16519-27319 GCA_964368615.1 uncultured Halomonadaceae bacterium | reverse complement strand
TCTAAATCTTTATGGTCTCTAAACCTCTAGCACCTACCGACAAGCAACGCATCGGGCAAGCCGCTGAAGACGCTGCGGCTTTATTGTTACAGCAACAAGGCTTGCAGCTGATTGAACGCAACTTTGGCTGTAAAACAGGTGAAATAGACCTTATTTTACAAGATAATGGTCAACTTGTTTTTGTCGAGGTACGCTTTAGAAAAAACCAACTGTTTGGTGGTGCAGCAGCTAGCGTCACCCCAGCCAAACAAAAGAAATTACAAAAAGCGGCACACTTTTATATGAGCCGTTGGTCACAACCACCGGCTTGCCGTTTTGATGTTTTAGCCATGACTTTTGATAGTAAACAACAAATTATCTGTGAAAACTGGATTAAAAACGCCTTCTGACTAAGTATCAGCAATTAAATAAACTAGGAGTTACTATGAGTTTCAATGACCGAATACTGCAACACTTCCATGCCAGTATCGACACCAAAGTGCAAGCCAGCCAAGTGTTACCTGAACTGATTGAACACGGCAGCCGCATGATAGTTGAAGCTATTCTTAATGACGGCAAGGTGCTTAGCTGTGGAAATGGTGGCTCAGCCGGTGATGCACAACACTTCTCTTCAGAAATGCTCAACCGTTTTGAAAGAGAAAGACCTAGTCTACCTGCTATGGCACTTTCCACCGATACTTCAACCATTACTTCGATTGCTAATGATTACAGCTACAATGAAATTTTTTCTAAGCAGATAAGAGCGCTAGGTCAGCCAGGTGATATTTTATTAGCCATTTCGACCAGTGGTAATTCGGCTAACGTTATACAAGCCATACAAGCAGCCCATGAACGCGATATGCGTGTGGTTGCTTTAACAGGTAGAGATGGCGGTAATATGGCGGCTTTGTTAGGCCCTGAAGACTGCGAGATTAGAGTGCCTTCAACAGTTACCGCCCGCATCCAAGAGGTTCATCTACTAGTCATTCACTGTTTATGCGACTTAATTGATGAACAACTCTTTGGCGGCCACTAACGCACAGTGATTACTTAATCACCTTTAGGTGAGAGACTTTCTTACCGACTGTTTTACTAGCAGTTTTAGTGTCTAAAGCAGGTTTATCCTTAGCTTTAGGCATCTTAACTAGTACATCAGCTTCAACGGCTAATCTAGGCTCTTGACCAAATACCATGCCTTGATCATTTTCACGCGCATAAATAGCCGCTATGGCATCGACTGGAAGACGAATCTGCCTAGAAGCGCCGTTAAAACGTGCACTAAAAATAACCTCTTCATCACCTATCAGCAAATCACGGCAAGCGTCAGGCGATATATTCAAGACTAGCTGCCCATTTTCGATATGAGAGGAAGGCACTTCAACACCTGGCATATCGGTATTAATAACAATATGGGGTGTTAAGTTGTTATCTAATAGCCATTCATAAATGGCTCTCAATAAATAAGGACGGCTAGAAGCAGACATGAGGACTCCGTATTAACGCATTTCGCGTTCGACTTCAGAAAGGCTATCAATAAAACCATCACGACTGAAGCTACGCTCCATATAGTCAAGTAAAGGCTTCACTTGTTTCTCTGGTAACTCGATACCCAAATGTTTTAAACGCCACAAAATAGGCAGTACACAGCAGTCAACCAAGCTAAACTCATCACTCATAAAGAAAGGACGGTCTTCAAAAATTGGTGCAACACCAATTATGCTTTCGCGTAATTCTTTACGGGCTTTATCGGCTTTTTTACCAGTGGGCTCGTTAGTTAGTAATTCAACTAAAGGACTCCATTCTTTCTCGATGCGATATACCCAAAGACGACTTTGCGCACGCGCAACAGGATACACAGGCAACAAGGGTGGATGAGGAAAACGCTCATCTAAATATTCCATCATTACTTTAGACTCATAAAGCACTAAGTCTCTGTCAAGCAAAGTGGGAAGGCTGTTATAGGGATTAAGGTCCGCTAATTCTTCCGGCTTATTGTTAGGATCGATCTCTAATAAATCAACCGTAACGCCTTTTTCAGCTAGAACAATACGCACACGATGGCTGTAGTGATCTTCACTATCCGAAAAAAAAGTCATGGAAGAACGCTTGGTAGCAACGCTCATTAATAAATCCTCATTATACATTCAGCCAACTACTATAACGCTTATAGGCCTGAAATAGCAAAAGGCGCACGGAAACCCGCACGCCTTCTGCCTCTTTTACATCATTGAACACTCATCAGCAATAAACTAATCAATGCTTAATGTCACGCCAGTATTCTTTCTTCAACAAATAAGCGAAGAATAAGAATATTACAATAAAGATCAACACCTTAGGTGCCATAGCATTCGCCTGATACTTGCTTGGCTCGGCTACGTAAACCATAAAGTTAGTTAGATCATAAACTGCTTTGTCGAACTCGGCAGGTGAAAGGCTACCTGGCGTAACTTCTTTAAAGCAGTCACGTGGGTTAGCTACTTTACCTTTTAACGGGTCAACAATCTGAGCACTAATTGCATTAGGGTCACACGCCAAACTGTTGGTACCCTGCAAATCAGCCAATACGTGCGGCATACCCACATCAGGGAAGGCTGTGTTATTAACACCCCAAGGCTTCTCATTATCTAGGTAAAAACCACGTAAGAAAGTATAAATATACTCAGGGCTCTTTAAACGCGCCATCAAGCTTAGGTCGGGTGGTGGGCTACCAAACCAAACCGCTGAGTCAGCTTTCGTCATAGAGATGCGCATCTGGTCGTTGTAAGCCGTTTGTGGGTTAAGAATTAGGTTTTGCTCAATAACATCTTGAGGAATACCTAAATCTTCCGCCGTACGGGCAAAACGCTGATGCTCAGCCGAGTGACAACCCATGCAATAGTTTACGAATAAACGCGCACCATTGTGCAAGGATTCATAGTTATACAAATCTGGAGTCATGCTATCCAACTTTGCACCACCTGCAGCCATTGAAAGGGCAGGCACCAGCGCAAATAAAACTGCTAGTAATTGCTTTTTCATTAGCCTGTAATCCTGTCTGGAACGGGTTTGCATTTTTCAATTCTGGTGTAAAAAGGCATCAGAAGAAAAACCAAGAAGTAAATTGCTGTACAAATCTGCGCTAATAAGGTGTAAAGCGGTGTTGAAGGTAAAACACCCAACACACCTAAAACTACAAAACTTATGCAGAAAAGCACTAGCGCCACTTTACTCATCCAACCTTTGTAGCGAATAGAACGCACAGGACTACGGTCTAACCAAGGCAATACAAACAAAATTGCAATGGCTGCACCCATAAAGATTACACCCAAAAACTTAGCTTCTAAGCCAAATACCGAGAAGGTAATCGCACGTAGAATTGCATAGAAGGGAGTGAAATACCAAACAGGGGCAATATGGTCAGGCGTTTTCAGCGGGTTAGCTGGTTCAAAGTTTGGCGCTTCAATAAAGTAGCCGCCCATTTCTGGGAAGTAGAACACGATTAAAGCAAACACAAACAAGAATACCGCTACACCTACAATGTCTTTTACAGTGTAGTAGGGGTGGAAAGGAATACCGTCTAAAGGCACGCCGTCTTTATCTAGGTCTTTCTTGATTTCTACGCCATCTGGGTTGTTAGAACCTACTTCGTGTAACGCAAGAATGTGCAGTACCACTAGCGCAATAATCACGATAGGCAAGGCAGCAACGTGCAAAGCAAAGAAGCGGTTCAGAGTAATACCAGAAATTAGGTAATCACCACGAATCCACTGAGCTAAGTCGCCACCAATTACTGGAATAGCACCAAATAGGGAAATAATAACCTGCGCACCCCAGTAAGACATTTGTCCCCAAGGTAGCAAATAACCCATAAAGGCTTCAGCCATTAGTGCTAGGTAGATAGCCATACCAAAAATCCAAATTAACTCACGAGGTTTTTGGTAAGAGCCATACATCATACCGCGCAGCATGTGCAGGTAAACAACGATGAAGAAGGCAGAAGCACCCGTTGAGTGCATATAACGAATAAGCCAACCCATTTCCACATCACGCATGATGTATTCCATGGAAGCAAACGCGCCTTCTGCAGAGGGGTTATAACTCATGGTTAGCCAAATGCCCGTTAAGATCTGGTTAACCAGAACTAATAAAGCAAGTGAACCAAAAAAGTACCAAAAGTTAAAGTTTTTAGGTGCATAATATTTGCTTAGGTGATCTTCCCACATAGCGGTTGCTGGGAAACGATCATCAATCCAACCCATAAGGCCTGGATTACCCTTATTACGGTTACCAGCCATTAAGCATTCTCCTCATCGACACCAATAATGATTGAGTAGTCGTCAATGTAACTATGGGGGGGCACTTCAAGGTTAGTTGGTGCCGGCTGACTGCGCATTACACGACCCGATAAGTCAAAGCGTGAACCATGGCAAGGGCAGAAGAAACCGCCTAACCAATCAGCACCTAAATCTGCCGCTGCAACTTCAGGGCGGTAAGTAGGTGAACAGCCTAGGTGGGTACAAATACCAATCACCACAGCAAATTCAGGCTTAATGGAACGCTCACGATTTTTAGCATAGCTTGGCTGTTGACTAAGCACATCTGAATTAGGATCTGCTAAACGGCTTTCAACTGCTTCTAAACTTTTCAACATTTCAGGTGTGCGACGAATAATCCAAACTGGCTTACCTCGCCACTCAACTGTCATCTGCTGCCCTGCTTCTAATTTGGAAATATCAGCCCTAGCCGGTGCACCTGCTGCACGCGCTCTAGCACTAGGATTCCAGGAGGCAACGAAAGGTACCACAACCCCGACTGCGCCAACCGCCCCGACGACGGATGTCGCAGCAACGAGGAAGCGTCGCCGCCCCTTGTTTACGCCATCATTACTCATTGAAGGTTCTCCCCATCGACAAAACTTCATTCGGACGAAAAACACCACCCGAACCATTTTTTTAAATATGGTTAATCTTAAAAAAAAGCAGCCACTAACACAAGAAAGGAAACCTTATAAAGTCTAGTGATTTAGTGGTAGAGCTTTTTTATAAAAACTTTTATTGTCGCAAAAAAAAACGCCCAGCATACAGCGGCCAGGCGTTTCTTTGGTTGGCCGTAGCCAAAACTCCAGGTATTAACGCTTGGAGTATTGCGGACGCTTACGTGCTTTACGTAGACCGACCTTCTTACGCTCAACCATACGCGCATCACGGGTTACATAACCAGCTGCACGCAATTCTGCGCGTAGTGATTCATCATAATCCATTAGTGCACGAGTAATACCGTGACGAATTGCCCCAGCCTGACCACTTGCACCACCACCAGCAACAGTGATGAACAAATCAAACTTGGTTACATTGTCAGTTAATTCTAGTGGCTGCATAACAATCATTTGGGCGGTTTCACGACCAAAGTATTCTTGCAAGCTAGAACCATTAATAGAAATCTTACCGCTACCAGGCTTTAAAAATACACGCGCTGTAGAAGTTTTGCGACGGCCGGTGCCGTAGTTTTGATTAGCAGACATGACGACCTTCCCTTAAATGTTCAGAGCTTGAGGTTGCTGAGCAGCGTGCGGATGTTCCGCGCCGGCGTAAACTTTTAGCTTAGCAAACATGGCACGACCTAAAGGACCTTTAGGCAACATACCTTTTACAGCACCCTCAATAACACGCTCAGGCGCATGGGCAATCAGCTTTTCAAAGGACATTTCTTTAATGCCGCCAGGAAAACCTGTGTGACGGTAGTAAATTTTGCCCTTAGCTTTGTTACCTGTTACACGCACTTTTTCAGCGTTGATGATAACTAGGTAGTCACCTGTATCAACGTGAGGTGTGAACTCAGGCTTATGCTTGCCGCGTAGACGACGAGCTAATTCAGTTGCTAGACGACCTAGCGTTTTATCCGTGGCGTCTACCACGAACCAGTCGCGCTTAACGCTGTCTGGTTTTGCAGAAACAGTAGTCTTCATTATTACTCTCTACCTTAAGTAGCTACCTTAGTAGGATCCTCACAACTTGACGTGTCCTTAAACACCCCAGATTGTACTGATCATTACCTATTTTTATTAGTTACCATCATAATTGTTTGGTAACGGGTTGCCTTAGACCTTATACTTTTCTAAGGAGCGCAAATTCTACACCAGCTTAACTCGCTAGTCTAGGGTTTATGCTCTCTTGCTAAATACTCATGCGATTGCATTTCTAATAAACGACTTTTAGTACGGTCAATTTCAAATGCCAAATTACCGCCAGTATAAATATTGTCAATGGCTTGTTCAGCAGAAATAATAACTTTCACGTTCCGGTCATAAAACTCATCAATTAAATTGATAAAGCGACGGGTTTGGTCATCTTTAGCAACACCTAATTGGGGTACATCTGACAAAAACACCGTATGAAACACTTTTGACAATTCTATGTAATCGTACTGGCTACGTGGCCCATCACACAATTCATCAAAATCAAACCAAGCCACGCCATCGTGTAAACGCCGCGCTATTATTTTTCGATTATTAATATCAACAGGTGCATCACGCAAATCATTGCCCATCACCATCGCATCAAAGCTGCGATTTAAACTGGCATCAGCTTCGGCATCTAGTGGCGAATGGTAAATTTCGGCTTGGGTTAAAGTACGCAAACGGTAATCCACACCGCTGTCCACATTCACAACGTCAGTAAACTGCTTCAACAGGTCAATCGCTGGCAAGAAGCGTGAACGCTGCAAACCGTTCAAATAAAGGTCATCAGGCACTATGTTTGAGGTAGTAACCAATACAACACCTTCATTAAATAAGGCTTCCATTAAATTGCCCAAAATCATCGCATCGGTAATGTCTTTAACAAAAAACTCATCAAGGCACAGCACACGAATTTCTGATGCTAACTGTTTAGCCACTAATTTTAATGGATTAGCTTGACCATCAAACTTAGTTAAATCGGCATGTACCCGCTGCATAAAGCGATGAAAATGGTTACGCATTTTTTGTTCAAAGGGTAGGCATTCGTAAAAAGTATCTACTAAGTAAGTTTTACCCCGCCCCACACCACCCCAAAAATACAAACCTTTAATGGAATTATTAGCCTTCTTTTTCACTAGGCGCGATAAAAAGCCATTACTGGCTGCCTGCCCAGTATTCACTAGATCATCGTGCAGCCTTTGCAGGTGCTCTACGGCTAGCTTTTGTGCAGGATCGGACTTAAAATCATCGCGTTTAAGGTCTTGCAGATAGCGCTCCATAGGAGTCATAAACATTTCACCCTTATTAGTATTAGCTCTAAACGTACAGTTAGTTAGAAAATTTGCCGATTATACGCCAGCAACCAGTGTGAACCAAAGCGTGTACGACCAATTAACCAGATGAAGCTAACCAGTCACACTTGACCTCTAGTCACACTTGACCGATATAATGCTTAAATCAAAACTCTATAGGCGGTGCTTACTCGCCATCAATTTAAGGAGCTGCACGTGAATTTTGCTGATATCCAATGGTTTTATGTTCTATCATCTTTTGTTTTTGGCGGTCTAGCTGGTGCTTGGATTTATAGCTCACTTAATACCAGCAGCGCACAAAACACTAAAATTCGTCATGAATTGGTTGAGCGTGAACTCGAATTAAACCAAGTAAAAGAAAATCTTAACGACCATTTTTCACGCACTGCCACGAACTTTTCTGCACTTAGCAAGCAGCTAAAAAGCATGGAAGAACAACTAGTGTCAGATGCCAGCCTACTCTGTAGCGATGAAGACCTTGTTAAGCGATTAACAATTAAAACAGCCGAGCAGCCAACAGAAACTGATAAGCAACCAAAATTAGACGCACACCAACCACCCAGAGACTATGCCGCAAATAAAGAAGGCGGCACATTGGCTGAAAACTTTCAGCAGCCTGACTTTGCACCACCTAGAGACTACGCTGACGACAAAACTGGCGGTACTTTGGCAGAAGACTTTGGTTTAAAGCCTGAAATTTTTGAACCTGCTCAGAAAAAAAGCTAAGCTTTTCAACCATTACTAACAAGTTTTACTTATCAGCCTCTGAAGATGCAACGCAATCGTTGGTTAATCTTCAGAGGCTTTTTTAATTCTTTTTTTTTACTGTTTTTTTACAAAATCAAACTGGATTGTGCAGATCAATAAACTGGCATTCTACTTGCCATTGCTGGGCAATCCATTCCCCCAACGCCTTTACACCGTAACGCTCGGTGGCGTGATGACCGGCTGCAAAGTAATCAATACCCAATTCTTGTGCAGCATGTAAAGTCTGTTCGCTAACTTCACCGCTAATAAAAGCATCAACGCCTAATTCAGCCGCACGGTAAATGCCACCTTCAGCCGAACCCGTACACCAAGCCAAGGTTTTAATCGGCCGCTGATGCCCTGCTAGGTGCAAAGGTGACTGACCCAGTTTCTCGGTTAAATCTTCCGCAAAAGCAGCAGCCGTTAAGGGTTTAGGTAACTCACCCACCAAACCTAGCGGCCAACTGGGTGAATCCATAACACCCGTTACTTGCCAACCCATCACCTCTGCCAACTGCTGATTATTGCCCAGCAATGGGTGGGCATCTAGTGGCAAATGGTAAGCAATTAAGCTGATATTATTGCGCAGCAATGCAGCAATACGCCTGCCTTTCATGCCAGTTAATGGCGCTGCTTCACCCTTCCAAAAATAACCGTGATGCACTAACAAAGCATCGGCGTTAACCGCAATCGCTTGGTCAATTAAGGCTTGCGATGCCGTCACACCTGTCACAATTTTTTTAATGGTACGGCTAGCTTCTACCTGCAAACCATTCGGGCAATAATCTTTAAAATCGTCTACCTTTAAATGTGCATCTAAGGCAGCCACCAGTTCTAATAATTCAACAGACATATCTACTCCAAAATATTAGCCATTTAAACGCTAAGTTAATTCAGTAAACACCCAGTTAATTCAGTAAATATATAGGCTCTAGTGTAAAATCCACTCTTTTTAGTCTTAAAAGCCTTACTGGAGTTACTTTAAGCCATGCGATTTTTAAAGCCCCAACTTATTTGGCCACTGGTTAGCGGCCTACTATTTGCTGCTTTATTACTACAAACCTTTCCTAGCCTAACAGGTCAAGCAACGCCTAACCCAGCGTTAGCAGCCATTCATGCCAGCGAACCCTTGTTAGTTGCGCGACAAGAAGGGCCAGTATCTTACGCTTCAGCTGTCCGCATGGCAGCACCTGCTGTGGTTAACATTTATACCACCACGCTGATTGAGCAGCCCACCAACCCTTTTATGAATGACCCTTTTTTTCGGCATTTTTTTGGGCAAGATAATCAACCCAGCCAAAAACGTATGCAGTCTAGCTTAGGCTCTGGCGTATTGGTCAACAGCGAAGGCTACATTCTTACCAATCATCACGTGGTTCACAATGCCGATGAAATTAGAGTGGCGCTGCGCGATGGGCGCGAAACGTTTGCGCGAATTATTGGCAGCGACCCTGAATCAGATTTAGCGGTATTAAAAATTGAGCTAGATAACCTGCCGATGATTTCGCTGGCATCTTCCGACACGCTAGAAGTGGGCGATGTGGTTTTAGCAATCGGCAACCCGTTTGGCGTTGGGCAAACCGTTACGCAAGGCATTGTTAGTGCTTTAGGGCGCAACAGCCTTGGTTTAAATACCTATGAAGATTTTATTCAAACCGATGCCGCTATTAACCCAGGTAATTCAGGCGGTGCGCTGGTGAATCCTTACGGGCAGCTGCTGGGCATTAACACGGCTATTTTTACCCGTTCAGGCGGTTCACAAGGCATTGGCTTTGCCATTCCATCGAACTTAGCCAAACAAATTATGCTGGATTTAATTAACGAAGGTTTTGTAGTGCGTGGCTGGATGGGCATTGAAGTGCAAGAAATCACCACAGCATTGGCCCAATCGTTGCAGCTAGAAACGCTACAAGGGGTTTTAGTGGCTGGCTTATTACGCCAAGGCCCTGCGGATAAAGCGGGTTTAAAGCCGGGCGATGTTATTACGCAAATTAACCAACGCAAGGTTAACGGAGCGCGCGCCACTATTAACTACCTTGCTGGATTAAAACCAGGCAGCAAAATTGAATTGGATATTATTCGGGAAGGGCAACCAAAAACCTTAACAGCAGTTATAGGCCAGCGTCCTGCCAGCCCTAAAAGCTAGTCCTGAATACGGTAACGCGCTGAACGCGCATGGGCAGTCAAGGATTCACCGTCAGCCAATTCGCCTGCAATGTGCCCCAAAGTGCTAGCACCTTCAGGCGAACAATAAATTAACGACGAACGCTTTTGAAAATCATACACACCCAAAGGCGAAGAAAAACGTGCTGTACCTGAAGTCGGCAATACGTGATTCGGGCCAGCGCAGTAGTCGCCAACGGCTTCAGCTGTGTAACGCCCCATAAAAATAGCGCCAGCGTGACGCACTTTCGGCAACCAAGCTTCTGGGTCTGCAACGGATAATTCTAAGTGTTCAGGCGCAATGCGGTTAATCAGTTCAACCGCTTGGGCTTCGTTTGCCACTTGAATTAACGCGCCACGGTTTTCTAACGATGTTTTAATAATCGCAGCACGTTCCATAGTCGGCAACAGCTTACGCATACTTTGTTCGACTTCATCTAACCAAGCAGCGTCCCAGCTAATTAGAATGGATTGTGCATCTTCATCGTGTTCAGCCTGCGAAAACAAATCCATCGCTATCCAATCAGGATTGGTTTGACCGTCACACACCACCAAAATTTCTGAGGGGCCAGCAATCATATCAATGCCAACTTTGCCAAATACCGCACGCTTGGCTGTTGCTACATAAATATTGCCAGGGCCAACAATTTTATCCACTGGCGG
>CAYJCB010000003.1:12764-16419 GCA_964368615.1 uncultured Halomonadaceae bacterium | reverse complement strand
CCAACGCGGTCTAACGGAACCACCTGCTGACCTAACAAAGTACCATCGGCTTCGGTGTAACTCCAAGACGGCTGTTGTTGACGTTCGTGGTAAGCAGTGACCCGCTTGGCTGCTGCTTCTAAAGCTTCACGGCGTTTAGTTGGCAAGCTTGCAAACGCATCTTGTAACTGCTGCTGAGAAATTTCTAATTCAGAAAAGTGTTGGGCTGGGTGCTGGTCAAACTGTTGGGTATAAGCCAACACAGCCGCGTCGCCCCGTTGGCGAACTGCATTAATAATGTCATCAACCTGCTGCTGAATTTGGGGGCTAGAAACGCCTTCCCAAGCCAGTAGCTGATCTAAAGTGGCAGTAAAATCTGCACAGGTTGCATCTAGTCTTCTTACCGTAAGATTCGAGCTCATGTTTAATTCCAAGCAGCCAGTGAATAAATTAAATAGCCGCAGCTGAACGCTGTTCAACCGCTAAGCGCAAACGATCTAATAAGGGTTGGATTTGTTGGTATTTCATTTTCATTGAAGCGCGATTCACCACCAAGCGCGAAGAAATATCAGCAATAAATTCACGCGCTTCTAAGCCATTAGCAACCAGCGTTTTACCCGTATCAACAATGTCGACGATTTCATCGGCCAAGCCCATAATTGGCGCTAATTCCATACCGCCATATAGCTTAATTAAATCAACTTGAATGCCTTGTTCAGCATACCAACGCTTGGCGGTTTTAATAAACTTCGTTGCCACGCGGCGGCGACCTTCTGGCTGTACCGAACCTTTAACCGCAGCAGTCATTAACTTACACACAGCAATTTTTAAATCTAAAGGCTCATACATACCCCTGCCGCCATGTTCCATCAAAACATCTTTACCCGACACGCCTAAATCAGCAGCGCCTAGTTCAACGTAAGTAGGTACGTCTGTGGCACGAATCACTAGCAAACGCACACCGGGTAAGTTGGTATCAAAAATCAGCTTACGGCTTTTGCTAATATCTTCAGCCGGTACAATACCTGCTGCCGCTAAAAGTGGCAGGGTATCATCTAGAATTCGCCCCTTAGACAAGGCTAGCGTTAGACTTAGTGGCATTATTTCTCTCGTTAGTATTAAGCAGCAATACGCTTTATTTTTGCGCCCAGCAACATCAGTTTTTCTTCAATGCACTCATAGCCACGGTCAATGTGGTAAATACGGTCAACCAAGGTATCGCCTTGAGCAACCAGTGCCGCAATCACTAAACTGGCAGACGCACGTAAATCAGTCGCCATCACCGGCGCACCCGTTAACTTTTCAACACCGCGAACAATCGCCGTATTGCCTTCAACCTGAATATCCGCACCCATGCGCTGAATTTCTTGTACGTGCATAAAGCGGTTTTCAAAAATAGTTTCTATCACCGTACCAGTGCCTTCAGCAATGGCATTTAAAGCCATAAACTGTGCCTGCATATCGGTTGGAAAAGCTGGATAGGGCGCGGTTCTAATGCTAACCGCTTTAGGGCGTTTACCCTGCATATCTAGTTCTATCCAATCATCGCCTGAAGTAATAATGCCGCCAGCTTCTCTTAGCTTAGCCAACACCGCATCTAAAATATCAGGGCGCGTATGTTTAACACGAACACGGCCACGCGTTGCTGCTGCTGCGACTAAAAAAGTACCCGTTTCAATGCGATCCGCCACTACGTTAAAGTGACAGCCGCTTAAATCGGTTACACCATCAATAATAATGGTATCAGTGCCTTCACCCGTAATTTTAGCGCCCATTGCATTTAAAAAGTCAGCTAAATCAACCACTTCAGGTTCACGCGCCGCATTTTCTAAAATGGTGCGCCCTTCTGCTAAGACTGCTGCCATCATTAAGTTTTCAGTACCTGTTACGGTAACTGTATCAAAAATAATGTGTGCGCCTTGCAAACGGCCATTTACTTTACCGCGAATGTAACCTTCTTCAACACGAATTTCTGCACCCATTTTTTTTAAACCTTCTAGGTGCAAATTCACTGGACGGCTACCAATCGCGCAACCACCGGGCAAGGAAACTTCGGCTTCACCAAAACGCGCCATTAACGGGCCAAGTACCAAAATAGAAGCCCGCATGGTTTTAACTAGGTCATAGGGTGCAATGCAGTTATCAACGTAGCTTGCATCAAGTTCCAGCGACATTTTTTCATCAACCACCGCCTGCACACCCATACCACCCAACAATTCAATCATGGTAGTAATGTCATGCAAATGCGGCAAATTACCAATCGAAACTGGCCCATTCACCAACAAACTAGCCGCTAAAATAGGCAAGGCAGAATTCTTAGCACCCGAAATCCACACTTCACCGTCAAGGGGATGACCCCCAGTAATCAATAGTTTATCCATACTTATAATAAGGCCTTAGAGAACCTGCAAATCTTTAACTTTTGCCCATTGTTCTGGGGTGTAGGTTTTTAGTGCCATTGCATGAAGCTTATCACTAGCAAATTCTTCGCTTAACGCAGAAAAAACCAGCTGCTGTTTTTTAACTGGACTTGGCAAGGTTGCAAACACTTCACCAATAGCGATTACTTCAAAATGCCGTCCATCATCACCCTTAACAATAAATTCACACGCTGGAATACGGCTCTCTAACAGTTCCTTCAAGGTTTGGGCTTGCATAATGACTCCTCATTAAAAACGGCTTATAAAAAACAACACTGACCTAAAAAAATAGTATTAATTAATTAACAGTGGGCATAATAACTGAAAAGGCCTCTGTTGGGCACCTTAGCCAAGCTGTTTCGTATTAAACACCCAAGGCAAGAGGTTTTGTAAATGGCTTAATTCGGCTACTTTTTGTAACTGACTGGGTGGATTTAACAACTGCAACTTTAAACCTAACGCCAAGCAACGGCGCTGCCAAGCCAATAACACCAACAGCAGCGCAGAACCACCACTGGCCTGTTCAATTTCAACCTGTAAAACTTTATTATCACCTAACAAGGGCAAAGCATCAGCTAGCTGATTAGCCAAGGCTTCAGCCGTTGTAAATTCAACCTGTCCGACTAAGCGCCAGCAACCAGAATCTAACTTCTGCAACTTAGCTTTCATAACTGACATTTATTTATTCGCCTCACCTTCTTCTAGCTCGCTTAGCAGCTGCTCAGGCGACCAGCCTGCAATTACTGCATCAAAATCACGATTATTTTCGCGCATAGCACGGTCAAACTGGCTATTAAACGTTAAGCCTAAATTGATGCCGTTAACAATTAAGTTAATAATTTTCCATTCGTTATTATGCAAACGCAGCGTAAAAGTCACTGGGTAACGCTTACCATCGGTTGCTACCACTTCTAGCGCCACATTGTCTTGGTCTTCAAAACGGGTTTCATCTTTATTAACGTGCAAATCAAATTCACGGTAATCAAAATTCATCAAGCCCTGACCAAAGGTTTTTACCAAGGTTGCTTGAAAGGTTGCCGCAAAACGACTGCGCTGCGCTGGTGTTGCAGCACGAAAATAACGCCCACCCATGACTCGCGCACTGATGTAACGAAAATCAACGTAAGGCTGCATCGCCTCATCTAACTTGTTGTACAAAAGCTGTGGGTCTGTTGCAAAAGTCGCTTTATTGGCTTCAAACACCGACGTTAAATCGGCAATACCCAATTCAACCACCTGCCAAGAGGTTTGCTGAG
>CAYJCB010000003.1:11302-12664 GCA_964368615.1 uncultured Halomonadaceae bacterium | reverse complement strand
CTAAAAAATCTAAACAGCATGGTTATTTTCCTTCCCTAGTCTTTGCTTGAATTAGAGATAAATTGATTGATGAGCTGCTCTAAAATAAGCGCCGATTGCGTATCTTTTAAACTGTCGCCATGTGCCAGATAAGCTTCGTCGATACCCGGTGTTAGGCTGATATAATTATCGCCCAACAAGCCTGCGGTTTGAATCGCTGCTGCGGTATCGGTGCTTAATTTACCGACTAGCTTTTCGTCTAACTGCAAGGTTACGCAAGCTTCAAACCATTGGTAATCTAAATTAATCTCACCCACTCGCCCCACGGTAACGCCTGCCAAGGTAATTCTAGACCTAGGTTTAAGTCCGCCTATATCACCAAAACAAGCCTCTACTGCAAAATTGCCTTGTTCAGAACTTTGCGCCAGCCCACTGACTTTAAACGCCAAAAACAACAGGGCTGCAAAACCCAACAACATAAAACCGCCCACCGAAACTTCAACCCAGCGTTGATTACGCATAGCTAATCCTAATCATTTACAAGTTACTAAACATTTATAAGTTACTAAACATCAGCGCGGTTAAAATAAAATCTAACCCCAGCACTGCCAAAGAAGAATAAACCACGGTGCGTGTTGTTGCGCGGCTAATGCCTTCAGAAGTGGGTACTAGGTCATAGCCCTGAAACACCGCAATCCAAGTCACAACCACAGCAAATACGAGGCTTTTAATAACGCCATTCAGCACGTCTTCACGAAATGAAACCGACGACTGCATATTGCTCCAAAAAGCACCATTATCAACGCCCAGCCAATCCACACCCACCAACCAGCCACCCCAAACGCCCACCGTAGTAAAAATAATCGTCAGCAGCGGCAGCGCCACAAACCCAGCCAATAATCGCGGTGCAACAATACGGCGCAGCGGGTCGACACCAATCATTTCTAAGCTTGCCAGTTGTTCAGTGGCTTTCATTAAACCTATTTCAGCCGTTAACGCCGAACCCGCTCGCCCTGCAAACAACAAGGCGGCAACAACGGGGGCCAATTCACGGGTTAAGCTTAACGCCACCATCTGCCCTAATGCCTGTTCAGCACCAAAGTCAGTTAAAATCGTGTAGCCTTGCAAACCCAATACCATGCCAATAAATACGCCCGAAACCAAGATAATAATCAGCGACAACACACCAATTGAATAGACTTGACGCAACCACAAGGTAAAAGCTTCACTGCTGCGCGGCACACCAACTAAAGATTGAAACAAAAACACCCCCGAGCGCCCCAACCCAGTGGTTAGCGCGATTCCTTGGCGGCCTAAACCAGCAAGCCAATCAAGCATGGGGAATCTCCTTCTTAGTAAACGAATCAGCAGCAAACAAATCAG
>CAYJCB010000003.1:1471-11202 GCA_964368615.1 uncultured Halomonadaceae bacterium | reverse complement strand
AATCAAGCATGGGGAATCTCCTTCTTAGTAAACGAATCAGCAGCAAACAAATCAGTAGCAAAACTGTTGGCAGGGTAATTAAACGCCACTGGGCCATCGGGCAAACCGCCCATAAATTGGCGCACATTTTCTTGGGTAGAAGCTGCTAATTCAGCAGGCGTACCTTCGGCTATCACTTTGCCACCGGCTAAAATATAAGCGTAATCAGCAATCGACAAGGTTTCTTGTAAATCATGCGAAACAATCACTGACGTTAAACCCAATGCCTGATTTAAGCGTTTTACCAACTGCACCAACACCCCCATTGAAATTGGGTCTTGCCCAGCAAAAGGCTCATCGTACATTAACAATTCAGGGTCTAGCGCAATCGCCCTTGCCAGCGCCACGCGCCGTGCCATTCCACCAGAAAGCTGGGCAGGCATTAAATCACGCGCCCCCCGCAAACCTACAGCTTCTAACTTAATTAATACTAAATCCCGAATCATGCTTTCGGGCAAAGGCGTGTTCACCCTTAAAGGAAAGGCTACATTGTCGTAAACCGACATATCGGTAAATAAAGCACCCGACTGAAACAACACCCCCATACGGCTACGCAATTTAAACAATTCACTGCGACCTAACTGGGGTACTTCTTGCCCAAACACCTGCACAGAACCACTTGCTGGCTGTAGTTGCCCACCCAACAAGTGCAGCAGGGTGGTTTTACCCGTGCCACTTGGCCCTAACAATGCGGTTATTTTGCCTTGGCGTAATGTTAAATTAACGCCTGAAAAAATAACTTTATTAGCGCGGCTGAAATGTAGGTTATTCACTGTCACCAAATCAGTTTGCATCAAACGCTCCAGCTTGCAGTGATAAAGTTCATAGAAACCCTGATAGAAACCTTGAAGATAGAAGTTAGATCGAAAAAAGCTATAATGAATGCCGAAATAGTACACTATCACCAACATCAACACCTGCAACAAACACTCACCGCATTTTACGGAATTTTAGCAGTTTATGACTAACACCGATTACTTAGCTTCTGCTCAGCGCACCTTACAACTTGAAATAGAAGCCTTACAAGAAGTGCTAACCCAACTAGACCAAGATTTTGTTGCCGCCTGCGAGCTAATTTTAAATTGCCAAGGGCGCGTGATTGTTACTGGTATGGGCAAATCAGGCCACATAGGTCATAAAATTGCTTCCACGCTAGCCAGCACTGGCACACCGTCTTTTTTTATGCACCCAGGTGAAGCTAGCCACGGTGATTTAGGCATGGTAACGCGCAGCGATTTAGTACTAGCTTTATCCAATTCGGGCGAAACTCACGAAGTAACCTCGCTGCTGCCGCTACTAAAACGCTTAGGCATTGCCATTATTGGTTTAACGGGTGCGCCTAATTCTACGCTAGCTCAAGAAGCCAATGTACACCTAAATGCCTCGATTAGCCGCGAAGCCTGCCCGCTAAACTTAGCGCCCACTTCCAGCACCACCGCTGCTTTGGCGTTGGGCGATGCCCTAGCCATAGCCTTGCTGCAAGCCAGAGGTTTTGGGCCAGATGATTTTGCTATGTCGCACCCAGGTGGCAGCCTAGGGCGTAAATTATTGTTAAGGGTTAGCGATATTATGCACAGCGGCACAGCACTGCCAGCAGTTTTAAGCAGCGCCAGCCTGCGTGAAGCCTTGTTAGAAATGACCGAAAAAGGCTTAGGTTTTACCTGCATTGTTAACGAAGAACAACAGCTGCTAGGCGTTTATACCGACGGTGATTTACGCCGCACCCTCGATCAAGACCTTGATTTACGCAACCTTAAAGTAGCTGATGTAATGACCCAAGGCAGCAAACACATTCAAGCCGACCTGCTAGCAGCTGAAGCTGTGTTGTTAATGGAAGAAAATAAAATCAGCGCCTTACCAGTGCTTAACGCTAACCAAAAAGTTATTGGCGCACTGAATATGCACGACCTGCTTAAAGCGGGTGTTATCTAAAGCGGCTTATCTGCTGTCGTTTTCTGCTATAGTTTATGGCTTATCATTAATGACTTTTACACTTTCACATTACATAAGAAGAAGCGAGCCAGCATGGATATTCCAGAAAATTTACTAGAAAAACTTCGCCCCATTCGCTTAATGGTGTTTGATGTTGATGGCGTAATGACCGATGGCAGCCTATTTTTTCATGCTAACGGTGGTGAAGAAAGCAAAGCGTTTAACACCCAAGATGGTCAGGGTGTAAAACTGCTGCAAGCCAGCGGTGTGCAAGTGGCAATTATTACTGGCAGAATTTCTAAAGTGGTGGAACACCGCGCTGCATCGTTGGGCATAGAGCACCTGTTACAAGGCCGCGAAGACAAGATTACCGCCCTTAGCGAAATCGTTAACGAACTGGGTTTAGACTGGGCGCAAGTGGGCTATTGTGGCGATGATTTACCCGATTTAGCCGCGATTCGTAAAGCAGGTTTTGGTGCTAGCGTTGCCAATGCGCCTAGTTATATGCAACAGCACAGCGACTACACCACGCAGCGATCTGGTGGTCATGGCGCAGTTAGAGAAGTCACCGACCTAATTATGCAAGCGCAAGGCACTTGGCAAGATTGCATTAACCACTACCTTTATAACGTAAGAGCCAACTAGCCAGCCAATGAAAGGGCTTCCTTCGTTACGTCAATTTATGGCGGTACTCCTACTTATTAGCGTGGGGGCGCTGCTGGTTTGGTTGCAAGAAATAAACCTGCCAGCGCCCCGCACTCAGCTGCCTGAACAATATGGCGAACCTGATTATTATGTAGAACACGCCAGCCTCAGCCGTTTTGATGCCCTAGGCCAACGCCTACAAAAAATTGATTCAGTGCAAGTCACCCATTACCCTGAAAAAGACTTGGCAGTGTTTGAAAAGCCGTTGTTGCACCATTACGCGCAAAGTGGGCAAGCTTGGCGCGTGGTTGCTGAACGGGCTGAATACTTGGGTGAAGATGAAATTTACCTAGAAGACAATATTATTGTTACGCCGCTTAATACTGATTCAGCTTTTTTACCCGAATTTTTTACACAACGCTTATGGGTTAACAGCACAAACAATATCGCCCACACGCCAGACCCAGTCAGCTTTTTAAGCCCCAGCGGTAAAACCACTGGTCAAGGGTTAGAAATCCACTTAAATTCTGGCATCGCAAAAATTTTACAAGCAGTAGAAGGTCGCTATTTGCTACCTAAAGCAACGCAAGCAACACAGGAACAACAACCATGACCCGACCTGTTTCTTTTTTTAAAACACCACTAGCACTGGCGTTGCTGCTGTTAGTTTTTATCAGCAATCAAGCCGCTGCTTTGCCTGAAGACCGCGAGTTACCGCTGTCGGTTGCAGCACAACAAATGCAGTGGAATAACCAAGCGCAACGGGCGACCTACCAAGGGCAGGTTGAACTTCACCAAGGCGAACTGCTGCTTAAATCCGCGCAGCTAGAAATACAACGCAACGCTGCTGGCGAACTAGAGCAAGCCATCGCCACCCAGCCCAAAGGCCAAGCCTACCTGCGTGATTTACCCGATGCCACTAAACCTGAAGTGGAAGCTTGGGGCGAATCCATTGATTACCTACCGGCTAAAAACTTGGTTATTCTAACCGGCAAAGCACGGTTAACGCAGGGTAACGACAGCTTTACTGGGCATAAGTTAACTTACAACCTAGTCACGCAAGACATTCAAGCCGAACAAAAATCTAGCAGCGATACCCGTGTTGAAATTATTTTAACGCCTGCAACGTCAGGGAAGAAAAATGATTAAATGCTTACAAGCCAACAACTTACAAAAAAGCTATAAGGGTCGCCAGGTTGTTAAAGACATTAGCCTAACGATTAACCAAGGCGAAATTGTTGGCTTGTTAGGCCCTAACGGTGCAGGAAAAACCACGTCTTTTTACATGGTGGTGGGCTTAGTTAAAGCCGATGCCGGCAGCATTTTTTTAGATGGCAAAGACATTACTAAATTACCCATGCACGGTCGCGCTAGGGCAGGCTTAGGTTATTTACCACAAGAAGCCTCGGTATTTAGAAAACTCAGCGTTGAAGATAATTTATTAGCCATTTTAGAATTACGTAAAGAGTTAAGCAAAGCCCAACGCAACGCCCTGCTTGAAGGGCTGCTGAACGAGTTTTCGATTACCCACATTCGCAAAAGCAAAGGCATGAGCCTATCGGGTGGCGAAAGACGCCGCGTAGAAATTGCCCGTGCCTTGGCAACAGAGCCTGACTTTATTTTGCTTGACGAACCCTTTGCGGGTGTTGACCCCATTTCTGTGGCTGAAATCATGGGTATTATTCGACAATTACAAAAGAAAAATATTGGCGTATTAATTACCGACCACAACGTCCGCGAAACACTAGAAATTTGTGAAAGGGCTTACATTGTTAGCGAGGGTGCTATTATCGCCCAAGGCAATGCCGAACAAATTTTAAACAACGCTGACGTTAGAAGGGTCTACCTTGGCGAACAATTTAAGATTTAAAGCGTTTAAGATTTAAATTTTGCTTTTAAAGCCTACCTTTAAAAAGCTTCAATGGACTAAATTTTTATGGCGATGAAACCCAGCCTTGGGCTGCATGTCTCACAGAATCTAGTTATTACACCGCAGCTACAGCAGGCTATTTACCTGTTGCAGCTTTCAACGCTTGATTTACAACAAGAAATACAACAAGCCCTAGAAGCCAACCCTTTACTTGAGTTGGAAGACGAAGATAACGAGCCGCTATTAGTGGCTGCCGACCCTTTCGACACTTCCACCCGCGAAGCACAACAAGCCGAAGAACAACAAGACGCTGCGCCAGAAGAACTAATCGTTGATACTGCTTGGGACGATATTTACAGCCAAGATTATAGCAGCGGTTCAGGCAGTGGCAGCAGTGAAGATTACGAAGACTATGCAAGTGATACGCCAGTTAGCACCTTGGCTGACCACCTTTTTTGGCAACTTAACCTAAACATTCATAGCGTCACCGACCGCCTAATTGGCGAAACATTAATCGACAGCATTAACGCTGAAGGTTATTTGCGTGATGATTTAGATGCCATTACCGAAGGTTTGCAAAGGCAAAATCCTGAATTAGCCGATTTAACCACCGCTGAAGTGCATGCCGTGCTTAAATTAATTCAGCGTTTCGACCCAGCCGGTGTTGGCGCTAGGGATTTAAAAGAATGCCTTGCCTTGCAGTTGGAACAATTACCGGCTGACACGCCTTATTTAAGCCAAACCATTAAGCTGGTCGACCAATATTTAGAAGTGTTAGCCGCGCGTGAATACCGCTTTTTAATACGCCGCTTAAAACTAACCGGCGAAGACCAGCTGCATGAAGTGATTAGCCTAATTCAGCAGCTAAACCCACGCCCTGGCAACAGCATTGAAAGCGAAGCTTCAAGCTATATAACACCCGACCTATTACTGACCCGTACCGAACACGGCTGGCGAGTGGAGCTTAACCCCGAAACCCAGCCCAAATTACGCATACAAGCCAACTACAGCGACTTAATTAGCCGTGCTGATTCAACTGCCACCAAAGACTATTTAAAAGGCCACCACCGCGATGCACAATGGCTGATTAAAAGCTTACAAAGCCGCAGCGAAACCTTGTTAAAAGTGGGCAGCAAAATTGTTGAACGCCAGCAAGCATTCTTAGAAAAAGGCGATGAATTTATGGTGCCGATGGTATTAGCCGACATTGCCGATGCCATTGAAATGCACGAATCCACCATTTCACGCGCCACTACACAAAAATACATTCACACGCCACGCGGTATTTATGAATTAAAATACTTTTTTTCTAGCCACGTTGGCACTAGTGAAGGCGGCGAAGCTTCTTCTACAGCAATACGCGCCATGCTTAAAAAACTGATTGCTGATGAACCGCCCAGAAAGCCACTTTCAGACAGTAAACTAGCCGATTTACTGGCAGAAACTGGTATACAAATAGCCCGTAGAACAGTAGCTAAGTACCGTGAAGCCATGAATATTCCGCCTTCAAGTGAGCGCAAACGCCTTCGCTAACCCCTAGATGTCAAGTGTTATTTTGCTACAAACAAGGGGTATCAGGGGTTTGCTTTATGATGAAAAGCGTTACAATGAAAATGTAATAACTCAATTCCAAGGAGCGCAACATGCAAATAAATATTACAGGCCACCACGTTGAACTAACTCCGGCACTACGCGAGTTTGTAGAAAATAAATTTTCTAAGCTTGAACGTTTTTTTGACCAAATTACTAGCGTTCAAGTTACTTTGACCGTTGATAAATTACGTCAAATTGCCGAATCAGATATTAAAGTTGCTGGTGGTGAAGTTCATGCCTCTTCTGAAAGTGAAGACATGTATGCCTCTATTGACCAACTGATCGACAAGTTAGAGCGTCAGTTAGTTAAGCACAAAGAAAAAACTCAGGCTCGCCAACAGGGCGCCACCCACTAAACGGTCACACCTGTCCAACATGCAGATTAACGAAATCCTGACCCTTGAGCGCACCTTATTTGGTGTGCCTGGGGGCAGCAAAAAACGTGTACTAGAGTACTTCAGTAAATTCATTACCCAGCAAAACCCTCAGCTAGATGCCGAAGAAGTTTTTTCTAGGCTGATAGCTAGAGAACGCTTGGGTAGCACGGGTATTGGTGATGGGGTAGCTTTACCTCATTGCCGTATTAGTGAATGCACTGAAGCTGTCGGTACGTTTATTCGCCTTAGGGATAAAATTGATTTTGATGCCATAGATGGCCAGCCCGTTGACTTAATTTTTCTGCTGTTAGTACCCGAAGAAGCCAACGAAGCACACCTACAAACCTTGGCGGTACTTGCAGAAAGCTTTGCTAATGAAGAGCTGCGCAAAGAGCTACGTAAAACTGACCAACCCGAACAGCTTTATAAACTGCTCTGTACACCAACCAGTGCTTAATCTATTCAATCAGCAAGATTAAGCCCAATCAGCTAAATAAAGAGGCCTGTATGCAACTTGTCATTATAAGTGGTCGCTCTGGGTCTGGAAAAAGTGCTGCGCTGCACGCTTTGGAAGACTTAGGCTATTACGCCATCGACAACCTGCCTGCTGGTTTACTGATTCCCCTTGCTGAACAAGCAGGTGTACAGAACAACCTAAGCCGAGTAGCTGTTAGTATTGATGCGCGTAATCTGTCGCAAGACTTAGACAGCTTTCCCACCATCATGCAAGAATTAATGGCTGAAGGCGTGGAAGTGTTGGTGGTTTACTTAAATGCCAGCGCCAAAACGCTGATGGAACGCTTTTCTGCAACACGTCGCCGCCACCCTTTAACACGTGATGGCAAATTGTCGTTGAGTGAAGCCATTGAGCATGAACAGCAGCTGCTTGACCCTTTGGCTAGCCTTGCCCAGCTAAACCTAGACACAACACGCCTTTCAGTACACGAACTACGCAGCACCATTGCTGAACAGGTTGCACGCAAACCTCAGCAAGCCCCTACGTTATTATTCCAATCCTTTGGTTTTAAAAAAGGTGTACCACTAGATGCCGACTTAATTTACGATGTGCGCTGTTTGCCCAATCCTTTTTGGGACATGACGCTGCGAGAAAAAAGTGGGCAAGACCCAGAAGTAGTGGCTTTTTTAAACCAGCACCCACTGCCCCAGCAGATGTTTACCGACATTAGCCGCTTTGTTGAAAACTGGTTGCCCCACTACATAGAAAGCAACCGTAGCTACATCACCGTTGCAATTGGCTGTACAGGTGGGCATCACCGCTCAGTGTTCTTAGCCGAACGCCTTGGCAAACACTTTTCACAACAGCAGCCCGATGTACAAATTCGCCACCGTGATTTACATGCTGGAAAAGCTTAAATGCAGGAAAAAAAAGTTACGCTGATTAATAAACGGGGTTTACATGCCCGTGCAGCAACGCGCGTTGTACAAACTTGCCAGCAATACCAAGCCTTAACTGAAATCTGCCTGAACGAGCGCACGGCAAATGCCCGTAATATTATGCAGCTATTAATGCTAGCTGCTTCTTGCGGAACAGAGCTAACCCTACGTGCAACAGGTGAAGATGAACACCAAGCCATTGCTGCTTTAGAAGCTTTGGTACTTAACCGTTTTGATGAAGAAGACTAATTCATGTACGACTACGACGCAGAAGAAGAGCAAGACTTTGGGCCTAGCAAAAGTGAACTTAAACGCCAAATGTTGGCTTTACAGGAAGTGGGGAAAAGCCTACTTGAGCTAACTGCGACTCAGATAAAAACACTCAAGCTTGATGAAGAACTACTTGAAGCCCTAGCCGAATATAAACGCATTAAGTCGCATGAAGCTAAACGCCGTCAGTTGCAGCGCATTGGTAAACTCATGCGTAGCCGCGATAGCGAAAGCATTCAAGCAGCGATGGATATTTATGATTCCAGCTCAGCTGTACACAATCAGCATTTCCAAAATCTTGAATACTGGCGTGATAGGCTGATTGCCGACGATGCTGCTGTGGCTGAATTTGTGGAACTCTGGCCTGAATGTGAAATACAATTACTTCGCCAAATGATACGCAACACCCGCCAAGAAGCAGCCGCTGAAAAACCACCTGCTACCTCACGTAAACTCTTTCGTTACCTACGCAAACTGGCAGAGCCTAAATAACCTAAAATAGTTTAGTTTATGCTGATTTATTGGTTACAACCTAGGCGAGTGGTTAAAAGCTTAAACCTTAATTAGCCCAAGTTTAATTAGCCCAAGTGGCAGAGCTTAAGTGCTTAATTAAATATTCAATAAAAGCTTCAACTCTAGCAGGACGTAACCTTCCTGGTGGCGTAACTATATACAAAGCAACTGAAGCAACCTGCCATTCAGGCATAACTTGAATAAGCTCGCCGGTTTTTAAAGCCTCTCCAACCAAAAAGTCTGGCTGCAAGGCTAGACCTAACCCTCTTTTTAAAGCTGGTTGCAAGGCATCGCCATTATTTACCTTTAAGCTACTCGGGGGTAAAGCCTGAATGTATTCGCCTTCTATTGCATGATTAAAACGCCAATTGGCGCCATAGTCATCATAGGCATAGAGAAGTGCTTTATGCTTGGCAAGGTCACTAGGGTGTTGAGGAAAACCCTGTTTTTCAAAATAAGTGGGGGCGCCAACTAAAAGAATACGAATAGGACACACCTGCCTTGCTAGCAAGCTAGAATCTACTAGCTTGGCTATGCGTAAAGTAAAATCAAAACGGCCAGTTATTAAATCCACCTGCTCATCGTTAAACTGGATATCGAGTTCAATGTCTGGGTGCTGCTCCATAAAATTAGATAGCAAGGGTGCTAGGTGACTAATACCAAAAGACATGGGTGATGAAATTCTAATTAAACCCCGCAAACTTTCAGACTGTTCTTTAATATTGGCTTCAACTTCTTCACCAATATTCAGCAGGTCATTAGCACTCTCTAAAACACCATAGCCGCTTTCTGTTAAAGAAATCCCGCGCGAAGTACGGTGAAAAAGCGTGGCTTTAGTGCTTGCTTCTAAACGCGTTATGGCTTTAGAAACCGTGGCTTGAGACACCCCTAAAGCTTTTGCAGCCTGTGCAAAAGAGCCTTCTCTAGCAACCGTGGCAAAAGTTGCCCAAGCATCAAAGTCTGGTAAACGTCGCATTTATAAACCTTAGTAAATTAAGCCATCAGAATTGGAAAGACTGGTATTCCATTTTAGGCATTCTCTAACAGAAGTTAAAACACTAAACTAAACTCATGTTAAATAACATCGAGTTAAAAAA
>CAYJCB010000003.1:0-1371 GCA_964368615.1 uncultured Halomonadaceae bacterium | reverse complement strand
ATCGAGTTAAAAAAAGAGGTGTCCAATGATTGAACTACGTTCATTTAAAAGCTTAGGTGGCGCTAACCATGGTTGGCTTAATGCCAAGCACCACTTTTCTTTTGCTAACTACTATGATGCTAAACGTATGGGTTGGGGCACTTTAAGAGTTTGGAATGACGATATTATTCAACCCAACACGGGTTTTCCACCCCACCCTCATAAAGATATGGAAATTATTACCTATGTAAGAGAAGGTGCCATTACTCACGAAGACAGCCTAGGTAATAAAGGCCGTACAGAAGCGGGTGATGTGCAGGTAATGAGTGCAGGCAGTGGGATAGTACACTCTGAATACAACCTAGAGCCAGTTGAAACACTTATTTTTCAAATTTGGATAAAGTCAAACCAAAAACCTAGCGAACCTTCTTGGGGAGCACGCCCTTTCCCTAAAGGTGAACGTTCAGGCAGGTTTATTGTCTTAGCTAGCGGTTTTTCTGAAGACACAGATGCCCTACCCATACGCACCGATGCGCGTGTTTTAGGTGCAACCTTAAAAGCGGGTGAAACACTAGAGTATAACTTTAGCAGCCCTGAGCGATACGGCTATTTAGTTGCTGCTAAAGGTAAAATAGATATCAATGGTCAGCTATTCAATGCACGTGATGGTGCAGCGATTCATCAAGAAGAAAAAATTATTATTACAGCTATAGAAGAAGCTGAACTGGTTTTAGTTGACGCAAGTTAACCTAGCACCCCCACTATTTTTTGTAACAAACATTGGAGTTTATAAAATGAGCAAGCAGTTTTTAGAAGCATTAAAAAAGCGTCGTAGTCAGTATGCTCTGGGTAAAGACCTACCCCTAGCAGAGCAAGAAGTAACTGAAATTATTAAAGAAGCGGTACGCCAATCGCCATCAGCTTTTAATTCACAAAGCTCACGTGCTGTTATTTTGCATGGTGCACAGCATGAAAAGTTTTGGGGTATCGTTAAAAACGAACTACAAAAAATTGTTCCTGCAGAAAACTTTGCACCCACAGAAGCTAAAGTTAATAGCTTTGCCGCCGGTGCGGGTACAGTGCTTTTTTATGAAGATCAAGACGTTGTAAAAGGATTACAAGAAAACTTTGCACTCTATGCTGATAACTTCCCAATTTGGTCTGAGCACTCAACAGGTATTGCCCAGCTTGCGGTTTGGACTGCGCTATCTGAAGCTAACATAGGTGCTAGTTTGCAGCATTATAATCCTTTACCTGATGCAGCCGTAGCAGCTGAATGGAATATCCCTGCTAGCTGGAAGCTACGTGCACAAATGCCTTTTGGTTCACACCAAGGTGAGTTTTCAGAAAAAGAATTTATGGCTGATGAAGACCGTTTTATTGTTCTATAAG
>CAYJCB010000002.1:52909-56066 GCA_964368615.1 uncultured Halomonadaceae bacterium | reverse complement strand
CTTATGCGTAACGCTGGAATACTAAGCAAGCATTCGTGCCACCAAAACCAAAGCTGTTCGACAACACGCGGTTTAGCGTAACGTTTTCACGCGCTGTGCCGGTAACTATGTCTAACCCTTTGGCAGCTTCGTCTAGGTTGTCGACGTTGGCAGAAGCGGTAATGAAGTTGTTTTCCATCATCAACAAAGAATAAATCGCTTCTTGTACGCCCGTTGCGCCCAAAGAGTGACCCGTTAACGACTTGGTAGAGCTAAGCGGTGGGCAATCTTCACCAAACACTTCACGAATGGCTTTAAGTTCGGCCAAGTCGCCCACTGGCGTAGAAGTGCCGTGGGTGTTGATGTAATCAATTTTGCCATCTAAGCCAGCCATTGCTTGCTGCATACAACGCGCCGCGCCTTCACCCGAAGGGGCAACCATGTCGTAACCGTCAGACGTTGCGCCATAGCCGACCAATTCAGCGTAGATTTTTGCGCCACGCGCTTTGGCGTGTTCTAACTCTTCTAACACCAACATACCGCCGCCGCCAGCAATTACAAAGCCGTCACGCGCTGCATCGTAAGCCCGCGCAGCTTTTTCGGGGGTGTCGTTATAGCTGGTGGAAAGTGCGCCCATAGCATCGAATAAAGACGACATGGTCCAATGTTCTTCTTCACCGCCACCGGCAAACACTACGTCTTGCTTGCCTAGCTGAATCATTTCCATCGCATTACCAATGCAATGCGCGGAAGTGGCACAGGCTGAAGATATGGAATAGTTCACGCCTTTAATTTTAAAAGGGGTGGCTAAACAAGCTGAAACCGTGCTGCCCATGGTGCGCGTTACGCGGTAAGGGCCAACGCGGCGCAAGCCTTTGTCGCGCAAAATATCGGCCGCTTCAACTTGGTTAGCCGAAGAAGCACCGCCCGAACCAGCGATTAAGCCAGTACGCACGTTAGACACTTGTTCTTCGGTTAAGCCAGAATCTGCCACCGCCTGCTGCATAGAAAGGTAAGCAAAAGCAGCAGCATCGCCCATAAAGCGTTTAAGTTTACGGTCTATTAGTTCGTCTAGGTTTAAATCTATACTGCCTGCTACGTGGCTGCGAAAGCCCATATCGGCGTATTCTTGTTTAAACTTAATGCCTGAACGCCCTTGGCGCAACGCATCAAGAACGCTTGCTTTGTCTGATCCAAGGCATGAAACAATGCCCAAGCCGGTAACGACAACTCGCTTCATCAGTTTATCCCCTCTTAGAAGCCACTGGTGCTAGAAAATAAGCCTACACGCAAATCCTTTGCTTCATAAATTTTACGACCATCAACTTCCATTGTACCGTCTGCAATGCCCAAAATTAATTTACGGTTCATGGTGCGCTTAATGTCAATCCGGTAGGTAACAAGCTTAGCCGTTGGTAACACCTGCCCAGTAAATTTAACTTCGCCGCTGCCCAAAGCACGCCCACGGCCTGGGTTGCCTTGCCAGCCTAAATAAAAGCCCACTAGCTGCCACATGGCATCTAAGCCCAAGCAGCCGGGCATTACTGGGTCGCCAGGAAAGTGGCAATCAAAAAACCATAAATCGGGGGTAATATCTAATTCTGCAACAATCTGACCTTTACCATAACTACCGCCGTCAGTGTCAATCGTAATAATGCGGTCAAGCATTAACATATTGGGCATGGGCAGTTGGGCATTACCTGGGCCAAAAAGTTCGCCACGGCCACAAGCCAAAAGTTCTTCAAAGGTATAGGAGTTTTGTTGGGTCACTGAAAATTTCCGTTATTAGGATAATGTTTATTTAAGGTTAAGTCAGTTCTGCGGGTTAGTTTACTGACAAAACAAGCGGTTTGCATCTGCCAACACTTAATCTACACCCCATCATTTAACCTGCTACAATAATAGACCATAATTTAACATAAAATACGGCAGCACTTAAAACGCTAGTTACCATGAAAACAAACCTGCCAACTGTTACTCAAAAAACTGCTCATCAAAACACAGCTCATCAAAACGACAGCGCAGCTCGCCAACGCTGGTCGGCTTATGGTTTATTACTAGGTTTAATGCTGTTTCAAATTCTTTCTACCCTTGCTGCGCTCTACCTAATCGACAGCCGTGGTTTGGCAGGTTTAGCGGTGGGTTTTATTGGCTTAATTATTTTAGGCACAACAGCGGTATTTCTTAATCCTTTAAAAAACATTTACAAAAAAGCCCTAAGCGTGGTGAATAACCCAGCAGCGCAGCAGGCTTACAGCGGCAGTATGAATGAATTTGGTGCGCTAGATTTAGCCTTGCGTGTGCAGCGTTCTCAAATACGCAGCCTATTAAGGCTGGTGCAAAGTGCCGCCCAAACGCTAGACACGCTAACCAACAACAGCAGCACCCACCAAGCCGAACAAAGCCTTGCTGAACAAAGTTTTGCCGAACAAGGTATGCACCTAAACGACTTGGCAAGTAGGGTAGAACAGTTAGATGACAGCATTAAAACAGTCGAAAACAGTATGTCTGACATTAACACCGCCAGCCAACAGCTAAACGAAACAAACCAGCTTAGCCAAACCAGCATGGCTGCCAGCACTGCCAGTGTGCACCGCCTAACAAAGCACCTAAACGCAGCAACTCAAAACCTTGAAAGCCTAAGTGAAGATGCCGATTCCATCAGCGATAGCCTACGCGCTATTACTGAAATTTCTGACCAAACCAATTTATTGGCATTAAACGCTGCCATAGAAGCCGCCCGAGCCGGTGAATCTGGGCGTGGCTTTGCTGTGGTTGCCGACGCGGTGCGCCAACTTGCCAGCAACACCCAAACCGTGACCGAAACCATTACCCAGCGCATTCAAAGCATTCAAGACAACATTAATACTTCCATTGCACAAATGTTAAAAAGCCACCAAGAAAGCCAAGCAACAGCGGCACTTATTGAAGAAGCCAGTTTGGTGTTAGATGCAGTAGTTTTGGCTGCTGATAAAGTATTAACTGCCAGCCAAGGCGCTGCCACAGCCATAGAAGAACAAGCCCAAGCCAGTAGCAGCGTTATAAATAGCCTAGAACAACTTAAAGAAGGCGCTTACACCACACCAACACAAGCCGCTGCCACCTTGCCCAGTAATGAACATTTAACTGAGCAAATTAACAAGATACATGCTTTAGCCAAAGCCTTTTCTAACCGATA
>CAYJCB010000002.1:46591-52809 GCA_964368615.1 uncultured Halomonadaceae bacterium | reverse complement strand
ATAAACAAGGTAGTTATGACTTCCAACCTTCAACTACTCAGTATTTTAGTTATTTTATTACCACTAGTGCTGGCACTGGGTTTTGCATTGGGTCAGTGGTTTAAAACACGTCAGGATCGCGCTCAAAAAATTACTTTTACTTTAATGAGCGAAGTGTTTGACCACACCCACGATGGCGTAACCATTACCGACACCAGCGGCACAATTATCGCGGTAAACCGTACCTTTACCCAAGTAACAGGCTATAGCGAAGCCGAGGTGCTGGGCGAAAACCCGCGCTTGTTAAGTTCTGGCTATCACGGTGCTGATTTTTACGAAGACTATTGGCAAGCCTTGGTTAAACATGGCATTTGGCAGGGTGAAATTTGGAACCGCCGCAAAGATGGCGAAGTTTACCTAGAATGGCTGACCTGCAAAGCCGTTAAAACCAGCAAGGGCGAAATAACCCACTATGTTGCTGTGTTTAGTGACATTACCGAACACCGCCGCCAAGAAGCACGGCTTGAACACGCCACCGAACACGACCGCTTAACAGGGCTACCTAACACCGCCAGCATTTTAAGGGAATTGGGTAAAAAAACGCCTAACCTACAGCGCCAATGGTGTGTGTTTTTATTAGATATCGACAATTTTAGATTGGTCAATTCTAGCTATGGCTTTGCGGTGGGCGACCAGCTGTTAAACAACATTGCTAAACGCCTACAAGGCTGCTGCACTAAAGGGCTGATTGCGCGGCATTCGGCTGACGTATTTATTTTGGCAGCGCCCTTGCACAGCAATCATAATGACGAACGCCTTGCCATGGTTAACGGCCTAAAAGATTGCCTAAGTAAGCCCTTTCCTGTTTTGGGGCGCTTAATGGAATTTAGTTTTTCAGTGGGCGCAACCACTTGGGACAACCCCACCCTTGCCATTAACACTGTGCTGCAAGAAGCCGAATTGGCACTTCATGCCTCTAAAAGCCGTGGCGCTGGGCAAACCCGCTTTTATAGCGACGATTTAAGGGCCGACAAAAATCCGCTGGCTTATTTGCAAGGGCTTAGAGAAGCGTTAACCAATAATCAGCTAGAACTGTTTTACCAGCCGCTGGTTAGGGCAGCAACGGGGCAGGTACATGCTTTAGAGGTGCTGCTGCGCTGGACTCACCCAGTCATGGGCAATATTCCACCCGACCACTTTATTCCACTGGCAGAACGCCACGGCTTAATGGAACCGTTAGGTAGTTGGATTTTGCAGCAAGCCCTAAAACAATACGCCATTTGGCAAAACATGGGCATAGCGCCGCCGCACCTAGCGGTAAACGTGTCGCCGATTGAATTCCAAAGCGAGCTTTTTGTAGACAACGTGCTGGCGGCTTTAAAAAAATACGCGATTGAACCCAGCTGTTTAGAAATAGAACTGACCGAAGGCGTGTTTGTGCAGCAAGACAATAACACCCTTGAAAAGCTAGAGGCTTTGTCGAGCCACGGTATTAATTTAGCGATTGACGATTTTGGCACGGGTTATTCTTCACTGGCTTATTTAAAGAACTTGCCGGTTAACCAGTTAAAAATTGATAGGGCGTTTATTCAAGGCTTGCCCGACAACCTAGCCGACCAAGCGATTGTTGAATCAACCCTTGCCCTGTGCAAAGGTTTAAACATGACGGTGGTGGCAGAGGGCGTAGAAAACATCGAACAAGCCGATTACTTGCGTATGAAAGGCTGCGACTACATTCAAGGCTATTTTTATGGTCGACCAGTTAACAGCACCTTAACTGGCCAACTATTAAGCGAACAAAAAACGCGGTTTGGCTGATTTCTAAGCGCCCACTTTTTAAGAACGCCGCTGCTGCTGTACTAGGCTATTTAGCGCATCAAGTAGTAGTTTGCTGCTTTCTTCTGCGGTCGCCATTAGCTTAACAATCTTTTCACGCTTAGCAACGCTAGATTCTTGGTAAAGCGCCAAAGCATGGTCGAATTGTTCTTGCAGGTGGTAGTGGCTGCTGCGGACTTTTTCAAAGCTAGGTAAGTTTGCCAGTGAAGTGCTGGCAGATTCATCTAACCAGTTTTGTAAATAGCTTACTTCGCCACTATTGGGGTGGGTGTCTGCGGCTTGGTTAAAGGCGGCATAGCTGTGTTGTTTAGTAATAACATGGTCAACTTTTAATAACGATGTAAAGCTTAAATCTTTAATGTATTCCACCTGCTGCAAGGTGTTTCCAGCATCTTCAGCCACTTCTGCAAAGCGTTGTTGAAAGCCTTCCACCTCACGCATAATTACTTCGGCCAGTTGCTGGCTTTCTCTTGCGCCTTCTAACGAGCTGCCCACCTGCTGATTAAAGCCTTGCAAGGTTGTGCTAATACTTTGCGCTGCGTGTTTGGTTTTGTTAGACAGCTGCTTCACTTCATCGGCAACCACCGCAAAGCCTTTGCCTTGTTCGCCCGCCCGCGCTGCTTCAATTGAAGCATTTAATGCCAGCAAACTGGTTTGGTCAGAAATGTCGGTAATGGATTGCAAGGTGCTGGTAACGGCTTCACTTTGTTCTTTTAAAACTTCCACCGTTTTGGCTACTAACAGCACACTGGCGGTAATTTTTTCTAACAAGCCGCTAAGTTGAATGGCGCTGTCTTGGCTGCTTAACGCATTCTTAGCATTTTTTTCTGAACTGTGGGCAATGCTCGCCATTAACTCGCTAATTTCTTTTAAATCGTGCTGACTTAATTCTAAATTCTCGCGTAGATTTTGGGTGTTTAACTTATGCAGCTGTGCCGATAAGCGGTTTTGTTCGGTAAATACTTCATTAGCCTGCATGGCAACAATGGATTTATTAATACTTTCTAACGAACGCGAAAATTCGCCCGGCAAGCCTTTAGATAGGGTTTTGCGCGAATAGTCTTTATTGGCAACCGCGCCAAAGGCTGAATTAACTTCTTTAAAATAAGTTTCGATTAAGTCTAAGAAGTCGTTTAAATCCCAACTAACCTGCCCCACCTCGCCCAAACCACGGGTACGGGTTATACGGTGGTGCATTTCGCCCACTCGTGCTTTTTGTAAGGCTTTATAAATAAGCGATAAAGTAATTAAAGGTTTATGTGAATAATGCCAAGCATAGGTGGTGAATAATAAACCCAAAACTGGCGGTATAACGCCCCATATCCAATTAGCACTAAAAAAAACCACTAATACTGAACCAAAGGTTAGTAGGTTAAATACGATACAAACAATTAAAAATTTACTGCCAAGAAAAGGCGTACCTTTAGAAACGTGACGCTCTGCATTAACGTGAGTCATTGCTTACTCCCCCAAGCCTTCAAGCCGTGTTAATAACTCGTTATAACTACAACCCTGCTGCTTAATTTGTTCTTTAAGCCATTCTAAAGAAGCTTCTGGGGCGCGGTTCGCTGTTTCGTTAGACTCAATTTGCAGCATTTTTTTATACCATTCGTTTACTTGCTGCACTGCCTTGTAATTAGGGCGGCGGCGCACTGAAAAATAACCAGCAAGGGTTGAATCGCTTTTATAATCGGGGGTGATATTGGCAAGAACCCAGTAAAAGCCGCCATCAGACGTTGAATTTTTAACATAACCAAAGAATTCTTTTTTTTCCTGCAAGGTTTTCCATAAAAAACGAAACACGCCTCTGGGCATATCGGGGTGGCGGATTAAATTATGGGGCTTGCCCAAAAGTTCAGGCTCTGAATAGCCTGCAATTTGCATAAAGCGGCGATTAGCGTAGGTAATATGACCTTTAGGGTCGGTTTTACTGATGATAATTTCATCGTCGCGGAGCTTAATTTCATGCTCACGAGTCATTTTAAAACCCCTAATAATAAGTGTTAAGCGATGGTTGATAGATAGCAACAGATAGCGACAAGGACTCGCAATAATTTTGCTAAAATCTTAACACAAATCATTAGGGCAAAATTTTGATTCACCGTAATAAAATGTTATCCCAAGTTATCCACAGTTATTCACAGGTATATCCACAGGGTTCGCTAGTTAAAGGTAGATTTAAAAAAGCATGGCAGAAGCACCGCCAGATAAACTGCTTAACAACAAACTAACCCCCAGCAGTGATATAAACCCGCCACCTGCCAGTGCTAATAAGGCGCTTAACTGGCTGAACCGATTACTTTGCAGCTTTAATAAACGCTTGGCTAACAAACGCGCTTGCACAGCCAAGGTCGCCAAACTTGCCACGGTTAAGGCAGTGCCTAACGACATAGCCAAAATTGCCAACACACCTATCCACCACAAACCCATTAGGTTAGTTGCCACCAACACCAGCACCGCCCCCGAACAAGGGCGTAAACCAATCGACAGCACCAAACCTAAGTTTTGCAACCGATTACGCCCAGCCAGTTGTTGTGGCGCAATGTGGTGTGCCTTGCCGCAACTGCTGCAAGCACTAGAAGCTAAAGACGTTGCCGAAAGCTGTAAAGGGGCGAAGCCAACAGCTGTTACAGGCTTAAACTGGGCGGTTTTTCTAGCCTGAAATAACTGCCGTAACCCACGTATGACTAACAACAAGCCAAGCACAGCCACTAACAAAAAGCTGGCGGCTTCAATATAAATAACGCTGGCAAATGCTTCTTTAGCCAGCCAACCCAAACCATGCACCAACAGGCTAACTAACACTATGGCAGTAACGCCTTGCAAGAGCGCTGCCAAAACCGACAGCTGTAACCCTTGGCGCAGTTTTTCGGGCTGGGTTAGTAAATAAGTAGTTAACACAGCTTTACCATGCCCAGGCCCTGCGGCATGAAACACGCCATATAAAAAACTTAACAGCAACAATAGCCAAGCGTTGTACCAAGTAGCCTGCCAAGTTTGTGCTTCGCTTAACGCTTCAACCTTGGCAGACAAGCTGCGATGGTATTCACGCTGCTTTTGCATTATCCAAAAAGTAAACTTTTTCCAAACCACAGGCGCACTAACAGAGGCTGCTGCATTAGGTGCTGTTTTATTAGGTGCTTCAACAGCAGCTGGAGTGGTATTTGTATTGATATTAGGTAAGGGAGAGGCGCTGGCTTGGGGCGCTGCGGCAAGTAAAGACGCGCTTGTCAGCAAAAAAGCCCATAAAATTAGTTTAAACATTCTAAAGTAACTCGCTCAGCAAAATATAAGCCTAGCTGCGGGTCTTCAGCGGTTTCTGTTTTGTCTAAAGACAAAGCCTTTTCGATTAAATCAGCCGAAGGCTTGGGCGCGGTTAACTGGGCAGCACACCCTTGGCTTAAAGCGGTGCTATCTAAACCTGCTTCCAGCGCATGTAGCATTTCAATGTAATAAGTTGGGTCATAAATTTGGTAGTTAAAAGGTGCAGCAGTAAGCAACAGCGGTTGGTTAAGCGGTAAAAAAAACTTAATTTCAATGCGCTGCCCAATGCGTAGCAGGGTGTAATCCGTTACCTTGCCCCAATTAGCTTTAGTGGTTTGATTTGATTTAATAGCTTGATTGACTTGCCCTTGGGTAAAAAAATGCACACCGTTTAAGTTGTTAACAATTTCTGAGGCAAGTTGGTCGTAACGCTCTTCTAATTCGGCTTTCGGGCCACCACGTTCAAGTTCTTCAATTAATACTAGGCTATAAAAAGGGTCGAACCGCCAAGCTTGTTGCAAGCCTAACAGTTCGCCTTGGGCATTCATTAAAGGCTTAACGCGCAGGTCTACCCAGACGTGCGGGTGTGCATTGGCGCTGCTTATCGTTGCCAACAGCACTAAAATAGCTAACCAACCACTTGTTATTCTAAACAGCCTACGCATTTATGAGCCTTTCTTTTTAAACCGCTATTTTTTCTCTAACGCAGTTAACAGCGTTTCTAGGTTGTGCTGCATCATTTTATAATAGCTGCCTGCTGGGCCAGAAGTTTCTGACAAGGCATCTGAGTACAAAGTGCCGCCTAGTTTAGCCGAAGTTTCGCGCTGTAGCTGTTCTACTAAACGGCGATCACCAATGTTTTCCATAAAAATTGCGGCAACTTGGTGGTGGCGAATTTGCTTAACTAGGTGCGCCATTTCTGCAGCAGAAGGCTCTGACGAAGTGCTTACGCCTTGTGGCGAAACAAAAGTTATACCGTAAGTTGAAGCCAAATAACCAAAGGCAGCATGGGGTGTCATCACGGTGCGCTGCGCTTCTGGTAAGCGGTCAAAACGCACCTTCATCGACTTATGCAAACCCTGTAAACGCTTAATGTAAGCCGCTGCACGGGCTTGGTAATAGGCTTTGCCTTGTGGGTC
>CAYJCB010000002.1:39680-46491 GCA_964368615.1 uncultured Halomonadaceae bacterium | reverse complement strand
GCCATTTTATTAACAGCTATGCCTTTACTAGCGACTATTCTTACGCCTTTGTATTCGCTGGCTGCCACCAAACGGTTTATCCAACCTTTAAAATCTAACCCGTTTTCAATGACCAAATCAGCTTTAGCCAGTTTGCGTGAATCAGAAGGCTTGGGCTGGTAAACGTGGGCATCTTCATTCGCACCAACAAGGCTAATCACTTGGGCGCGTTCACCGGCAACTTCTTGGGTGATGTCTTGCAAAATACTAAAGGTAGTTATTACTAATAGCTTGTCTTGTAATGGCTTGTCTTGAGCTTGCGCCGCTGCTGTATCAACAAAAAAAGTGCTGACCGCCAAGGTTAAGGCTAAAGCTAAACCGCCGATTTTTTTTATCGCTGACTTTTGTATCGCTGACTTCATTGCCTACCACTCCAGATTAAGGTTTCTAATTTAAGATCTAAGATGCTTACCAGGGTGCAGCCAGCGTTTAAGCAATCCATCGCGGCCTGCAAATAATGAAAAAATATGCAAACTACCCAACATTAAAATAATCGCTGGGCCTGTGGGTAAATCTAAATGCCAAGACATTAACAAGCCTAGCCAGCAGCCCAACAACGCAATACCTAGCGCCACCAACAGCAGCTGGTCTAATTGCCTTGCCCAAAAACGCGCTGCGGTTGCGGGTAAAATCATAATACCCACCGCCATTAATGTACCTAATGCTTGAAAACCTGCCACCAAGTTAAGTACCACCAGCGCCAAAAATACTAGGTGCGTTGTAGTGCCAATTTTGCTGTGGCGGCGTAAAAAATCAGGGTCTAGGCATTCCAATACCAAGGGGCGCAAAAACACCGCCAACAGCAGCAAAGTAATAGTAGTAATGCCCGCCAGCAGCAGCAAGGCTTCGTTGTCCAACGCTAACACGCTGCCAAATAACAGGTGCAGCAGGTCGATATTGCGGCTTTGGGTCGACACCAGCAGCACGCCCAAAGCCAGTGACAACAGGTAAAAAACTGCTAGATTAGCGTCTTCTTTCAAGACAGTAATTCGCGCCAAACCACCCGACAGCAAAGCCACCACCCAACCAGCAATTAAACCGCCCAGCGTCATAGCACCTAACGACAAGCCAGCCACCATATAACCTAACGCAGCACCGGGTAGAATAGCGTGGGCAATCGCATCGCCGGTTAAACTCATGCGCCGCAACATTAAAAACACACCAACTGGCGTGGCGCTTAGGCTTAAAGCAATGCAGCCAACCAAGGCGCGGCGCATAAAACCAAAATCCATAAAAGGCGCGAACAATGCCTGATAAATCATTTCTAACATCAGGATTCACTCGCTTCATCTAAATCGCACACGGGCGCTAGTGGGTCAGCCAAGACTTGCATTTTGCGTGCCCTAGCCAAATTTTCAGGCGTTAAAACTTGTTCGGTTGCGCCCATGCCCAGCATATCTCTAGCCAACAATAAGCACTTAGGAAAATGGCTGCGTACCTGATGCAAATCGTGCAACACCGCAATAATGGTGCGGCCTTGCTGGTGCCATTGTTGAATTAACGCCAGCAAATCTGCCGTAGTAGCTTCATCGACAGCTGCAAAGGGTTCATCTAACAAAATAAGCGATGCATCTTCTAACAACAAACGCGCAAACAACACCCGCTGCAACTGCCCACCCGATAAAGAATCTAGCGAACGCTGGTCGAATCCTGCCAAGCCCACCTGCTGTAACGCCACTTGCACGGCTTGGCGGTCTGGCCCTTTAATTGCCGCAAATGCACCGCGCCTCGGCCAATGCCCAAGGCTTACAAAATCAGCAACGCGCAGCGGAAAGTCTAAATCTAAACGCGCCCGTTGCGGCAAATAAGCCAACTGCGGCTGACCTTGCGGCCAAATAATTTCGCCACCTAAAGGGCGTATTTCTTGCATCAAGCCTTTTAACAAGGTGGATTTACCACCACCGTTAGGGCCAACAATGGCTAATAAATCACCCGTTAAAATATCACCCTGTAAATGGTGAACAGCAGGGTGGCGTTCATAGCCTAGCGTTAGGTTATTAAAAGTAACCAAAGGGGTTGCAGGGGGGTTATTCATCACAAAATTAGCTCATTGCCCAGCGGGTAAGCAGCCATAAAACCGCCAAAAATGGCAGCACAGCCAGCAAACGGGTAACAACACCCAACTGTAAAAGGGAAAAGTTTAAGAATTTCATCGTTATCGCCAAATGTTATAACATAACAAACAGGCGTACAAAGATAGCAGAAGTTACTTTCTGCTACCAGAATTAATTTTAGTTTAAGTGTTTTTTTCTAAACTCTTTTTAACTGACTCAACGGGTTCTAGCGGTTATTTCCAATAAACAACATGGCGCGATTCACTTCTTAACCTGCTCTAGGTGAAGTGCTCTATTTTAAGCACGTCTGTTATTTTAGAACCGTCCCAAATGTATTGAAAATGTGCCTGCTGACTAGCTGGAGGTATAAGTGCCTTGGGGCGTAAGATAGCAATGCACCGCCCACCTTCATACCTGACTGACTTGTATAAAATACCAAACTCGCCCGTATTTTTTAGCTGCTGCCCCAAAGCCTGCCCTACTGCAAAAGAGTTAGGATTATGAATCGCTTCATCATCGCGCACATCTACTAACTCAGCTTTAACTAAGCACTTATAACAACGCATGGTAATTGTTTGGGGTGGCTGGTCAGTTGCTGATAAAAACCTTTCGCGGCTAAAAACAGACTCTTTTACAGCTGTTAATAGCTCTAATCCTGCGTAATAAACACCAAAGTCACCCTGAGTGAAGCGACTTGGAACACCTACATGGGTAAAAGCGGCCATAATCGGTGTGCTACCTTCACCCACTAGGCGCTCCTCTTTTGCAACCAATAACAGGTTACCGACTTCATCTTGAATACGGTCATTGGTTAAACTTTCTAAAGCATAAGCTGCATCAAGCTCGTCTGGGTCTAGCAAGTTTTCAAATAACTTGATGGGTGGAAACTGGGAAGGGATTATCCGAAAACTATCGGCTTCTAAAAACATGCGTGGATAATGGCTAACCATAGTGCGCCCCACGCCAGCCGTCTAAGTAGCGTCTTACATCAGCCAATGCAACCACGCGCCCTGAAAGCATTCTTTCGAGTGCTGATTGGCCTGCAAAATCTCGATTAGGTTTATGCACCCATTCCTGCCATTGGGATTTTTCAGAAAAAAGAATCTGCAAAGCCTTATAAATACCAGCGATATAGGAAAGCCTTTCTAAGGTATCGCTAGATAACTTAATCGGCTCGTTAGCGGCTAGCTTTTTTCGCCAGTTATGCAAGGTTGTGCGCGAACTTGCACCCACTAAAAGTAGACTTTGTTCTTCGCTAAGCTTCCATTCATCTGCAATGGCAAAAAATAGCTTCACCGCGACTTTGCCTATTTTTTGCTCAGTAACGTTTTTATTTGTATTTAAAATATTGGCTAACATTACGTACCTCCAAACAACCCTGTTCACTTAAGCACCATTTTAGCATTCTTGACTATTAGTGAACAGTATCTACTAAAGCTCTTCTAACGGCTTTTTAAAAGCTTCTTCCTGCGGCTCTACCACGCCATTGCCTAACATCACCGCTAGCCAATGGGTTGAAGACGATTGTTCTAAAGCAATTTTTGCAATCATAGTTAACGGAATCGACAAAAACATACCCGCAGCGCCAAATAACCAGCCCCACACAATTAACGATAAAAATACCACCAGCGGTGAAAGCCCCAAGCCTTTGCCCATGTAGCGTGGCTCGATTAAATTACCCATCACCATATTAATGGCTAAATAACCAGCTGCCACCAAGCCTGCTTGTGGAAAGCCCAGCTGCACCACGGCTAATAGCACTGCTGGAATGGCGGCTAGAATTGAACCTACGTTAGGAATAAAATTCATTAACATGGCAATTAAACCCCACAGCAGCGGGAAATCTAAGCCTAAAAACCACACCCAAAAAGCCACAAAACAGCCAGTCACTAGGCTGATGGTCGATTTAATCACCAAGTATTTATTTACCTGCACCACAAATTGATTAGCGTTGCGTAGCGATTTTTCAGCATCGGGCAAAGCTTGGCGCAGTTTTAAAGAAAAGGTAGCTTCTTCTAGCAATAAAAAAACCACGATAAAAATAATTAAAAATAAGTTAGTAAGCAAAGAACCCAAGTTAGTCAGCGCCTTGGCAACCCAATCCATCACTTGTGACGGGTTAAAGTGGGTTAGCAGTTGTTTGCTAGACACAGGCACGCCAAATCTTTCTAACGAGGGCAGCAAGCCAATCATTTCGGCTTCTAAACGCTGCTGATAGTCAGGTAAACGGGTGATAAAGCTGTCGATGGCTGTTGTTACAACCATGCCCAACAAGCCACCAAAAATCACCAAAAAAGTGACGATAATTAAAATAGCCGCAATCGGCGGTACTTTATGGCGGGTTAAAAAGTGCAGCGGTGGGGTACAAATAATGCCAATAAACAAGGCAAGCATAATGGGAATAACTATGGCTTCAGCCGATTTAAGCCCTGCCAAAATAATGATAACAGCGGCTAAACCCAGCAGCCAAACCAGCCCAGGATTTTTGATATTAAGTGAATGTGACATTATTGCTAATTTACCTTGTTAAAATAGTTTGTTTTTAGCTGTTTGCTGGCTTGGTTTCAAGTGCTTGTTTTAATGCCTTAATGCGTTCAACGCCTTTGCGGCGCTGGGCATAAATCACATCTAATTTAAGCTGTAAGCTTTCAGCTTCTTCTGGGTCTTGCGCTAACTTAACCGCCAGTTTTTCGCGCAAGTCGTGCTCTTTAGTTTTAAGCATTTTTAACACTTTACGGGTCGATTTAATTTCTTCTTGCTGGGTTTTGCTGTCTGCATCTAAAAACTGGCTAAGTCTGGCTAATAGTTTTTTTACTTTCATTCTTCACTCCAAAATGAATAATTCCTTTTAATGGCTTGTATAGCCACTACTTAGCTACACTTGATTCTTTATCAACCAGCTGCTGAATTTCAGCTTCATCAAGGTTAAATTGGTCGGTGGTTGCGGCTTCTTCTTTACTTAACAAGGCGTAAACTGCTGCAATTAAGTTGTTGGCAATTTCTGTTACATAGTTTTCATCGTTCATAATTGAAGTGGCGATATTAGCATTCAAGCGGCGATAACGAATCATTTCATCTAAATCATCAATCATGGTGCGGCTGGCTTTTTGTATCGAAAGTTTAAGCGAATCTAATGACAAGGTGGTGGCACTAGAAGGTTCTTCTTTTAATAACAGCTGTAAGTCACGCAGCAACCTAGCCAACTGTAGGCGTATTTGGTCGTAACGCTCGCGCACCGCAGGGTTAGCAGACAAGCCATAGCGCGACAAGTTGTTATGCAAGTGCTTCATGCCTTTCACCGCACCAACAATGTTGCGGCTGGCTTGGCGTAACACATAAAGTTCTTCAGTCGCAGCATGAGTCGATTCACGCATTTGCGCTTCACTAATAAACGCGACTATTTCGCTGTGCAGGCTTTTAATTTTTTCTTCGTAAGCATTCTCTACATCAATTGGAAAAATTCGCCGCGTATTTTTCACTTCAGCCGACAAAGATTCTTCTGATTCAATCATGCTGCGTTTTAAACTTAACCCGTGCGCCAGCAAGCCAAAGGCGTTGTCGAATAAATGTTCGACTTCTTTACGCACTGCTGCCACCACACTAGAAGGCGTTTCTAACACTTCAGGGTAAAGGTAAAGCGGCTGTTCAATGCTTTTAGGTACAAATTGAATGTATTTAATCAACAAAGCTTCTATTTGGCTGATAAACGGCATAAACACCATTGCGCCTAACAATCTAAACAAGGTTTGAAATAGGGCAAGTTTCAACAAGTAATCCGCAGCAGCAATGCCTAAATACACTGCCAGCCAATCAACCAGCACTATTAACGGGTTAATTAACACCATCGCCAAAATCGTGGTCACAAAACTAAACATCACCTGTGCTGCTGCGACTCTTTTACCGCCCAAGTTAGCCGCCAAACCACCCAAAGCGGTGGTGACTGCACTGCCTAAACTGGCACCAATCGACAAGGCTAACGCATTTTCATAGTTCACCTGCCCCGTTGCCAAAGCCGCAATCACTATCATTAAAGTGGCGTGGCTAGATTGCATAAGAAAGGTGATTAACATGCCAATTAAGGTAAAGAGCAACACGCCATACACACCACCAACGCTGTAGGCCGATAAATCAAAACTGCCTTGTAATTGAGTGAAGCCTTCTTTCATAAAGTGAATGCCGAAAAACAAAAAGCCGATGCCCAACACTAAACTGCCTGCACCCTTAATGCCTTTGCTTTTTTGCATCAACAAGAACACACCAAACACCAGCATCGGCATAGCATAGCTGCCAATATCCACTTTTAAACCCAAGCCAGCAATTAACCAAGCGCCGGTGCTGCTACCAATATTCGCACCCAAAATAATGCCAATACCGCCTGCTAGCGCAATCATTTCTGAGCTAACAAAGGAAATAGTAATTAACGACACCAGCGTGCTAGATTGCATAATCGTCGTGCTGGTAAAACCCAGCAGCAGACTTTTCCACAGCCGATTAGTGGAACGCTGTAAAATAGTTTCCAACGCACCGCCAGCAAAAGCTTTAAAGCCATCTTCTAGGCAAATCATGCCAAAAATGAAAAATGCTATGCCAAGGGCGAGCTCCATAAATTCAGCACCCACCCACAAGACATAGGCAAGCAGTAACAACACAAAAGGCAAGGTAAACTTTCTTAGCATACAACCCACCTATTTTAGCTAACGGTTATTGTTGTTTTTATT
>CAYJCB010000002.1:35967-39580 GCA_964368615.1 uncultured Halomonadaceae bacterium | reverse complement strand
CGCGCAGCGTTTAAGCTAATCGTCCAATGCAGGTGCGGCCCAGTTGAACGCCCTGTCGTACCCACTTCGCCAATAAACTGCCCAGCGGTTACTTCATCACCTACTTTTAAATCAGCAAACTTACTTAGATGGCAATACAAACTGGTTAAACCTTGCCCATGATCTATCACCACGGTTTTACCATTAAAAAAGTAATAATTTTGGGCAACAATACGCCCTGGCAAAGCAGCTTTAATCGGACTGCCTTGCGGTGCGGCTATGTCTAAACCGCTGTGGGGATTACGAAACTCACCATTAAACACGCGGCGAAAACCAAACGGGCTGGAATGCCGTCCTTCTAAGGGTTTAACCAAGGCAGGCAGCGGTAAAATGACTGGACGAAAACCATTCATAGCACCACTTAATTCAGGCGCTTCACGCTGCACTCGGGCAAGGTCTTCTGGCGAAAGGTTGACGTGTTTAGGCGCAACGGTCAGGCTTTGCTGCGGATAAGCTTTATCTAGCACATTAAACGTTAACGGCACATCACCATCACGGGTCCGCCAAAAAGCTTGCGTTTGCCCTGTTTTTTGACTTAACGGAATGCCCACCCAAGCTAACCAGCGCCCGTCTTTTTTAACGGTATAGACGCGCTGATTATTAAAGAATACGTGCGGTGGCGCTTCGCCCCGTTGTGGAATTTCTAAAATAGCGATACCACCAGCAACGCGTGATTCACGCGGCCAAGTTTCTGTCTGTACTTGTGTTTGTGCAAGCGCCTGAAAACTAAAGGCTTGTAAGCTAAGCAACACCAAACCCAAAATAATGCTTAATGGATACCTATGAAAATTCATATTCACTCCTTAATTTTACGGCTTCGACACGGCAATCTAACGCACCTTCTGCCAGCCAAACTCTAACGGCATCGCCTTGTTGCACTTGTTTAGCCGAGCTAAGTAATTGCTTGTTAGGCGTTTCTGCCAAAGCATAGCCACGGCTTAACGTATTTAACGGGCTTAACGTGTGTAATCGCGCGGCTTGTTGTTGCAGCTTTAACTGCCTAACCTGCTGCTGGTTCGCCATGCTCTGTTGCAAGCGTTTGGTTAACGGCTGCAACTGGTTACGCATCGACTCTAAACGTTGTTGTGGGTGTTGCGCGTTTAAACGCTGGGCTAAATAGTCTAAACGCTGCTGTTCGCTACGCAAACGACGCTTCACCGCTTGCTGTAAATAAAGTGTTGACCTGTCTAGCTGCTGCACCAGATTGGCGGCATCGGGGCTGGCGGTTTCTGCTGCCACCGAAGGCGTTGCGGCACGTTGGTCGGCAACAAAATCGACCAAGGTAAAATCAGTTTCATGCCCAACACCAGTAATTACTGGCATTGCCGAAGCCGCAACCATTCGCGCCAAAGTTTCGTCATTAAAAGCTTGCAGGTCTTCTAAATTACCGCCACCCCGCACCAACAGCAGCACTTCTGGGTTGCCGTGGTATTGCGCCAAGGCAAACGCACGGCGCAAACTGGCTGGCGCTTCTGCACCCTGCACCAAAGCGGGGTAAATTAACACTTTCGCCAAAGGCCAACGCCGCTGCAACACCTGCAACACATCTTGCAAAGCCGCCCCTTGCAGCGAAGAAACCACGCCCAAGGTTAACGGCATTTTCGGCAAAGCACGTTTACGTTCCGCAGCAAACAAACCTTCGGCAGCCAGCTTCTTTTTTAACGCTTCTAACCGCGCCAGCCAATCGCCTTCACCACTAAAGCGCACCGCTTCAGCCAGCAATTGAAACTGCCCACGGCCTTCGTAAAGGCTAACATTGCCTTTTAAAAGCAGCTGATCGCCATTAATCGGTTGTCGCGCCACCAAGCCATTGCGCCCTGCAAACATTACACAAGGCAGCTGAGCTTGGGCATCTTTTAGCGTGAAATACCAATGCCCAGCACTGGAAGCAGTAAAGTTAGATACTTCGCCTTCTACCCAAATTTGCGACAAGCCTTCTTCTAACAACTGCCGAGCTTGGGCGTTTAACTGGCTAACCGTTAAGCTGCTGTTCATTAGATAGTATTCAACATTAAATAAAGGCTGCAACAGGCAACCCAGCCAGCTGCGCCAACATACCTACTAAGATGCTTGAAGCTAAATTAATTCCTAAAAACACAAAAATAGGCGATAAATCTAAACCACCCAAGCTAGGAATAATTTTTCTAACCGGTGCCATTAAAGGTTCACTTAACTGCGCCACTAATAACGCGCCTGGGTGGTTGGCTTGTGGCGCAACCCAGCTAAGCACAATCGAAATAACCAGTACAAAGAAATACAGGTCTAGCACAGTTTTTAATACCCCAGCCACGCCGCCAATTAAAACACTGGCAACATCGGCAGCGCCTAAATGGCCGCTAAGGTACACAGCAAGCGTAATGCCAATCGCTTTAACCGCAATGGCGATAATTAAACTAGCAAAATCTATGCGCCCTCTAGGTTTTAACAAGCCTTGCAAGGGCAACACTAGGGGATTAGTGGCTTTAACCACGCCCTGCGTAATCGGGTTAAAATAATCGGCTTTGCTAAGGTGTAACAAAAACCTTAATACAATAATAAAAGTAGCTAAGCTGAATAACAGCTGCACAAAAGAAGCCAAACCTGCGCCCATTCCCATATTTATACTCCGCTGCTTCATTCAGTGAATAATAATCTTCACTATTCTACGTTAGCACTGCTGATACCGCTGCCTGCTTTGCTTTTTTAAGCTACCTAATTCTTTAACGCTTCAGCCAAGGCTGCGGCACGGTTGGCAGCGGCTTGTGTTGCGGCTTCCACCAGTTCGGGCAAGCCTTGGTCTATAAAAGTTTGAATCGCCTGTTCAGTAGTACCACCGGGCGAAGTTACTTTGCGCCTTAATTCTGCTGGTGCATCGGCAGATTCTACCAACATTCTACCTGCACCTGCTGCGGTACTTTTGGCAAGCTGCAAGGCTAGCTCTGGCGTTAAGCCTAATTTTTCACCCGCTGCTGCCAGTGCTTCAGTGAATAAAAAATAATAAGCAGGGCCAGAACCAGAAATAGCCGTGACTGCATCTAGCTGAATTTCTTCTGTTACCCAATGCGCGGTACCGACGGCGCTTGAAATGGCTTCCACCCATTGGCGCTGCTGTGGGCTAACACTGGCAGTGGCATACAAGCCAGCAACCCCAGCACCCAACAAGGAAGGCGTATTAGGCATAGAACGCACTAAAGGCAGATTGCCGCCCAGCCAACCCAATAAAGTATCGCTGGTTAAGCCAGCGGCAATGCTTAGCAACAAGGGCTTTTTTTGCTGCACTGTGGCAGCCAAGGACACGCACAAATCTTGCATTGCTTGCGGCTTAACGCCTAACACTAAAACATCGGCCCAAGCAGCAGCCCGCTGGTTATCGGTGGTAACGCTTACGCCAGTTTCTTGGGCGAACTGCTGTAGCTTAATTTCATCGCGCCCCGTTGCCATTAACGCAGGCAGCGGATAACCCTGCTTAACCAGACCGCGCAAAATCGCGCCGCCCATATTACCCGCACCAATAAAAGCTACTTTAGGCGGTTGGGTATGACTGAGTTGATTCATTGTTTTAATCCTTCTTTTCACGCGCACCAAAAATAGCCGT
>CAYJCB010000002.1:31796-35867 GCA_964368615.1 uncultured Halomonadaceae bacterium | reverse complement strand
AAAACTTTCGCTAGCTTTAGGAATGCACATTAAACCGCACAATTCTAAACGGGGCAGCTGCATAACCTGTTGCGCCAAGGTTAACAGCGCTGCGGGGGCAATGCCTGCTTTGCTGCCTTCATCGCTGATATTGACTTGAATCAGCACTTTTAACTTAGGCAAATGTTCTGGGCGCTGGTCGTTTAAACGCTGGGCGATTTTTTGCCTATCTAGGGTGTGCAGCCAAGCAAAGTTTTCCGCAATATCACGGGTTTTATTCGACTGAACCGCGCCAATAAAGTGCCATTCTAATTCAGGTAAATCGGTTAGCTGCTGCTGTTTTTCTAGGGCTTCTTGCAAATAGTTTTCACCAAAAGCCAGCTGGCCAGTTGCCGCTGCTGCTCTAACAGCCTCAGCAGGGTGGGTTTTACTCACGGCTAAAACTTTGACTTCAGCAGGGTCGCGCCTAAACTTATGGCAGGCTTCACCCACTTGCTGGTACACCTTGGCGATTTGCTTGGAAATAGCAGAATCAGACATTAAAGAATCCTTCGCTTAAATAGAGGTAAATAATGGATATTACCGAACTCTTGGCCTTTTGCGCAAAACAGAAGGCATCGGACCTACACCTTTCTGCTGGCTTACCGCCCATGATGCGCCTTGATGGCGATTTGCGCCGCATTAATACCCCTGCGCTTAGCCATTCAGCTGTTAAAGCACTGGTTAACAGCATTATGAATGACCAACAACGGCAGGATTATCAACAACAGCTAGAAGTTGATTTCTCTTTTGAAGTGCCTAACCTTGCCCGCTTTAGGGTGAATGCCTTTAACCATAACCGTGGCGCTGGCGCAGTGTTTCGCTTAATTCCATCGCAACTACTTAGCTTTGATGAACTGGGCATGGGCGAAGTGTTTTCTAAACTAGCCATGATGCAGCAAGGGCTAATTCTAGTTACTGGCCCTACAGGTTCGGGTAAATCAACTACCTTGGCAGCGATGCTAGATTACGTGAATGAGCGCAAAAATGCTCATTTACTCACCCTTGAAGACCCAATTGAATTTGTGCACACCTCGAAAAAGTGCCTCGTTAACCAGCGTGAAGTTCACCGCGATACGTTAAGTTTTTCTAACGCCTTGCGTTCTGCCTTGCGTGAAGACCCTGATATTATTTTGGTGGGCGAGCTGCGTGACTTAGAAACCATTCGCCTTGCGCTAACCGCTGCTGAAACAGGGCATACCGTGTTTGCAACCCTACACACCAGCAGCGCCGCCAAAACCATTAGCCGCATTGTTGATGTATTTCCAGCGCAAGAACAATCTATGGTGCGTTCAATGCTGTCAGAATCGTTGCAAGGGGTTATTTCGCAAACCTTATTGAAAAAAACAGGTGGCGGGCGGATTGCAGCGCATGAAATTATGCTGGCAACCCCTGCGATTCGTAACCTGATTAAAGAAGATAAAACGGCTCAAATGTATTCAGCCATACAAACCGGCGCAACACACGGTATGCAAACGCTAGAACAAGCACTCAAGCAATTAGTTAGCCAAGGTTTAATCAGCCCAGAAGCCGCGCAAGAACAGGCTTAAACAAGCACTTACTAGACAAAAATAAAAAATAGACATAAAAAAACCGCCCCGGGGGAGGGGCGGTAAAAGACTCGCTTGATGATGAGGAGAACCTGAAAAAATTAGCGGGAACCTGCCGCTTAGCTAAAGCTTAAATTCTGTCCAGGTAAAGGGTTCTCTCGAACCGTTAAATAATGATAATCAATCTCATTAGCTTTGGCAAGCTTTATTTAAGAATGATTCTTATTAATTTCTAAAGGCTTTGCTGACGGCTTCTGTAAAGGCTTTAGTAGTGAAGGCAAAGGCAGCTCAGGTAATTGCCGCTGCAAGCCTTGCAAAGCAATTTTTTGGAAGAATAAACCTTGGCTTTCATCACCTAGCGCAATGTAAAGATTAGCCATTTCGGCACACAACTGGTCGTTTACCTGCAACTGATAGCTTGCCTGATAATATTCCAACGCTTTACGCCATAAATTCTGCTGCTGACAAATTCTAGCCAAAGCGTGCAACAAGGCAGGGTTATTGGGGCGTTCTTTCAGCCATTGCTCGGCTTCAAGCAAGCGGCGCTTAGGTTCAGCTTCAAGCGGCAATAAGCCGTAGGCTTCAATAAGTTTTTCTGACCAAGTACTTTTTAAGCTGCGCTTTAATAGCTGTTCAGCCAACACTAACTCGCCGCGTTTAACCAAGACTTTTAGCCAAGCCAAAATTAACGCTTCTTCTAACTTCATGTGGGAAGGTAGGTTTTCCCATAAGTCTTTAACAACCGCTAAATTGTCGGACTTATCTAGGTTGCGTAATAACTCATCAAAACGGCGTAAGTAAACTTGCCTTTCTAACTGGTTTAGTGCATCGGGCGAACTGATTGCATAGCGGCGAAAGCTGGGCATTAACTGAATCAGCGGCTTCCAATCTAACAAAGCTAAATACACATCGCGCAATTGGCGCAACACTACAGGGTGACTGGGTACTTTTTGGTGCAGGCGCAGCAGCGTTGCCAAGGCTTGTTCGTAATGGCCTTTGTCTAATTGAATACGCGCTTGCACAAAATCAACCGCCACACTGGCTTCAGGGGCATTTTTTTCTGCGGCTTGTAAGAAGGTTTCAACGTCTTCATCGCGGCCTTCGTAATGGGCGGCTTGGGCGGCGGCTAGGTAATTAACCAAGGGTATGCCACTGTTTTTAGCAACCCGCGTTAACAGCCTACGGGCTTTTGACCAGCGCCCTTGCGATAATTCCACCAAACCTTTTAAGGTTAATTTAAGAGCGCGTTGGTTTTTAAAGCGTTGCTGCTTAGCTTTTAAACTGTGTAAAGGGTTAGACAACCAACCAATAAGGTTTAACACCCAACCTGCCACCAACCAACTGGCTAGCAGCAGCACCAAACCTGTCCAAAACGACATTTCAACGCTGGTTTCACCATTGGGTAGTACCAGTAATAAATAACCCGTGCCTTCTAAAAGCTGTTGCCCTATCAAAACAGCTATCACCAAAAATACTAGCCATAAAAATACGCGCTTAATCATGGCTGTTCCTCTTTGTTAAGAGCATCTTTTTCAATTACTTCTACAGCTTCTTCTAGCGGCAGCTGTAGGCTGTAACGCTGGGCAATAAAGCTTTGTAAGCTATCTAGGCTGGTTTCTGTTTCGGGTAGTTTTTGATGTACTGGTTGTTTGGCAAGTTCGCTAAGCTGTTGCGAAAAATCAGCAACGCTAGGCTGGCTGGCATCAAAACCGGCTAAACGCTTAGCAGCAGCGGCTAGGCTGGCATCATAAAGCGGTTGTTCGCTACGCAAGGCTGCCCAAGAAGCTTGCAGCAGTAAAGCACTAAGCTGGTGGCGCAGGTTCAATTCATCGTCTAAAAATGGCAAAGCTTCAACCGGCAATTCACGCTGACGCACAACCACTAGGCTACGCATTTCTTGCCATATATGCTGATACCAGCTGACTTCCTTATTAAATTGCAGAGCAGCTTCTAAATCTAAAGCAGGTGCTTCGCCTAAACTTTGTGTTTTTAACGTTAACGCCTTGTCTGCCAAGGTTTGCAGGCTTAGCGCCATAGAAATTCTGTCTAGTTTAGGCAGGGCTTTAAGTTCTTCAATGTCTTCTAGTAAATAACCGCGCACCCCTAAAGTGCCAGGTACGTTGGCTTGCCTTAAACGCTGTTCAGCCGTTTTAAATAAGGTTAATGCACCCTTTACGTCATTTTCTAGCTGCAAACGCTGGTTAGCAAGGCGCAATAGGTATTCAACTTCGGCTAGCTGCCAATCGCGTGGCTTAGGGTCGCTTGATTTAAGCAACGCTTGCTGCACATCGGTTAAGTGCAACGCTTGGTCATCTAAGGTGCGCTGCTGGTTATCTAAAGCACGTTGCTGGCTGGCTAGGGCTTGCTGTAAAAATTGCTGGCGCTCTATTAACTCAGTTACTGCCGTTAAATTATTCAACGGCGCTCGTAATTGTTGATGCGTAGGGCGATCAGCTAATTGTGCTTGCAAGCCAAGCAGCTGTTGATAACCCAACCAACCTAA
>CAYJCB010000002.1:27188-31696 GCA_964368615.1 uncultured Halomonadaceae bacterium | reverse complement strand
CTAGCTTCTGAAAACCTAGCTTTTGCAAAGGCTAAGTATTGCAACAGCGATTCACCGCTAGTTACTACCAATACTTGGTGATTTCCCGCCAGCAATTCATCTAGCTGTTCTGGCCTTAGCTTAGGCTTTACCCTTTCATACAAGGGCAAGATGCTAACCTTTGCGCCGCGTGCCGTTAAGGTGTCGTACAACAGGTCTCGACCGCCCATACCTTTAGCCAGCAACACTTTTTCACCGGCTAACTGCTGTAAATCTGGGTGTTGCAACAGGTCTTCGCTTTTGTCGCCTTGTTCAGGGCAAACAGCATCAATACCGGCTTGCCCTAACCTAAGCTTAGTACCTTGCCCAACGGTATACCAGTTCACACCGACCGGCCATTGGGGCCAATAGTCGTCTAGCACATCTAACAAAACATCGGCAGCACTGGGGCTAATGACCACCACACGGCGAAACAAGTCTAAATCCATCAACCACTGTTTTTGTTGCGGCGCTAAAACCAGTGGTTGAATGGCTAACAAGGGCACGTTAGTCACTTGATAGCCTGCGGCTTGTAAAGGCAACACCAGCCTATCAGCCATGGCTTCTGGGCGCGTCGCTAAAATTTTAATGCTTGTATTGCCAACCGCCTTGTTAGGCAATAAAGTGTTGAACACAGTTTATTCTACCTTAAAGCCATAAACCTTAGATAAAATCTCGCCAGCACCTTGCGCTAACAAGTCTTCAGCAACTTTTATACCTAAAGCAACAGGGTCGCTGGCTGGGCCTCTAGCTTCGGCACGTAAAATTAAAGTGCCTTCTGGCTCACCAACCAAGGCGCGTAACCAAAGTTGATCGCCTTCTAAAATAGCATAGCCGCCAATCGGTACCTGACAGCCGCCTTTTAAGCGCGTATTCATGGCACGTTCTGCCAATACACAGGTCGCGGACGGCACATCGTTTAAAGGTGCAACTAACGCCGCACAACGCGCATCGCCAACCCGTAATTCAATGCCTAAAGCACCTTGACCGCAAGCAGGTAAAGACACTTCAGCAGGAATATCTTGGCGCACCCGCTCGCCCAAACCCATGCGTTGCAAGCCAGACGTTGCCAACAAAATTGCATCGTAATCGCCAGCATCTAGCTTAGCCATACGGGTTTGAATATTACCGCGCAACCAATCCACTTTTAAGTCTGGGCGGCTGGCCAAAATTTGACAGCTGCGACGCAGGCTAGAAGTACCGACTACTTTTCCAGCTGGTAAATCATCTAACGAGGCGTAGTTATTGGATACAAAAGCATCGGTTGGCGCATGACGCTCTAAAATCGGCCCTAACATTAAACCTTCAGGAAATTCCATCGGCACGTCTTTCATGGAATGCACGGCAATATCAGCTTCGCCATTTAACATGCAGGCTTCGAGTTCTTTAACAAACAAGCCTTTGCCACCAATTTTAGACAAGGGCGTGTTTAAAATAATATCGCCCTGCGTCTTAATTGGCACTAAAATCACTTCCAAATCTGGGTGCAAGGCTTCTAAACGGGCTTTAACGTGCTCTGCCTGCCAAAGGGCAAGCGGGCTGCGACGGGTAGCAATTTTTAACTGAGACACAAGAACTCCAAAATTCTAATCTATTAATTTATAACCACTGACTATTCAACAGTCACCGATTTAGCCAAGTTACGCGGCTGATCCACATCAGTACCTTTCAAGACTGCCACGTAATAAGCCAACAACTGTAGCGGCAAGGTGTAAATAATTGGCGCTAACACATCGTGTACTTCGGGCAGATGCAGCACTTTCATGCCGTCTTCTGACTCTAAAAGGTTTTCTGACGCTAAAAAGCTACCTGGCTCTGCAAATACATACAATTTACCGCCACGGGCGCGTACTTCTTGTAGGTTCGATTTAAGTTTTTCGACTAGATCATCTTTAGGCGCAACCGCAATCACCGGCATATCGTCATCAACTAAGGCTAATGGCCCGTGTTTTAACTCGCCAGCTGGGTAGGCTTCAGCATGAATGTAAGAAATTTCTTTTAGCTTTAAAGCGCCTTCCATCGCAATTGGGTAATGGCTGCCACGGCCTAAAAACAAGGCATGGTTTTTCTCGGCAAAATCTTGCGCCATTAATTCTATTTGCGTGTCTAGCTGCAAAGTAGCTTCGGCAATGCGCGGTAAAGAGCGCAACGCTTGCACTAATTCAGTTTCTACAGGGTCTGCGGCTTGTGGGTCAGCAGAATGCGCACGGCGCAACGACAAGGTTAGCAACATTAAAGCAGTTAACTGGGTGGTAAAAGCTTTCGTGGAAGCCACGCCAATTTCTGGGCCAGCTTGGGTCATTAGGCTTAAATCAGATTCTCGAACCAACGAAGAACCCGGTGCATTACACACGGCTAACGAGCCTAAGTAACCAGCATTTTTAGCAAAGCGCAAAGCAGCAAGGGTGTCAGCAGTTTCACCCGATTGTGAAATTGTCACAAACAAGCAGTTTTCGACAACGACTACATCGCGGTAACGGTACTCGCTGGCAACTTCCACTTGGCAAGGCAAGCCAGCCAAGCGTTCTATCCAATAACGCGCCACCATGCCAGCATGGTAACTGGTGCCACAGGCAATAATTTGTACCTGCTTTACTTTGGGCAGCAATTCCATTGCTGCAGCACCCAAAGCTTGCGGTAATACACGGCTTTCAGATAAACGGCCTTCTAGTGTTGCTGCGATAACTGAAGGCTGTTCGTAAATTTCTTTGAGCATAAAATGGCGATATTCGCCCTTTTCTGCTGCTTGATTGCCGTGTTCCCACTGCAAGGTAGGGCGTTCAATGGTTTCGCCCTGCTGGTTAATAATGCGTTGTTCATTCAAAGTCAGCGTAGCTAAATCGCCTTCTTCTAGGTAAATAAAGCGGTCGGTAACTTGCAGCAACGCCAACGGGTCTGATGCACAGAAGGTTTCGCCAATGCCCACGCCTATCACTAGAGGGCTGCCTTTACGCGCACAAACCAATTCATGGGGGTGTTGCTGGTGAATAACTGCCAGCGCATAAGCACCATCTAGCTGCACTATGGTTTGCCTGACGGCTTCGGTTAAATCTTGGGTTTGCTGGTAAATTTGGTGAACCAAATGCGCCACGACTTCGGTGTCGGTTTCTGAAGTAAATACATAGCCAGCGGCTTGTAATTGCTTTCTAAGCGGCTCGTGATTTTCAATAATACCGTTGTGAACAAGGGCGATTTCATCGCTAGAAAGGTGCGGGTGAGCATTATTTTCGCTAGGTTTGCCATGCGTTGCCCAACGGGTATGCGCAACGCCTAAACAACCCAATAAAGGCGCAGCAGCTAGCTTGCGTTCAACTTCGGCAACCTTACCTTGTGCGCGGCAACGCTTTAATTCTTGCTGTGCATTAATCACCGCTAAACCCGCAGAATCGTAGCCACGGTACTCTAAGCGTTTTAAACCTTCTAATAAAATGGCGCTGACGTTACGTTCAGCCACTGCACCAACAATGCCGCACATATTAGTTTTCCTGTTTTTTGGCCGGTTTAGGCCAGTTAGCTAGTTGTAATTGTTTGGCTCGGGTAACGGCCAGTGCATTGTCTGCAACGCTGCGAGTAATCGTTGAACCAGCACCAACCGTTGCACCAGCGCCTATTTCAATGGGCGCAACTAAACTGCTGTTAGAGCCAATAAACGCCCCTGCACCAATTTTAGTAAAATGCTTATTCACGCCATCGTAGTTGCAAGTAATGGTGCCTGCGCCAATATTGGCGGCTGCGCCCACTTCGGCATCACCGATATAACTTAGGTGGTTAATTTTAGCACCCTTGCCAACGTGCGTTTTTTTGGTTTCTACAAAGTTGCCAATTTTGGCACCTGTTTCTAAATGTGTACCCGGTCTTAAACGCGCAAAAGGGCCGACTTGGTTATCGCCCTCTAATACTACGTCTTCTAAATGTGTAAAAGCCGCCAGCTTAACGCCAGCGCCTAAACGGGCATTTTTTATCACGCAATAAGGGCCAATTTCAACGCCTTCGGCTAGCTCGACTATTCCTTCAAACACACAGCCCACATCAATAAATACATCTTGCGCTGCAGTTAATTCGCCACGCACATCAATACGCGCTGGGTCGGCTAAGGTTACGCCACCTGCCATTAGCTTTTCGGCTTGTTCTAGCTGATAAACCCTTTCTAAGGCTGCCAGTTGCAGGCGATTATTCACCCCTTCAACTTCTGAGGTGCTGCTGGGCTGTACGCTAGTAATTAAGGTGCCTTCAGCGTAAGCCATGGCAATAATATCGGTTAAATAATATTCGCCTTGGGAATTAGCATTCGATAACTGGGGCAACCAGCGTTGCAGCTGTTGGCTAGTGACTGCCAATATACCGGTATTAATTTCTGTAACAGCTAGCTGTTCAGCATTGGCATCTTTTTGTTCAACAATCGCGGCAACCTGCTGCTGTGCATCACGAATAATGCGCCCATAACCCGTAGGATTATTTAAATTAACCGTTAACAAGCCCATGCTGGTCGC
>CAYJCB010000002.1:25578-27088 GCA_964368615.1 uncultured Halomonadaceae bacterium | reverse complement strand
AAGGCTGAACGCATTCTAGTTCCCTGACCTGCAGCAAGAATAACGACTTCAAGGGACATAATTGCTCCGTAAATAAAACTGTATTAAAGGGCTAGCTGCATTAAAGAGCTAACCTGTATTAAAGAGCTAACACTGAAGTAGCAATCGCAAAATAAATTAATACGCCTACTATATCAGCAATCGAAGTCACCAAGGGGCCACTGGCTGTGGCTGGATCCCAGCCGACTTTAACCAATAAAAATGGCAAAACTAACCCAATTAAGCTGCCCACAATAACAATAATAAACATGCTGTAGCCCACCACTTGCGCGATTTCAATACCACCGCGCCAAAAGCCAATGCCTACTATTGCCACCGCCATAGTTAACCCTAAAAAAGAAGCTACGATTAGTTCACGGACTAATAATCTGCCCCAGTCTTTAATATAAATATCGCCCGTTGCTAGGCCACGAATCATTAAAGTTGCGGCTTGCGAACCCGCATTACCACCACTTGCCACTAATAAAGGTAAGAAAAAGACTAACACCACATAGGTTTCAATCATTTCTTCATAAAAAGCAATGCCTGCGCCCGACAAAATATTGGCAAACACCAGCAACACCAGCCAATTCACCCGACGGCTGTAAAGGTTGCGAATGGTGGCTTGCCCAAAAGCTTCGTCTGAAGGGCCAATTGATGCGCCCTTGTGCATATCTTCGGTGGCTTCAGCTTCAGCAACGTCCATCGCATCATCGTAAGTAACTATGCCAATTAAACGCTGGTTATCATCAACAACCGGCAAAGCCAATAAGTCATAACGGCTGATTAAGCGCGAAGCTTCTTCTTGGGGTTCAGCAGCGTTAATGCTAACCAAATCGGTGGTCATTACTTGGTCAACAATCGCTTCTGGCTTAGCCAAAATAAGCTGGCGCAAAGACAGTACGCCAGACAACTGCTGTTCAGCATTAAGAATATAAATCTGATAAATAGTTTCAGCATTAGGCGCTGTGTGGCGCACCACTTCAAGGGCTTGGGCGATGCTAGTTTCAGCCACAACAGTCACGTAATCGCTGGACATCACCGAACCAGTAGTGCCTTCTTCATAACTGGCTAAGCGGCGAATATCTTCACGTTCTTCTTTAGCCAATAGCCTTAAAATACCTTGACGCTGTTCTTCTGATAATTCGTTAAATAAATCGGCGCGTTCGTCAGAGTTCATGTGTACAAACAACTGCGACAAATCTTTTTCAGTCATTTCTGCCGCCAGTTCGCACTGGGTAACGGCATCAAGGTGACCAAAAATATCAGCACTTTCTTCTAGGGGAAGGTGAGCAAGAAGTTTAAGGCAAACCTGAGTGGTTTGATCGCGCATAAACTCGGCTAAATCTGCCGGTTGTATGTCGATCACCAGCCGCTCTAAAGTCGAGACATCATCTTCTTGAATAGCTGTATTTAAATTAGCTACTTGTTCGTCATTAATCATGCTTTTTCCCCAACACTCAAAACTTTTAAATGCGACTTTTAAGCACTA
>CAYJCB010000002.1:0-25478 GCA_964368615.1 uncultured Halomonadaceae bacterium | reverse complement strand
ATCATGCTTTTTCCCCAACACTCAAAACTTTTAAATGCGACTTTTAAGCACTACTGTTCAACATTTAGTTAAGTATTTTATTGGTTAATTCTGTACCCAGTTTTTGCTGCAAACTATTAGAAATCTGTGTTTTCCAAGCCTTGTCTACTTTGCTAATTAACAACACTTTTAAGTTTTCACGGTTTGCTAGTGCTAAGCTGGCTTCTGCACCCATCACCATAAAAGCCGTCGCCCAAGCATCGGCAACTGCATTACTGGAATGAAAAACGGTTACTGAAGTTAAATTATGGTCAATCGGCCAACCAGTTTTTGGGTTAATGGTGTGCGACATACGCTTGCCATCTAATTCATAAAAATTACGGTAATCGCCCGAAGTTGCTACCGATTCATTAACCAAAGGCACAACATGCTGAGCAGCTTGCAGCTTATCGTCTGGCACTTCAATGCCGATGCGCCACGGCTGTTCTGGGGCACGTTGCCCAGCAACAACTATTTCGCCGCCAATGTTAATTAGAAAGTTACCCACACCCTGTTGCTGTAACCACTGGGCTACTTTATCCACAGCGTAACCTTTAGCCACGCCCGATAAATCCACAAAACTTGCCCGAAAACGTCGCGCTGCTTGGCGTTCAGCATTCAGCTCTAGGTACTGAAACCCCGCAGCAGTTAAACGTTTTTTTAATAAAGCGGCTTCTGGAATGGCTTCTGGGCGTGCTTCTGGGCCAAAATTCCATAAATTCACCAAATCACCAATCGTTACATCAAAAGCGCCTTGGCTCATTTTTGAAACAGTTTGGCTTAGGTTGAACACTTCAAAAAGATCAGCAGAAAGCTCGACCCATTCACCCAGCGGCGCAGCGTTAAAACGATTCAGTTCTGAATTAGGTTTATAAGTTGACATGGCTTCATCAACTTTATTTAACTCGCCTTCAATGCCTGCTTTTAACTGCTTAACCTGTTCAGGTGTCCATTCATCAGGCAGGGTAGCTAACCAAAAAGTGCCATAAATTTGCCCCTGAAGGCGCACTGGCTGGCGTTCTGCTTCTTCAGAACAACCAACTAAAGTGAAGAGTGCTAAAGCAAACAAGGCTAGCAAAAAACTGACTTTAACACTTACAGCCAGTTGCTTATGCAGCTGTGTATTCAACATGGTCTTTACTCTTTAATGTAGCCCTAGCATCCAAGTCGCCAAAGCAAAATAGGTGATTACCCCACCCGCATCAGCCAAAGTAGTGACTAAAGGTGTTGAAGCTGTGGCAGGATCCCACTTTAAACTGTGTAGTAAAAAAGGCAGGCTCATGCCCAGCAAGCTGCCAAACAGCACAATAACCACCATGCTAATGCCAACTACTAGGGCAATGTCTGCACCACCCCGAAACATACCTATGGGTGATACAGCAACAGCCATGGTTAAACCTAGCGCACCAGCAACTAGTAGCTCTCGCCCTAATAAACGTGTCCAGTCACCTAAACCCACATCGCCTACCGCCAAACCACGCACCATTAGGGTTGAAGCTTGCGCCCCAGCATTACCACCGCTGCCAATTAGTAGCGGCAAGAAAAAGACTAGAGCAACTTTGGCAGAAATCGTATCTTCAAAAAAAGCGATGCCTACCCCAGAAACGAGGTTGGCAAAAATAAGTAAAATTAACCACATCACACGACTGCGATAAAGGTTAAATAGGCTAGTACGCAATAAACCTTCTTCTAAAGGTGCAATACTGGCGCTTAAATGAATGTCTTCTGTGTCTTCTTCTTCAGCAACGTCCATTGCATCATCGTAGGTGATAATGCCCAATAAACGCTGGTTTTCATCAACCACTGGCAAAGCTAATAAGTCATAACGGCTTACTAATCTAACCACTTCTTGTTGGTGTTTGTCTGGCAAAATAGTCACCAGCTCTTCGGTCATTAATTGATCTAAGCTGGCATGGGGTGCAGCAAGAATTAATTCACGCAAAGACACCACGCCAACTAACCTATGGCGCGGATCAACAATGTAGGTGTGATAAATAGTTTCGGAACCCACCGCTGTACGCCGCAAAATATCTAAGGCACGTTGCACATTGATACCGGTCGGCAGTAAAGAAATTTCGGAAGTCATTAGTGCGCCTGCCGTTCCATCAGGATAACGGGACAGGTGCTGTAAAGTGGCACGGTTACGCGCGGGCAAGTCTCTAAGTAAATCGGCTTGCTGTTCTGAAGTGAGTAAATTAAAAAGATCAGCAGCACTGTCGGCAGGAAGCTCTTCTAACAGCGCCATTAAAAATTCTAGGTCACAGACTGCGGCAACTTCTTCCTGTGTACCTTCGGGCAGATAGTCAAAAATTTCAGTCCGACGTATTAAGGGCAGTAAATCTAAGCAGGTGACTATTTCTTCAGCCGACAGCAAAGCGGTCAATTGATCTGCCACATCAACAGGCTGTAAATTCGCTTGAGCCTGCTGCCAACCAGCTTCACCCGGTGCAGGTATTTCTATCGCTAGCTCTAAAGGCTTATTAAGTTCTAGGGACTTGTTAGATTCTAACGATTTTTCTTGATCGACTTGGGTCATCAGCTGCCTTCTCCTGCTGTTAAAAGTAAACAGTCAAAAGCAGAAAAGGCGACCAGAGCCGCCTTTTCTGACTATGCAGTAAACTGCACGCTACCTAATAATTAAAACTACTTATTACGTAGACTTTTCATTAGCTGAATAGTACGAAGTTGCGCAGCAGCCTGTTCATAATTCAACTGGCTACCATCTTCACCAATAGTGCGCTTGGCGGCTTCTAACGCTTCTTTAGCAGCAGCTTCATCTAAGTTAACAGCGCGTTCAGCAGTATCTGCTAACACGGTAACTGTTGTTGACTGCACTTCTAAAAAGCCACTAGAAACATAAATTAGCTCTTCTGCGCCACCTTGTTTGGTCAGCTTAATCGTGCCCGGCTTTAATTCAGACAGTAATGGAGCGTGGCCAGGTAATATACCTAGCTCACCCATTACACCTGAAGCCACCAGAAATTCGATACGGCCATCAAACAATTTCTTTTCAGCACTAACAACATTGCAATGCATTGTCATTGCCATGGGTTATCCCCCTTGGGTTATCCCGACAGACTATTTCATACCCTTAGCTTTTTCGACTGCTTCTTCGATAGAGCCAACCATATAAAACGCCTGCTCAGGTAAATGGTCGTAAGTACCGTCCAAAATACCCTGGAAACCACTAATGGTATCTTTTAGGGAAACATATTTACCCGGTGAACCAGTAAATACTTCAGCTACGAAGAAAGGCTGTGATAAGAAACGCTGAATCTTACGAGCGCGTGATACCGACAGTTTATCTTCTTCAGAAAGCTCATCCATACCCAAAATGGCAATGATGTCTTTTAGTTCTTTATAACGCTGTAGAACCATTTGTACACCACGAGCAGCTGCATAGTGCTCAACACCAACAACCAATGGATCTAGCTGACGTGAAGTGGAGTCTAGTGGATCAACTGCTGGGTAAATACCTAGCGAAGCGATATCACGAGACAATACAACGGTCGCGTCCAAGTGAGAGAAGGTGGTGGCTGGAGAAGGGTCAGTCAAGTCATCAGCAGGAACGTAAACGGCCTGTACCGATGTGATAGAACCAGTTTTTGTAGAAGTAATACGCTCCTGCAAAACACCCATTTCTTCAGCTAGTGTAGGCTGATAACCAACCGCAGAAGGCATACGACCTAGCAATGCAGATACTTCTGTACCGGCTAGGGTGTAACGGTAGATGTTGTCCACAAAGAACAGAACATCACGGCCTTCGTCACGGAATTTTTCAGCCATGGTTAAGCCAGTTAACGCCACACGCAGACGGTTGCCTGGTGGTTCGTTCATCTGACCATAAACCAAAGATACTTTGTCGAGTACGTTGGAGTCTTTCATCTCGTGATAGAAGTCGTTACCTTCACGAGTACGCTCACCAACGCCAGCAAATACAGAGAAACCTGAGTGCTCAATCGCGATATTACGAATAAGCTCCATCATGTTTACTGTTTTACCAACACCCGCACCACCGAACAAACCAACTTTACCACCCTTAGCAAAGGGGCAAACTAGGTCGATTACTTTGATGCCTGTTTCTAGCAGTTCAACCGAGCTAGATTGTTCATCATAGGCAGGTGCTTTGCGGTGAATACCCCAACGCTCTTCTTCACCAATAGGACCGGCTTCGTCGATAGGACGGCCTAGAACATCCATGATGCGTCCTAGGGTTTTAACGCCCACAGGAACTTGAATTGCTTCATTGGTATTGTTTGCCACCAGGCCACGCTTAAGGCCTTCGGTGGAACCCATTGCAATGCAACGCACGATGCCATCACCGAGCTGTTGCTGAACTTCGAGAATCATTTCGCTGCCGTCGACTGTCAAAGCATCGTACACCTTCGGTACGCTTGCTCGATCAAATTCTACGTCGATTACGGCACCGATGATTTGTACGATATGTCCGCTACTCATCTTGGTTCCTCTCAAACCTGCAAATAAAATCTGCTACCCGTTTAACTTTCGTAATAGTTACAAAAGCGCTTATCAGATCGCTGCGGCACCGCCACAAATTTCAGCGATTTCTTGTGTAATTGCTGCCTGACGTGCCTTGTTATAAACAAGCTGTAACTCATCAATAAAGTCACCAGCATTATCTGTTGCGCTTTTCATTGCAACCATACGCGCAGATTGCTCACAGGCAATGTTTTCGACTACAGCTTGGTAAACCTGGGACTCTAAGTACCTAACCAACAATCTATCAAGTAGATGTTTGGGGTCTGGTTCATAAAGGTAATCCCAACTGGCCACCTTGCTCTTGTCACTTTCCTGTGCTGCTTCAGCTTCCAGGGGTAACAGCTGCTGGACCAATGGCTTTTGCGTCATATTGTTAACAAATTCGTTATAAATGACATAAAGCCGATCTATTTTGCCTTCTTCATAGGCGTCCAGCATGACCTTAACACTACCGACTAGCTCACTTGCTTTCGGCGTGTCGCCCAGCCCGCTCTTGGCAGCCACCAGACTTCCGCCATAACGACGGAAGAAACTGCCAGCCTTACTGCCGATAGCACAAATATCTATTTCTGTGCCCTTGTTTTTCCACTCAATCATTTCCTTTACAGCCGCTTTGAACAAGTTAATATTCAAACCGCCACAAAGACCACGATCGGAAGAAACAACAATAAAACCAACCCTTTTAACATCACGCTCTTGCATATATACGTGACAATAATCAGGGCTAGCTCCAGCAAGATGACTGACTACGTTTCTGATCTGCGTGGCGTAAGGGTGGCTGGCTGCCATGCGATCCTGAGCTTTACGCATCTTCGACGCAGCGACCATTTGCATAGCGCTGGTGATTTTCTGCGTATTCTTTATGCTCCCTATTTGGGAGCGGATCTCTTTACCTGCTGCCATACGCTTTCGCCTTCTTAGCCAACAAGTGCCAGAATCGGTTGATTATGCATCAGCCGATTCATAGCAACTTACCAGGACTGGGTGGCCTTAAACTGCTCTAAAGCAGATTTGAGTGCCGCTTCAATATCTTTAGTGTAGTCGCCGTTCACGTTAATCTGTGCGATCAAGTCTGCGTGCTCACTCGCCATGTAGGCGTGTAAAGCTTTTTCAAACGGCAGAACTTTATTAACTTCGACATCATCTAAATAATGCTTTTCTGCTGCAAACAAAGAAACACCCATTTCAGCAATACTCATAGGGCTGTACTGATTTTGCTTCATAAGCTCAGTAACGCGCTGACCATGTTCTAACTGCTTACGGGTTGCTTCATCTAAGTCAGAAGCAAACTGGGAGAAAGCTTCTAGCTCGCGATACTGAGCTAGGGCTAGACGGATACCGCCACCCAATTTCTTAATGATATTAGTTTGCGCTGCACCACCAACACGCGATACCGAAACACCAGCGTTCATCGCAGGACGAATACCTGAGTTAAACAGGTTAGTTTCTACGAAGATCTGACCATCGGTAATCGAAATTACGTTAGTAGGTACGAATGCAGATACGTCACCACCTTGGGTTTCGATAATAGGTAAGGCAGTTAAAGAACCTGTTTTACCTTTTACAGCACCGTTAGTGAACTTTTCTACGTACTCAACACTAACGCGTGAAGCACGCTCTAGTAAACGTGAGTGAAGGTAGAAAACGTCACCAGGATAAGCTTCACGACCGGGTGGACGCTTTAATAGTAGAGAAATTTGACGGTATGCCCAAGCTTGCTTGGTTAAGTCGTCATATACAATCAGGGCATCTTGACCGCGGTCACGGAAGTATTCGCCCATGGTGCAACCAGCATAAGGAGCAATAAACTGCAGTGAAGCAGCTTCAGAAGCAGAAGCAACCACGATAATCGTGTGTGCCAATGCGCCGTGCTCTTCTAGTTTGCGTACTACGTTAGCAATGGTCGACTGCTTCTGACCAATCGCCACGTAAACACACTTAACACCCGTATTTTTTTGGTTAATAATTGCATCAATTGCAATCGCAGTTTTACCAATCTGACGGTCACCGATAATCAACTCACGCTGACCACGGCCAACCGGCACCATAGCATCAATTGCTTTATAACCCGTTTGTAGAGGCTCATCTACGCTCTTACGCCAAATTACACCAGGCGCAACTTTTTCAACTGCGTCAGTTTCTTTAGCGTTGATGGGGCCTTTACCATCAATAGGATTACCTAAAGCATCGACTACACGACCTAGGAGTTCATTACCCACAGGTACTTCTAGAATGCGGCCAGTACAACGAGCGGTTTGACCTTCAGCCAAGCTAAGGTAATCACCCAGTACAACCACACCTACGGAGTCGCGCTCCAAGTTCAGGGCCATACCAAAGGCACCCTGTTCAAATTCAATCATCTCGCCATACATAACGTCGCCTAGGCCGTGAATTTTCACGATACCGTCAGCTACGCTTACGATGGTGCCCTCGTTTTGGGCCTCAGAAGTGACATCTAAGCTACCGATGCGCTTCTTAATAATGTCACTGATCTCGGATGGATTCAGTTGCTGCATGCCTTGTCCCTCAAAATCAGGATTTCAATGACTCGGCTAGTTTCGCGAGTTTCCCGCGAATCGAGCCATCTATCACCATGTCACCGGTGCGAATAACAACACCGCCAATGAGACGCTTATCGATTTCAACTTTAAGTGTAACCTCACAGTTGAAACGTTTGCGCAGTGCATCTACTAGCAGTTGCTGTTGTTCAGCTTCCAGCTCAAAGGCTGAAGTAACTATTGCTTCAACAGATCTTTCCTGCTCGGCCTTAAAGGCCTCATACATTCCAGCAATCACTGGAACTAATGGTAAACGGCTTTTATCACTTAACAGCTTGATGAAATTGCTGCCCTTATCGTCAATCTTTGCTTTGCAAATATCGAGTATAAGTTCTGCTTTTGCATCACTGCTTAGTGAAGGGCTAAGTAAAAATGCCGCTACTTCTTTATTAGAAGCAGCTTCAGCGACTAGTCCTAACATAACAGACCATTCAGCTAATTTACCTTCACTTAATGCATACTCAAAGGCGGCCTTCGCATAAGGCCTGGCGAGTGTGTTGTAATCTGCCATCAGACACCTCGCTTAGAGTTGAGCGGCGAGTTTGCCGACCAGCTGGCTGTGTGCTTTTGCATCAACTGAGCTTTGTAGGATTTGCTCAGCGCCCTGAATAATTAATTCAGACATCTGGGCACGTAAATCGTCCTTAGCACGGTTAATCTCTTGACTAATTTCAGCCTTAGCAGCTTCTACTAATCGAACACCTTCAGCACGAGCCTGTTCTTTGGCTTCTTCAATTAACAGACTAGCACGCTTATTAGTCTGTTCTAGAATCTGGGCTGATTGCTCTTTTGCTTCACGCAAAAGCTGTGTCGCCTTATCTTGTGCTAGCTCTAAATCTCGCTGAGCACGACTTGCTGAATCTAACCCCTCAGCAATCTTTTTCTGGCGTTCGCGCATGGCAGTTGTAATAAACGGCCATATATACTTCATGCAAAACCAGGCAAAGAGCGCAAAGGAAATAGATTGACCCAAAAGAGTCAAATTCATATTCATGGCGCAGTACCTTTTACTTGAGTTTAGGTTTGTTTCGAGTTTAGGGAGTTAATTATTTGCCCCCTGAACTCAACTTAACCTGCAACAACAAAGATAAGGTACATAGCCATACCAACGCTAATCATTGGGATAGCATCAAGTAAACCAGCCATTAGGAAGGTTTTTACTTGTAGTTGACCAGCAAGTTCAGGCTGACGTGCTGTTGTTTCCAACAACTTACTACCTAATAATGCGAAACCAATACCTGTGGCCAGTGCGCTCATACCGATCATGATAGAGGCTGCAATGTATACGATTTCCATGATTTACTCCTAAAGTTACTAAGGTTGATTAAAGTTTAATAAAGGTTTTTGCTGCTAAAACTCGCCAACTTGCTTTATATACTGCTACAGCAAGCTGGCTGGTTACTTTTTAATGCTCTTCGTGTGCAGCACTTAGATAAACCAGTGTCAGCACCATAAAGATAAATGCCTGCAAAGGAATAACTAAGATATGGAATACTGCCCACATCCACTGCAAACTAACACCCAGCGTACCGATGATAAGACCGCCACCGTACATAAGTGCAATCAGAATAAATACTACCTCACCAGCATACATATTACCGAACAAACGCAGCGCTAAACTGATTGGCTTAGTGAATAAACCGATCAGCTCAAGCACTAGGTTTACTGGAATTAGTGACCAGTGATTAAAAGGTGTGAAAGACAATTCTTTAATGAAACCGCCAAGGCCTTTTACTTTGATACTGTAAAAAATAATCAGGATAAAAACACCCAAAGACATACCAAAAGTAGCATTAGGGTCTGCAGTAGGAACTATTTTAAAGTAATCGGCACCCATGGCTTGTGCCAAACTTGGAATCCAGTCAACAGGTAGAAATTTAAGGCTATTCATTAAAATAACCCATACAAACACTGTAAGGGCTAAAGGAGCAACAAGCGCACTTTTACCGTGGAAGGTTTCTTTGACTAACCCTTCAATAAACTCGACCGTGACTTCAACAAAGTTTTGTAGAGCACCTGGCACACCCGCAGTGGCTTTTTTTGCTGCCATACGAAAAAGAAACAGAAAGAAAATACCAGTAGCAATCGACCAACCCATAGTATCTAGGTGAATAGCCATAAAGCCCATATCTGACGCTTCTTGCGCAGATTCTGCCATTTTCCAACCTAACTCAGGGTGCTGCCCATAAGTCATGTTCTGCAGGTGATGCTTAATATACTCTACTGCTGTATCAGCCATGATCTACCTCAAACTGTAATTGCAGTTATATTTTTATTTCATTAGCCAAGGACTTAGCCAACTAAGAAAAACAACTGCCGCATAAGTGCTTAAAAGTGAAATTGGGTTTGAAGGTTGCACTAAAGCAAAAACGAGTACAAAAAGTACCACCGTCAAACCAAACTTAACGCTTTCCGCAAGAAAAAACATTTTCACCAGATCAGCTTGCTGCCTTGCACCTTGGTACATAAATACCAAGTAGCTAAATATCTGCTGTGGAATATAAGCGATCATCGCTCCTGTTACTATTTCCAACAAAGAACTAGGCCACAGGATTAGTAGTAAACCACAGATTAGGACAACAGCTAAAAATTGTTTAACAAACCATTTAGTTAAAGGTGGACGCGGAAGTTGTGCCATAAATTTCAACGCCTTTTAATCCGCTAACAACCGAAAACTCTCTATAAACTAACTAAAACCCACGGGATTATAGAGACTTAGCAACTTTCCTTCAACAACACTCGTTAGCTTTATTAAATAGATACGACCAAGGTCTATACTTAGCAGTTAACATAAGGCTTAACGCAGGTGTCGCAAAATGCCGTCTAATTCAGCCAAGCTAGTATAATGTATCTCTAATTTGCCTTTGCCTTTTGCTGAATGTTGAATTTTCACACTAGCGCCTAAGCTAGCCTGCAACTGCGCTTCTAGCTTTGTAATATTTGGATCAACATCTGGCTTAGCTTTTTTTTCTGAAGTGTTTTCTTGCTCATTTTTTACCAACGCTTCAGTTTGCCTAACCGACATACCTTTGGCCACAACTTGGCGTGCAGCAACTAATTGCTTCGCTTCTTGTAAACCTAATAAAGCCCGTGCATGGCCCATTTCTAAATCGCCATGTTCAAGCATACGCTGAACATCTTTAGGTAACTGTAATAAACGTAGTAGATTAGTAATCGAACTGCGCGACTTACCCACCGCATCGGCTACTTGTTGCTGGGTTAATTCAAACTCTTTTTGTAAACGCTGCAAAGCTATCGCTTCTTCAAGCGGATTAAGGTCTTCACGTTGCAGGTTTTCAATCAGTGCCAAAGCAATAACATCTTTATCGTCAGCTTGGCGCACTAAGGCAGGAATAAATTCTAAGCCTGCTAATTGTGCTGCACGCCAACGCCTTTCACCGGCAATAATTTCATAATGCCCGCCCGTTAAAGCTCTAACTACAATAGGCTGCATTATGCCTTGTTGGCGAATGGAGGCGGCTAACTCCTCTAAAGCTTCGGGCTGTAGATCACGACGGGGTTGATATTTACCCGGTCGCAAACATTCTACTGCCAGATTTTTTAACACCCCTTCTCTCGAAAAAGGTTCAGTATTTGATTTGCCTTGAACTTTAGTTGCCAAAGAGCTGGCATCGCTCAATAATGCATCTAATCCACGACCCAAACCTCTTTTTTTTGCAGGCATCATAAGCTTTTGCTATCCATTCAATTACAAAGAATTGCGTCTAACAATTTCACCCGCTAAGGCCAAATAAGCCAAACTTCCCTTAGATTTCTTATCATAGCTTAATACTGGCATACCATGACTCGGCGCTTCGGCTAGACGAACATTGCGTGGAATAACGGTATCTAATACTTGATTTTCAAAGTATTCATATAACTGATCAGAAACGTCACGCGTCAAACTATTACGCGGGTCATACATAGTACGTAGAATCCCTGCAACTTCAAGCCCAGGGTTAACGGTACTAGCAACACGCTTAAGCGTATCTACCAAAGAAGCCAAACCTTCTAAAGCGTAGTATTCACACTGCACAGGTACTAGCACACCTCGGGCAACGGTTAACGCATTAATGGTTAATAAATTCAATGAAGGCGGGCAGTCAATTAGAATAAAATCATAGTTTTGCTTAATGCCTTCTAAGGCATCGGCTAAACGCCTTTCCCTGCGTGGCTGGTTAATTAAATTAACTTCAGCGCCTGCTAAATCAACGTTGGAAGGTAATAAATCATAACCCCCTGCCTCTGTTTTAAGTAGCACCTTTTCTACAGCAACATCACCCACCAATAAATCATAAACTGAAAGCTGAATTTCTTTTTTATTAACACCGCTACCTAAAGTTGCATGGCCTTGCGGATCCATATCAATCAAAAGTACACGGCGCTTCATAGCCACTAAAGAAGCTGCAAGGTTTACGCAGGTGGTTGTTTTACCTACGCCACCTTTTTGATTGGTCACTGCAAAAATTTTGGTCACAGCTATTAACCTTTCGCCTGTTTAACTAAAACCAGCAAGTGCCGCTGTCCTTCTTCACCTGGAACTTGCAACAAGTGGCTTTGCTGACATTGATATTCTTCTGGCAATTCTGCTAATTCTTGTTCTGGGTACAAACCTTTCATCGCTAACCAACGCGCATCTTCAGCTGCCAAGGGTTCAGTTAGCTTCACAAAGTCTTTAAGGCTAGCAAAGGCGCGGCTAACCAACTGTTTACTTTTTATGGGCAGTTGTAACGCTTCAGCACGTACTTGCTGCACCACAAAATTTTCTAGCTGCAACGAAGACTTAACCTGAAACTGAAAGCGAGTTTTTTTACCGTTAGAATCTAAAGATAGCACTTGTAAATCTGGTTTCATAATCGCCAAAGGTATACCGGGCAAACCTGCGCCCGAACCTACATCGGTTAATTCACCCGCTTGCACAAAAGGCAAAATAGACAAGCTGTCTAACAAATGGCGGTCAATCATTTCTAACGGATCACGCACTGCGGTTAGGTTATAGGCTTTATTCCACTTAATTAGTAACTCTAAGTAAGCTAGCAGCTGTTGCACTTGTAAATCACTGGCTTCAAGCTGCATTTTTGCTAAACCAGCACGCAGCAGCGGCTCAAACCTTGCATCTGTTGTTGCTGTGATTGTTGCTGCCATCTTTGTAGCCATACTATTTCACCGACATAGAACGTTTTTTAAGGTGCACTAGCAGCATTGAAACCGCTGCAGGTGTTACACCAGGAATCCGTCCTGCCTGCGCCAAAGTAGCTGGACGCACATTGGATAGCTTGTTTTTCATCTCATTCGACAAGCCGCTAACTTGGGTATAGTCCAAATCTAACGGTAGCGCAGTTTCTTCTTGCCGTCTGACGCGCTTAATATCTTCTGCTTGGCGGTCGATGTAACCAGCATACTTAACTTGAATCTGAACTTGTTCTTGTACTTGCGGGTCAACTGGCAATTCGCCAGGCGCTAAATGGGCTAAATCCCAATAGTCTAATTCTGGGCGTTTCAATAAATCTAACAACGCCTGTTCACGATTTAAAGGCTGTTCTAATTTATTGCTTAAACTGTTGGCTGCTGGGGTATTAGGGTGAATAAAAGTGTCTTTTAAACGCGCTTTTTCTAACTCAATCGCTTCACGCTTGGTTTCAAACGCTGTCCAACGAACATCATCAACCAAACCTAATTCGCGGCCTTTTTCAGTTAAGCGTAAGTCGGCATTGTCTTCACGTAACAATAAACGGTATTCCGCCCGTGAAGTAAACATGCGGTAAGGCTCAGAAGTACCGTGAGTTATTAAATCATCAACCAACACACCCAAATAAGCTTCATCACGCCTTGGGCACCAAGTTTCTTTGTCTTGAACACGAAGAGCAGCATTCATACCCGCCAACAAACCTTGCGCAGCAGCTTCTTCATAACCCGTTGTGCCGTTAATTTGTCCGGCAAAAAACAGGTTGTGGATAACTTTAGTTTCTAAGCTAGGCTGTAAGTCTTGTGGATTAAAGAAATCGTATTCTATCGCGTAACCGGGGCGCGTAATGTGCGCCTGCTCTAACCCTTTCATGGTACGCACTAGCTCGATTTGCACATCGAAAGGCAAAGAAGTTGAAACACCGTTGGGGTAAAGCTCATGCGTGGTTAAGCCTTCAGGCTCCATAAATACTTGGTGGCTATTTTTATCTGCAAAACGGTGAATTTTATCTTCAATAGAAGGGCAGTAGCGCGGCCCAATGCCTTCAATAACACCAGCATACATAGGCGATCTATCTAAATTATTACGAATAATATCGTGGGTGCGTTCGTTGGTGTGGGTGATATAACAACTGATTTGTTCAGGGTGATGTTCTGGCTTACCCAAAAATGACATAACCGGCATGATTAAATCACTGGCTTGGGCTTCCATCACTGAAAAATCTACACTACGCGCATCAATGCGTGGTGGCGTACCGGTTTTTAAACGCCCAACGCGAAGCGGTAATTCACGCAAGCGGTGCGCTAAAGCAATCGAAGGCGGATCACCAGCTCGACCACCTGAATAACTTTGTAAACCTAAGTGGATAACACCACCCAAAAATGTACCCGTGGTTAATACCACGCTGGTTGCATAAATTTTAATGCCGGTTTGGGTAACAGCGCCACAGACCTTGTCGCCTTCAACAATTAAATCATCGGCAGCCTGTTGAAAAATTTGTAAATTAGGCTGATTTTCTAAAATCTCACGAATCGCAGCCTTGTAAAGAATACGGTCTGCTTGCGCTCGGGTGGCTCTAACCGCAGGGCCTTTGCGTGAGTTTAAAACCCTAAATTGAATACCTGCTAAATCGGTAGCCTGCCCCATGGCACCGCCTAAGGCATCGACTTCACGCACTAGGTGGCTTTTTCCTATCCCACCGATTGCTGGGTTACACGACATCTGCCCTAGCGTTTCAATATTGTGGGTTAACAGTAAAGTTTTGCAGCCCATACGGGCAGCAGCTAACGCGGCTTCTGTTCCTGCGTGGCCACCGCCAATCACAAGCACATCAAAGCGGGTTGGATAATCCACAGGCATACCTCAAAAAAATTCTAAATTAAGCCGCTGATTATAGCCTGAAACTAACCTGACCACAGCAGAAATATAACTTACTCATTAGCAACAATAATAGTAATAGTTATATAAGTTCTTTTAATACTGTTATTATTATTAGTGTGGACAGTTTCTGTGGATAACCCCTTACAAGCCACGAAGCATAAGCCTTACAGAATTGGATAACTAGGGGGGTTAACTTAGGATGAGGTGTAAAGAACCTGCGGACAGCTTGTGCATAAGTTACTGTTTTATCCACAAGGGTAATTTATCAACTAGGTTAAACTCAGGTTATAGGCTAGTAAACACGGTACTTAACCACAGCCTTAAAGGGCAATAATAAAATAAAAGCCGAAAAAAACTCGAAAAAAAATGGCAAGTAACGAAAAAAACTCATTACTTGCCAATTAAATTAGGTCTTAGATCAAAAATTATTTACCAATACAAAACTCACCAAAAATTTTGCCAAGTAGATCATCAGCAGTGAATGCACCAGTAATTTCAGATAGGTTTTCTTGGGCGATACGTAAATCTTCTGCTAATAGTTCACCTGCGCCATGTAGCTCTAACTGCAAATAGCCCTTGTGGATAATTTGACTTGCTCTTTCTAGCGCATCTAGGTGCCTACGCCTTGCTGAAAAGCCGCCTTCAGTGGTGTTTTGTAAGCCCATGACCTGCTTTAAGTGCTGCCTTAAGTTATCCACACCGACTAACTGCTTAGCAGCAATGCGTATCACCGGAGGTGTTGTGGATAAATCAGCTTCGGGCACTTCTTCAGTTAAATCAATTTTGTTTCTAACCAGCGTTAAACGCTCGGGATGTGGTAAACGTTTTACAAATTCTGGCCAAATTTCTAAAGGATCTAGGCTAGTGGTTTCTTGTGCATCAACTAATAATAAAATTCGATCCGCTTTTTCTATTTCTTGCCAAGCCCGTTCAATGCCTAACTGCTCGACTAAATCTTCTGATTCCCTTAAACCTGCTGTGTCTATTAGGTGCAACGGCATACCATCAATATTAATGTGTTCTTTTAAAACGTCACGCGTCGTACCTGCTATTTCTGTTACTAACGCTTTGTCATAGCCAGCTAGCGCATTCATCAAGCTTGATTTACCAGCGTTAGGTCGACCTGCTAAAACAACGCTCATGCCTTCACGCATCAAACAACCCTGTTGGGCTTCATTTTTGACTGCTGCCAACTGTTCAATAATGGCCTGCAAACTTTCTTTAACTTTGCCATCGCCAATAAAATCAATTTCTTCTTCAGGAAAATCAATCGCTGCTTCAACGTACATGCGTAAATGGATTAACTTATCCACAAGGGTATGTACTTTTTGTGAAAAAACACCTTGCAAGGATTTAAGGGCATTACTGGCTGCTTGGCGTGAAGTGGCATCAATTAAATCAGCAATCGCTTCAGCTTGTGCTAAATCCATCTTATCGTTTAAAAAAGCCCTTTGTGAAAACTCACCGGGTTGTGCCAATCTAACCCCAGCTAATAATAAATTTTCTAATAAACGGTCTAGTAACATAGGCCCGCCATGGCCTTGAAATTCTAAAACATCTTCACCCGTAAACGAATTAGGGCCAGGAAAATAAAGCACTAGACCTTCATCAATAACATCGCCTTGTAAGTCTAAAAAGGGCAAGTAATGGGCATGGCGCGGCCTAGGTTCTAATCCAAGTAGCTGCTTAGCAAGTTGTTGGCATAAAGCACCTGAAACTCTAACGATGCCCACACCACCTCGGCCTGGCGGCGTAGCAACAGCGGCAATAGTGTCTTGTTGGTTCATCATATTATTTTACCCCTAGATAGCAAAACCCCCTCACTGGGGAGGGGGTTTAGGCTGTATCAAGTTTTTGCTAGTTTGTCTTTTTCTTTATCTTCATTTTCAATTTTTTGTGTTATGTACCACTGCTGCAAAATTGACAAGATATTGTTGACCACCCAGTAAAGCACTAAACCAGCTGGGAAGAACAAGAAGAAGAAAGTAAAAATAATCGGTAACATTTTCATAATCTTCGCCTGCATAGGGTCTGGAGGCGTAGGATTAAGCATCTGCTGCACAAACATACTTGCGCCCATAATAATCGGCAACACAAAGTAAGGGTCTTTCATTGAAAGGTCAGCAATCCACAATACAAAAGGCGCATGACGCAATTCAACCGACTCCATCAACATCCAGTAAAGTGCGATAAACACCGGCATCTGTACCAAAATGGGCAAACAGCCACCCATGGGGTTGATTTTTTCTTTGCGATACAACTCCATCATCGACTGGGATAGTTTCTGACGGTCACCACCGGCTTCTTCTTTGATACGCGCTAACTTAGGTGCAACGCGACGCATATTCGCCATAGAGCGGTAAGCAGCAGCTGATAGCTTATAAAAAGCGATCTTAATAGCGACTGTTACTAAAATAATCGCAAAACCCCAGTTGCCAACATAGCCATGAATAAAGTCTAGCAACCAAAATAATGGCTGAGCAATAAACCATAAGAATCCATAGTCAACGGTTAACTCTAAGTTAGGCGCAACCGCCTTCATATCTTCTTGAATTTTAGGGCCAATATAAATACTAGCCGAAAGATTTGCAGTATTGCCTGGTTCAACTAGGTATTCAGAACCATTAAAACCAACGAGGTGATTACCTGCTCTGTCAGTACGGGTACTAAAAAAGCTGCTTTCATCTTGTGGCGGTATCCAAGAAGCAATGAAGTAGTGTTGCAGCATTGCTGCCCAGCCACCCACTGAATCGGCTTTAAAGCCTTTGTTCTTGATATCGTCAAAATCAATTTTTTGGTAACGCTTTTCATCGGTTGAAAAAGCACCACCTAGGTAGGCTTTCATACCCATTGATTCGCTTTGACTAGGGTCAGCACTGGCATCGCGCTTAATCAAACCAATAAAACTTGTACTTAGAGTACGGTTTGACTCGTTATCAAGCTGATAATCAACCTTAATTAAATGGCTACCACGGGTAAAAGTGAAAGTTTTAATCAGCTTAACGCCTTCAACATCAGCCGTTAGATGCACTTGCAACTGGTCTTGGTCTGGAGCTAAAACATAAGCATTCTGCTGGCTAGACAGCAGCAAGCGTTGTGTATTACCTAAACCGCTTAAATCACTTTGTACAACATAGTGACGATTCTGATCATCTTGTAAAAGTACAAAAGGGTCGTCAGAATTAACTTTGGCTTTGTGGTCTAACAAAGCTGCGTAAACTAAATCGCCACCTTTAGAATTAATTCGAATATCAAAAGTGTCAGTTTTTACACTAATTAGGTGTTGGCTTGTTGAAGCAGCAGGCTGAATAGCTGCAATTAAATTCGCTGGTTCGCCTAATTTCAGTACTTCGTCATCATCAATAATTGAATTATTATTAGCTATTACTTGTTGAACCTGAGGTGCCTGAACTTGAACATCTTGCTGCTGGTAGTCTGTATTCCACTGAATCATCAGTAGATAGGCGACTACCGCCAGGGATGAAAAGAGCACTATGCGTTTTACGTCCATGGGATCATTGTCGCTTAATCGAAGAAGATAAATTTGCAGTCGCTTTTTTTACGCGTCTACCGAGTTGTGGCCAAGCTTCCGTCAGGCTTTTACTAAGATCTTCAGTTGTGACTTGGCTGGCACCTTTGATAGCAAGAACAATAATATCAACGTGCGGCAGTTGGTGTTGATTTAATCGAAAAGATTCACGAAACATACGCTTGAACCTGTTGCGAGTAACCGCCAATTTGACATTTTTCTTGCCAATTACAAAGCCTAGCCTTGTTGTTGCTTCTGCATTGGGTGCAGCTAGCAGCAAAAAACCGGGGCAGTAGACTTTGTAACGGGTATTTTCAAAAACATAACGGAAATCCCCGGGCTTGAGTAGTCTAAGTTGCCGAGGATAACCTAAGTTTTTCATCGTATGCCTAAGACTTAAGCAGACAGACGCTGACGACCTTTGGCACGACGGCGAGCCAATACTTGACGGCCTGCTTTAGTGGCCATACGAGCACGGAAACCGTGATTACGCTTGCGTTTGATAACGCTAGGTTGAAATGTACGTTTCATGATTTTTCACTTCCACAAGGTGTTACGGGTTTAAGGAATCTCCATGGGCGGAGACCCTAGAGAAACTTTTTTTTGATGCAAGACCGATGATTTTAAAGAATTCTTTGGCAAAGCGCAATTTTTCATTACATCTTAATAATTATCCTCACCAACAATAACTATTAATAAGAACTTAAAAGGTCTTTTATTACTACTATAATTACTAGTCAAGCTAAAATCTGTTGATAACCAGCATTTTTCTTTATAAATCAATAATTTATGCTGTTAGCTAAAGTAGTTTTTTACTGCCCATAAGCTTAGGTTAAGGTGTGTTGGGCTTGTGTGTAACTTAACATCTTATCCACAAGCCAAAATATCACTCAGGTTATGCCTAAGTTTTCCTTAGACTCTAGTTAGTCTTATCCACAGGGTTAGATGAACGGTGAAGTTTTACGAAAATCAATAAGATTTCTTTGCTTGTGGATAACTTAAGGTTAAGCGGCTAGAATAAAGCCCTTATTAAGAGGAGCAAAAACGTGTCAGTTGATGATTTGTGGTCGAAATGTTTAGCGATTCTAGAAAATGAAATTCCTGCTCAACAGATATCGACTTGGATACGTCCTTTACAAGCAGAAATGAGTGGTCGTAGCTTGCAACTGCTTGCGCCTAACCGTTTTGTTTTGCAGTGGGTGAATGATAAATACTCGGCACGTTTACAAGTTTTAGTGCAAGAAGTATCAGCAGGACAAGTGCCTGATGTTTGTTTTGCCGTAGGTACTAAAAAACAGCCCCTTGTTGGTGTGTCGCCTAGTGTTTCAGCTATAGCTAACTTAGAAAGTTCTGCGGTTAGAAATGTACCGACTGATTTTGCTCAATTTCAAGCAACGCTAGAAGCTAGTGCCGATAAAGCGCAAGCACCTATTAATTCTGGTGCTAATACTAGTGCTAATCTTAATTTTCCAAAAGTGCGTAAGCGTGAAGGCGTTCAGGTAGAAGGTGGTATAAAACACAATTCAACGCTTAATCCAGCGCATACTTTTGATAGCCTTGTTGAAGGTAAATCTAACCAATTAGCACGGGCAGCTTCTTTTCAAGTTGCAGAAAATCCAGGTGGTGCTTACAACCCATTATTTATTTATGGTGGAGTGGGTTTAGGTAAAACTCACTTGATGCACGCTGTTGGCAATCAAATTATGAAGCTTAACCCTAACGCCAAAGTGGTTTACCTTAATTCAGAACGCTTTGTGCAAGATATGGTGAAGGCTTTACAGCTTAATGCGATTAATGAATTTAAGCGTTATTATCGAAACCTTGATGCACTATTAATTGATGATATTCAGTTTTTTGTGGGTAAAGACCGTTCCCAAGAAGAGTTCTTCCATACTTTTAATGCGCTATTAGAAGGTGGGCAACAAATTATTTTAACCTCTGACCGCTACCCAAAAGAAATTGGCGTTGAAGAAAGGTTAAAAAGTCGGTTTGGTTGGGGGCTTACTGTTGCTATCGAACCGCCTGAATTAGAATTGCGTGTAGCTATTTTAATGAAAAAAGCAGAAATAGCCAAAGTAGATTTGCCGCAAGAAGTGGCTTTTTTTATAGCCCAAAAAATACGTTCGCATGTACGAGATCTTGAAGGTGCGCTAAATAGAGTTATTGCTGATTCACGTTTTAAAGGCCAGCCGATTAGCGTGGAGCTGGTTCGTGAATCATTAAAAGATTTATTTGCCGTGCAAGACAAGCAAGTGGGCGTAGAAAATATTCAGCGTACGGTTGCTGAGTATTACAAAATTAAAATTGCTGATTTGCATTCTAAGCGTCGCAATCGTTCGATTGCTAGGCCAAGGCAAATGGCGATGGCTTTAGCCAAAGAATTAACCAACCATTCTTTGCCTGAAATAGGCGATGCTTTTGGTGGTCGTGATCATACGACAGTTTTACATGCTTGCCGAAAAATAAAGTCTTTACAGGATGAAAGCCCTGATATTCGTGAAGACTGGAAAAACCTACTCCGTTTATTGACCAGTTAATTGTTAAGGTTATTCAAATGAAATTTTCCGTATCCCGCGAAACACTTTTGCGCCCCCTTTCTATTATGGTGGGTGTAGTAGCGCGTCGTCCTACCTTGCCGATTCTTTCGCACGTTCGTATTGAAGCGAATGAGCAAGGTTTAACCTTAACGGGTTTAGATTTAGAAGTAGAATTAAATTGGCGATTAAGTCTGGATAAGCTTGATATACCTGGCAGCATAACCGTACCTGGTAAAAAGTTATCTGACATTTGCCGTTCGTTAAGTGAAGGTTCGTTGCTTGAATTTACGTTAGATGAACAGCGCATCATGGTTAGGTCGGGTCGCAGTCGCTTTGTTTTAGCTACCTTGCCTTCGTCTGAATTTCCTTCTATGCAGCTGAGCCCAATTAAACATCAGGTTACTTTACCGCAAGGTGATTTACTGAATTTAATTCGCCGCAACGATTTTGCTATGGCGCGTCAAGACGTACGCTTTTACCTTAACGGTATGTATTTTGAACTAGCCACCAATCGTTTAAGGGCTGTTGCAACCGATGGCCACCGCTTGGCAATGGCAGATGCTGCTGTACAAATTGGTGAAGTAGAAACTTCTAGCATGATTGTGCCTGCTAAAGCTGTGAATGATTTAGCAAAGCTTTTAGATGATATTGAAGAGCCGATTACACTTATTTTTGGCGAACAGCATTTTCAAGCCAACATGGCGAATGCAACTTTTGTGTCTAAACACATTGAAGGCCGCTACCCTAGCTATGAACAAGTTATTCCACGCAACAGCGATAAGCTAGTGGTGTGCGACCGTTTAGAACTGCGTCAAAAATTATCGCGTATCAGTATTTTAGTGAATGAAAAGTTACAAGGTATTCACCTGCATTTAACTGAAAACCTGCTGACGTTAATTGCTAAAAATACCGACCAAGAAGAAGCTGAAGAAAGCATTAATATTGATTACCAAGGTGAACCGCTTGAAATGGGTTTCAACGTTGGCTATTTAATTGATGTGATGGACAATATTGGTGACAGCGTAGAAAAAGTGCAAATAGCCCTGTCATCGCCTAGCTCTAGTGCTTTAATTCAAGCATTGGGTGGTAACGATGCTTTCTACGTCATTATGCCCATGCGTCTTTAGTTTTTTACTAGCCTGCTTACAAGAGCAGGCTATCTTTTTTTCATGACAATTCAACGACTTAACCTTACTAACTTTCGTAATATTGCCTCTGCTGATTTAGAACCCGCAGCGGGCATTAATTTGTTGGTGGGTGAAAATGCCAGCGGTAAAACTTCGTTATTAGAAGCCATTTACCTGCTGAGTTTAGTGCGTTCTTTTCGTAGTAAAAAACTTAATAACTTAATCAGCCATTCAGCTAAGCAGTTTACTGTTTTTGCACAAATTAAAGCCGCTGAAAATACGGTTTATTCGTTAGGCATTCAACGCAACCAACAAGATATTGAAACAGAAATTCTCTTTCGTGGGCAAAAACCAGCCGGTGTTGCTGAATTAACCGCAACGCTGCCAGTGCAGCTGATTAACCCTGATGCATTTCGTTTATTAGAAGGCAGCCCCAAAGAACGTCGACAGTTTTTAGATTGGGGTGTGTTCCACGTGGAACCTAGTTTTATTCACTGCTGGAAACGCTTTCAAAGGGCGCTAAAACAGCGCAACAGCTTGCTTAGGCGTGGTAGAATAGACCCGTTAGAAATGCAGCTTTGGGAACAAGAACTGGCAGTTAACGGCGAGCAAATAACTGCTTTTAGGCAAGACTACTTAGCACGTTTAAAACCATTATTTGCTAACTTGTTAGACAGGTTTCTTGAAGCGCAAGATTTCACCCTTAATTTTCAGCGCGGCTGGGATAAAAACCTTGGCCTTGCTGAGTTTTTATTGGCGTCAAGAATTAAAGATAAAGAGCAAGGTTTTACGCAAGCAGGCCCACAACGTGCTGATATTCGTGTGACCATTAATGGTTATACCGCTATGGATATTTTGTCGCGCGGCCAACAAAAGTTAGTGGTATCTGCTTTAAAGCTTGCGCAGGGTGCACTTTTATCAGAAGTCAGAAATAAACAATGTGTGTATTTAATTGACGACCTGCCAGCAGAGCTAGATAGGCAGCATCGTAAAGTTTTTTGTGAAGTGCTAGAGCAGCAATCAGGGCAGGTATTTATTACCGGTGTTGATGCAACTGCACTCGCTGATGGGTGGCAACAGCCAGAAAAAGTTTCATGGTTTCACGTGGAACATGGACAAGTCAGTCCAAAGCCATACCTTGGTAGCAAGTAAATAATAAAGTATTTTTGATACCTAGGAATTAATGGGAGTGGGTAATGAGCGAAAATAATTCCTATGACTCAACCAGCATAAAAGTGCTGAAAGGGTTGGACGCAGTACGTAAAAGACCAGGTATGTACATTGGTGATACCGATGATGGTACTGGTTTGCATCATATGGTGTTTGAGTTGGTTGATAACTCGATTGACGAAGCTTTGGCTGGTCACTGTACAGAAGTTAAAGTCGTTATTCACCAAGATGAATCGGTCAGTGTTTCTGATGATGGTCGTGGTATGCCTGCGGATATTCACGAAGAAGAAGGCGTGTCTGCTGCTGAAGTTATTATGACGGTGCTGCACGCTGGCGGTAAGTTTGATGACAACTCTTATAAAGTTTCGGGCGGTTTGCACGGTGTGGGTGTGTCGGTTGTTAATGCTTTATCCGAAGAATTAACCCTAACCATTTGGCGCGATAAGCAAGTCTACGAACAGGTGTATAAGCACGGTGTTCCACAGACTCCGCTGACTGTTATTGGCTCTACGGAAAAAAGCGGTACTTTGGTGCGCTTTCGTCCTTCGCCATTAACATTTAATAATATTGAATTTGTGTTTGAAACCTTGGCGAAGCGTTTACGTGAGTTATCTTTTTTAAACTCGGGCGTAAAAATTTCTTTGCGTGACGAGCGCAACGGTCGTGAAGAACTATTCCACTATGAAGGCGGTTTAAAAGCCTTTGTTGACCACCTAAACACCAATAAAACAACGCTAGGTAAAGTCTTCTACTTTACTAATCAACGTGAAGATGATGGTATTAACGTTGAAGTAGCGATGCAGTGGAATGATGGTTATTCAGAAAATATTTACTGCTACACCAATAACATTCCGCAGCGTGATGGCGGGGCGCACTTAGCAGGTTTTCGAGGCGCATTAACGCGCGTACTTAACCAGTACATAGAACAAGAAGGCTTGGCTAAAAAAGCCAAAGTAAGCACCACGGGCGACGATGCGCGTGAAGGTTTAACTGCCATTGTTTCGGTAAAAGTGCCAGACCCTAAGTTCTCTTCACAAACCAAAGATAAATTGGTTTCTTCTGAAGTAAGAACCGCTGTTGAACAAGAAATGGGTAAAACACTAACCGATTACTTACTAGAGTTTCCACAAGAAGCTAGAGTGATTGTTAGTAAAATGTTAGACGCTGCCCGTGCGCGTGAAGCCGCCCGTAAAGCCCGTGAAATGACGCGCCGCAAAGGTGCTTTAGACATAGCAGGTTTGCCCGGTAAATTAGCTGACTGTCAGGAAAAAGACCCTGCGCTGTCTGAGATTTACTTGGTGGAAGGGGACTCAGCAGGTGGTTCTGCTAAACAAGGTCGTGACCGTAGAACCCAAGCCATTTTGCCGTTGAAGGGTAAAATCCTTAACGTTGAAAAAGCCCGTTTCGATAAAATGCTTTCTTCTGCCGAAGTGGGTACGCTGATTACGGCGCTGGGTTGTGGTATTGGTCGTGAAGAATTTAATGCGGATAAACTGCGTTATCATTCCATCATTATAATGACAGATGCTGACGTGGACGGTTCGCACATTCGTACTTTGTTGCTGACTTTCTTCTTCCGCCAAACGCTGGAATTGGTTGAGCGTGGGCATATTTTTATTGCTCAGCCACCCTTGTATAAAATTAAGCGCGGTAAGCACGAGCAGTATTTAAAAGACGAAGCAGCGATGGAAGAATACTTAACGCAAACCGCGTTAGAAGGTACGGCGCTTTATGTAAACCCTGAAGCACCCGGTCTTTCTGGTGCAGCTTTAGAAACGCTAGTGATTAATCACCGTGCGACTCAAGTACGTATCGAGCGTCTTTCAAGAATTTATCCAGAGTTTGTGTTAACGCAAATGCTAGATGCGCCTACTTTGGCAGTTGAAGATTTAAGCGATAAACAAAAAGTAGCCGCTTGGGTAGAGAACCTAGAAAGCTTAGTGGTTTTAGCCGCCAGTGATACTACGCAAGTACACATGCACATTATTGAAGACAGCGAGCGCGGTTTATTCTTGCCTGCTGCTGAAGTAATTGCGCACGGTGTACCAACTGATTATGTGTTCAATAAAGACTTCTTTAAATCAGCCGATTACGCAGCGTTAAGAACCTATGGTCAAGAAATGGATGGCCTGCTTGAAGAAGGTGCTTACCTTGCTCGTGGCGAAAGAAAACACCCAGTAAAAAGTTTTGAAGAAGTGCTTAATTGGATGATGATTGAAGCACGTCGCGGTGTTTACATTCAGCGTTATAAAGGACTTGGTGAAATGAACCCTGAGCAGTTATGGGATACCACCATGAACCCTGAAACACGCCGTATGTTACAGGTTACGATTGACGATGTGGTTGCTGCCGATATGATGTTTACCACCTTGATGGGCGATGAAGTTGAACCGCGCCGCAAGTTTATCGAAGACAATGCTTTGTTAGTATCTAACCTAGACGTTTAGGTTGGTTAGGTCGCTAGCTTAAAAACTAGCAATAAAAAGCCCGAAGTGAATTAAATCATTTCGGGCTTTTTTGTGCCTGTGGATAAGTTGGGTTTATTGCTACTTATGCACTATTTATTAAGACTCAGCTAAGAGTTGATTGGCTGTGCTTAACATAATCAGCTAACCAAACTTTTATCAGTGATTGGTAAGGCATATCAAGTTTGTTCGCTTCTACTTTTATACTGTCTAACAAACCTTCAGGCAGCCTAAGTGAAATCGTTTTAGTTGAAGGCTTTAGGTTTGGTAACATCACTGGTTTAGCTTGTTTCCAGTCAATATAATCAGTCGAATTGTGTTGTTCCCAAAATAGTCTTTCTTCACCTTCAGTTTTGAAGTGGGGTATCTGTTTAGTTTTGCTCATAAATACTCCTCTCTTTACGTTAGGTTTATTGCTACTTATGCACTATTTATTAAGACTCAGCTAAGAGTTGTTCTGCCAGTTCAGCAAGGTTTGCAACAACTTGCACTTCTTCTAATCCTTTGC
>CAYJCB010000001.1:69876-74690 GCA_964368615.1 uncultured Halomonadaceae bacterium | reverse complement strand
ATTTATTCGTGTTCGTGTGAATTATTTGGTTTATGTGGACTAGTTACCAATTTTATTTAGAACGATGAGTCCAAAACCTTTCGCAGTATAACAATAGTAACTATTCAACAATTTTGCAAGGCTGATTTAGTGGAATAACCGAACTGCTAGAGCATTATCAGTATTCTTTATGGTAAATTTAGTGTTGTGTAAGATTATTTGCTATGCACTAGTTTGCTAAGTGCTAGTTTGTTAGGTGCTACAAAAAAGCTTAAAAATTAACTTTAGTGTAACGAATAATACCTAAAATTATTCTAGCTATGTAATGTTGCTTTTTTAAGACATAAAAAACTAAGGGGCGAAAAAATGCAATGGATTCAAGTTTGTAAAGAAGAAGAGCTAGAAGAAGGTGCGTTTATTATTGTAGAAAATGATGATGGCGATGAAGTTTTGGTCGCACGCACTGAAGGCGAATTATTGGCTGTCACCAATGCTTGTTCACATGATGGGCGAGGCTTTGAAGGTGGCTGTATTGAAGCAGGTTTGTTGATTTGCCCTCGCCACGGTTCACGCTTTTGTTTACGCAGCGGCAAAGTGTTAACCCCGCCTGCCTATGCAGATATAGAGGTTTTTAAAGTAAAAAGTGAAGCTGGTATTATTTTAGTGAAGGCTTAACCCTTCTGGCCCTAGCGATTCTAACCGAAAGTGGTTAAATTCACCGGGGCTACTAATCAGCTCTACTAACCTAGCTTTTTCTAAGCCTTGGTTGTAACTAATTTCAACTTGCTGCCCTTCACGAAAGAGTAAAAGTGGTGCTATAAGGCTGGCAGCCACGTTTAATACTTGCATTTCAGGTATTAAAAAACCTGGCATAAACTCTTTGGGTTCACCTATTTTTATAATCGATTTTACCGCACAAGGCTGTATTCGACCGCCTAGCCGTTCCACCCCTAATTGTTGGCCATCTTGAACTTCCCTTACCCACCTTATTAAGCCTGCTTGCCAAGGTTCATTGGCTTTTTCTTTAAAGGCGACTAGTTCGCCAGTTTTTAGCTGATTGGCTGCTTCGCCGGGCCAAAAAAAGCAGTAACCAGTAGCACTAGCATTAACTTGTATGAGTTGGTGAATAGGGTAGCGCTTATCTAATTCTTCTTCTGGCAAGGGAATAGCATTGCTGTTGCTGTCAGCTATTAGGCTGCTTAAAGTTTGGCGATTGTTCATGTGAAAATGTGTGCTGCGTAAACCAAGCACCAGCTTAATAGGTTGGCCAACCTCAATACGCGGTGTTATACCATTGGAAATTTCACCTAAGCAAGCCGCTAAGTGTTGCAGCAGCCGTTTGCTTAAATTGCTTGTGGCTAAGGTTTCTATCAGTGTTTCAGCCAACATACGCGTGTCTAAAGCAAGGCTTCTACTTTTAGCGCCAGAACTTTTAACACCAGAACTTAAAGAAGCACCAGTTAAGCAAGCCCGCTTAGGTAGGTAGTTATTTTCTGTGCTAATAATAAATAACCCATTCGGGTGGTCGTAAGCTAGGCGATTTATTTGCCCGCTCCAATCAGCCAACCGTGGGTAGATTTGGGCTATTTCGTCTTTGCGTAAGCTTTCTGCTTGAATTAACCCTAATAGTACGGATTGAAAATAAATTTGTTCGCAGTTTTGGGGCGCGGTTTCTTTTAAAGCCTTGTGTTGTAAACGGCTTTGGCAGGCTAGGTTGTAAAGTAAATTAAGCTCTGGCCAGCTGGTTTTAGGTGCGTTAACGCTAAGCAAACAAGACCTTAAAATAATTGCATTGCTGTTTTCTAAAGCAGCAAATAAAGCTTGCAGCAGGCTGCGTGCCAAAATGGGCGGTTGCAGCTGATCTCTTAGTTTAAGTAAGTCGTTAACAACACGCTTATAGCCTTGCGTAATTTGCTGTTGCAAAGCTTGTGCTTGGTCGCCTTCGTGCTGTAAATGGCTACTTCTGTCTAATCCTTGCGTTACTTTAATAACCACAGGCTGCAACAAATTAAGCCATTCTAAACGGCGCAGCGGTATGAATTTAAGCTGGTTAAATTCATCTAAGAAATCGCTTAGTTTTTGGCCGCTAACGCTTAGATGAGCTAAAGGTAGTTCTTTAAGCCAGTTTTCTAAAGCATCTAACTTAAGTTCACAACTGTCGAGTTGGTCACGGTTCAGTTCAGGAAGATCAAAAAGTAACAAGCTCATGGTGCTTTTTATTCTCTTTAATTTTGTTGCCAGCCTTGGCTACCACCCTAACGGAGTTTTGGCAGGTTGGTCCGGGTATTCACGTACTAATTTTGGCACTAAAAAGCCGGGTAAACATGCCAGCAATTCTGCATAAATTTGCCGTGCTTGCTGATCGTCGACTGCAAAATGTGCAGCACCAGCAACAGGGTCAAACGCATGCAAGTAATAGGGCATAACGCCTTGGGCAAATAACGTTTCTGAAAGTTCAGTAAGAATACTAGCCTGATTGTTGATGTTATGTAATAGCACACTTTGGTTATATAGTAATATACCGGCTTCTGTTAGGCGCTTTAATGCTTGAGTCAGTTCTGCGCCAATTTCTTGTGGGTGATTGATGTGCAGCACCATAATCACTTTCAGGCGCGTAGCGGTTGCCCAGCTTAAAAATTCTGAATTAATGCGTGAAGGTATGACAACGGGCAAGCGGGTATGAAGGCGCAAACGGCTAAGTTGTGGCAAGGTTTCTAGCTGCTGAACTTGGGCGGCTAGGCGTGAATCAGGGGTTGCTAGTGGGTCGCCGCCTGAAAAAATCACTTCGTTAATGCTAGGGTGTTGTTGCAAATAGTCTAAAATCGCCGGCATTCCGCTAGAACTTAGGCTGTTATCGGCATAAGGAAAATGGCGGCGAAAGCAATAGCGGCAGTTAATTGCACAAGCGCCGCTGGTGGTGAGTAGTACGCGCGACTTATACTTGTGAATTAAACCAGGTAGCGGGTTGTAGTCTTGTTCTTGCAACGGGTCGGTAACAAAACCTGCCTTGGTTAAGTTTTCAGCACCCAGCGGTAGCACTTGCAGCAGCAGCGGGTCTTGTGGATTGCCCTTTTGCATTAGGTCGATAAACGGCTGCGGCACAAGGGTTTTGAATAACTTATGGCCTGCTTCTAGGCCTGCTAAACCACCGGGTAGGTCGGCTGGGTTTATTTCAAGTTGGCGGCAAAGTTCTAATGGATCGCGGACGGCATTTTTTAGTCGTTCGACCCAGTGGTGAGTTTCTGTCGTTTTGGGTATCATAAGTAACCGGCTTTTAGTGTTTTTTCTATCTTAATAATTACTAGAGATCTGATTTTATGGCGAATTACGCAACGAACGAATTTAAGGGTGGCATCAAGTTTATGCTAGATAGCGACCCCTGCTCAATGATTGATATTGAGCACATTAAACCCGGTAAAGGTCAGGCGTTTACTCGCGTTAAATACCGTAACCTAACGTCGGGTCGCGTGGGTGAAAAAACCTTTAAGTCGGGTGACAGCGTTGAAGCAGCAGATGTTGTTGATACGGATATGGAATACCTCTACACCGACGGTGAATTTTGGCACTTTATGAAAACCGATGGTTCCTTTGAGCAAATTGGCGCAGATGCCAAAGCTTTGGGCGATACCAGCAAGTGGCTTAAAGAGCAGGAAGTGTACCTTGTTACCTTGTATAACGGTGCACCAATTTCTGTCACTGCGCCTAACTTTATTGTTTTGCCAGTCACTGAAACTGACCCCGGTCTTAAAGGTGATACAGCACAAGGTGGTTCTAAGCCAGCTATTTTACCTACGGGCGCTTCAGTACGTGTGCCTTTGTTTGTGAACGAAGGCGATTTATTGAAAATTGATACCCGCACTGGTGAATACGTTAGCCGTGCTTAATAGCCTGCTTAGAAAACGTGCCGAGTTGTTAGTAACAACTCGGCTGTTTTTTGCAACACGCGGCGTGTTAGAAGTGAATACGCCCGTGCTCGCCCCTGCCGGTTCTACCGACCCTTTGCTTGATTCTTTTACCACCCAGCTGGAAGGTGGTTCTGCTTGTTCGCCCACCCAGTCGCAAACTTTATACCTGCAAACGTCGCCTGAATTTTACATGAAGCGTTTGTTAGCAGCAGGTAGCGGGCCTATTTATCAGCTAGGGCCTAGCTTTCGCAACGGTGAATTAAGCCAGCGCCATAATCCTGAATTCTTAATGCTGGAATGGTATCGCCCTGCTTGGACTTTGGCTGAATTAGAAGCCGAATGCTGTGCCTTGGTCGATGACTTACTAGGCGCTGCACCTTATACACGGCTGACTTATAAACAAGCCTTTATTGATTTTGTGGGGCTAGACCCTTTTGCGGCCTCGTTAGAAAACTTGCGCCAAGCGTGTGTAACAGCTTCAAGCATTAATGCACAAGAATTAGACCGCGATGGCTGTTTAGATTTATTGCTTAGCCATGAACTAGAGCCAGCGTTAAAGCAGTTAGGGCGGGTTATTGTGTATGAATTTCCAGCTAGCCAAGCAGCCTTAGCGCAAGTGCATCATGATGCTTCTGGCAATAAAGTTGCCAGCCGTTTTGAACTTTATGTGAAGGGTTTAGAACTGGCTAATGCCTACCAAGAATTAACCTCTGCCAGCGAACAAGCAGCACGTTTTGCAGCAGACAACCAACAGCGGATTGCTTTGGGTAAGCCTGAAGTTGCTGTTGATATTAAATTGCTAGAAGCGTTGCAGCAGGGCTTACCTGAGTGCAGCGGCATTGCTTTAGGCTTTGATCGCTTGATTATGCTGGCATGTGGCGCGGCTTCGTTAGACGAAGTGCAAACCTTTAGCGCCTATCGTTGGTAAGT
>CAYJCB010000001.1:54598-69776 GCA_964368615.1 uncultured Halomonadaceae bacterium | reverse complement strand
GTGGCGCGGCTTCGTTAGACGAAGTGCAAACCTTTAGCGCCTATCGTTGGTAAGTACGGCGTTGGTAAGTTCAGATTCAGTATTGGTAAAAAGAAGGATTGTTATGGATTCACCTATGTATCAACGTTTTGTAGAAATTCCTGCGTCTTTATTACAAGCAGAAACATTAGGCGCTTTGTTAGAAGTGTTTGTTACCCGCCAAGGTTACGACACCACCACTGAAGAAGGCATTCATAACTGGACAGACCAAGTAAAAAGCCAGTTAGCCAAGGGTGACCTGGTGATTTTGCACGATATAGAAACAGAAACCACTGAAGTCATGACCCTGCAACAAGCCAAAAGCTTTATTAAGGGGTTGGATTCAATCGACGAAGATTCTTAAGCTTTATATTGCCAACCTCTATTTTCTGCATGCATTTTAAGGGTTTTAGCTTTCTTACTTATTTGGCCATTGCTTAAACCATAAAAATCAATCGAGCAGTGTTCTGGATAAGGGTTAGCATCTTCTATAACTACTAAGACTTCATTAGTACACTCTTGAGCAGTTATTGCCATAACACCATCTGATTTGCACTGGGGATTATTAATAAACCTTTGCCATGAATCAGATGGTTTTATTAAATCTCCGTTATCAACTGATAGTTTGTTTTCATCTTTAGGCGTTGGCTTGAAAGCCTGTGATGTAACTCGCCCTTGCTGAATAAAACTTGGGTGTATTTGTCGTAACAACAAGGTCTCAGGTGTCATGCTAGTACCTCATTGCAATTCAGTAAAATATTATTTAAATCTTCCCAACCACTATTGTTAGATAGTTCTAATAAAAGCTCTTTTTCTTCATTATTATCAAAGTTAATTGCATGTAATTCTGCTGCAAAATTATTTAAATCAATCTCTAAACTTACTTCCCATTTATTGATCTCCCATTCAGCTTGCACACCACCTTCAGCTGTTGGGTATAAATAGGGTAGTGGCAAATCATTACTGTAGTAGGTATCAAAGTAGTTGTTTAAATTATCAACTTGTGTTTTATTTAATGCTTTCCCTTTTCCATTTAACCACCCTTCTTCAAGTATAACTAAGTCTTCTAATCGGTTGGCTATATCTAAGGGATCAAGTAGTGAAACCTGCTCAATGTTTTCAATGGTTTTAATTTCACCAGATCTATCAATTATTACTATGCCTTGTATTTCTAAAATAAGCTTATTTTCATACCCGTGAAAAGCCTCTAGAATAACCTGTTGGTATTGTTCTAAAAAAGGTGCTTTTATTTTATTTCCGTGTTTAATTTCTATGTCAAATGATTTACCGACTTTATCAACAGCAGACACGTAACCTTTTAGAACCTTATCCTCAGTCCAGCTTTTCGCTTGTGAAGCTTCCAGCAGTTTTTTTCGTGTTTCTTGGTTAAAAACTACTTGTTTTCCTAAATAAGGAAATTCAATACTTTCGTTAGCATGTAAGCTGCGCCCAAAACGATCAAAATAACGTAAAAGTTCAGGTGCAAGCATTATTTCTTGTTTGTTTTCAGCAGCAGCAATAACTTCAATAACAGAGTTTTTTGCTTGTATGAAATAGTCTTGTTCGACAGGTGGAATTAAGCTATTTATAAGAGTAGAGAGTGTTAAAGCGAGAATTGCACTTCCTTCCTCCACAGCGGTAAGGTGTACTGATATATGTTTACCAAAACCTTTAGGTAGTCGCTTTCGTTTAGGGTTATCTGCCAAATATTTACGCTTAGCGACTTCAACTAACATTTCTTCAAAGGCAGAAAAATCTTTCAGTAAGTTAAGAGGAACTGAATGCTTAGAAAAACGTTGGCCAACCAATCTTGGACTTAAAAAATCAGTTTTCATCTTCTCTTATTCCTCTGTATGTTTGCTATTTAGTTAGTATAACTTAGCTGTATGTTACTTATACTTCTAGCATAAATCGTAAATCTCATTTTATTGTGAGTTTTTATTGCGGATTCTTTAAACGAAGACTCTTAAGCCCTTGCTGGTACATTTGCCAAGCCACTAAGCCTGCTAATAAATTGCCCACCAAAGCCCCTGTAAACAAGCTGTTAATGCCGCCTAAATAAGCGCCTGCCCATAAAAAGGGTAGGTAGCAGGCAAATAATCGCAAAATAGACATAATCAGCGCCCGAATTGGCATTCCTAATGCATTGCTGGCTGAAACCATAATGATGCACACGCCTAAGCCAGTGTAGCTAAACGGCATTTTTAGTAGGTAGTCCATCACTAGGGTTGAAACTTCTTGGTCGCTAGTAAGCAATTGCGTTAACGGTTTGCTAAGTGCTAGCCAAATAACCGCAATCACTAGCTGCCAAATTAGGGTGAAGCGCACTGCTAACCTAATTAATTCTTCTACCGCTGCCCAGTCTTTTGCGCCTGCAAAACGCCCCAGTAAGGGTGGTAAAGACATGGTTAACGCCAGTACGATAACGATAGAAAATAATTCTAAACGCGTACCCAAGCCCCAAGCAGCGACTGCTGCAATGCCAAAACTAGCCACTAAACCTGTGGCTAATAAAGCGGCAAAAGCAGGCATTAACTGGCTGAGTGCTGCTGGCGCTGCCATTGCAAACAAACCACGCATTTCGGCTAGGCCATTTAATTGGGTGAAATTTAGGCTAATTAAGTTTCTTTTCCATAAACGTGGAAAGGTAAAAATGCCACCCACCGCAAAAGCCGCTACGGTTGCCCAAGCTGCACCGTTTAAGCCCCAGCCAAAAGTAAAAATAAACAGTGGGTCAAAAATTAAGTTAAGGCTGCTGACTAAGACCATCATCAAGCCCGTAAAGCGGGTATCGCCATTGGCGCGGTGTTGGCTGTAACCTAAATACACCACCGCCCCCAGCCAAGCACTTAACAGCCAAGGTAGCCAAAAGCTTTCTATCATGGGTTTTAGGCTTTCATCTGCGCCTAAAAAATCTAAAATTAAATGCCGTGCAAACCAAACTAACACACTTAGCACTGCCAGCAACCCTGTGCCAATCAGTAAAATTAAACCGCCTTGTTGCTTGGCTTGCTGTTGATGCCCTGCGCCTAAGGTGCGCGAAATAATTGCTGTAGTAGCGATGCCTAAGCCAATTTGTAGGCCAATAATAATTTGTTGCACGGGTAGGGTGAAGCCTAAAGCCGCCAGCGGGTCGACACCTAAAACGGCAATCCAAGCGGCATCGACCAGTTGATAACTCATTAAAGCCAACACTCCGAAGAGCATTGGCCAAGTCATTTGGTAAAGGGTTTTGCCTAAACCATTCAGCTTTATTTGCTGGGTATTCGTGATTTGCTGGGTGTTCATGCTTACTTTTTAAGTTCGCTCATCCATTCCAACATGGTTTTATGCATGGCAGGGTTAGGCGCTTCTAAAAATACGATGGTGAAACGGTCTTCCAATTCGCAAATACCAATCGAACGCGGACGCGGCCCCATCGCAATCGGGCTAGGCAGTTTAATACCAAAGCAAAAAATAATTTGCTTAGCGGCGCTGATGTTGGGCGCAATTTCGCCTTCTGGCAAAGAGCTAGTGTGTGCATAGTGGTCGAATTCAGCAATTTTCATTGCCAACGGATTGGCTTCAATTTTGTCGCTGAAGAATTTAAGAAAATCATCAACACTTTTGAATTGAGTGTCAGCCTTTAAAATATCCACATGGTGGGTGGGGTACTTGTCCATAAAATTAGTAAATTGCATGTTTGATTCCTGTTTTATAAGAAGTTAATAAGTTCAGTTGCTATCAATTAAAGCATTAAAAATTAGGCAGCAGTAATGCCTGAGTGCCGCAGCAGCGCATCAATTTTGGGTTCACGACCACGGAATTTAATAAACAAATCCATCGCGTCTTGTGAGCCGCCTTGTTCAAGAATGCTTTGGCAGAAGTGTAGACCTACTTCTGCATTAAAAGTGCCTTTTTCTTCAAAAGCACTGAAGGCATCAGCAGACAAAACTTCCGCCCATTTATAGCTGTAATAACCTGCTGCGTAACCGCCTGCAAAAATGTGTGAAAAGCCATTTTGGAAGCGGTTAAAGTCTGCAGCAGGCACGACGCTAACGCCTTTTCTTACTTCATCTAACAAGTTTTGAACCGCAGCAGCAGTCGGCTGTTTAAGTTCTAGGTGCAGACGGAAATCAAATAACGAAAATTCTAGCTGGCGCACCATTTGCATTGCGGATTGAAAGTTTTTGGCAGCAAGCATTTTTTCAAACAGGTCTTGCGGCAGTGGTTCGCCCGTTTCAACGTGCTTGGCAAATAAATCTAACCCTTCCCTTTCCCAGCAAAAGTTTTCCATAAACTGGCTAGGTAGTTCAACAGCGTCCCACGCCACGCCATTAATGCCCGACACGTCTGGCACATCAACTTTGGTTAGCATATGGTGCAAGCCGTGCCCAAATTCGTGAAACAGGGTGGTTACTTCGTTGTGGGTTAACAGGCTGGGCTGGTCGCCAACGGGTGGGGTGAAGTTGCAGTTTAAATAAGCCACTGGCAGTTGAATTTCATCAGCAGCCGTTAAGCGACGGTCACGGCAAACGTCCATCCAAGCACCGCCACGCTTACCTTCACGCGCAAATAAATCCAAATAAAAACCAGCTAGCTGCTTACCGTTACGCAGCACTTGGTAGTAATGGGCATCTTTATGCCAAGTGGCAACGCTTGCATCAGGCTTAAATTCAACGTTAAACAACTTGCTGATAACTTGAAACAGCCCAGCGGTAACTTTATCGGCTGAAAACCATGGGCGTAGCGTTTCTTGGCTTAGGTCATAACGGGCTAAACGTAGTTTTTCTGAATAATAACCCACGTCCCAAGCTTCGAGTTTATGCAAACCTTGCTGCTGGGCAAAATCTGCTAATTCGGCAAATTCTTGTTGCGCTTGTGGGTAAGCTTTGGCGGCTAGGTTGTTTAAAAACGCCAAAACTTCTTCAGGGCTACGCGCCATTTTCTTTTCAACAGAAAGGTGCGCGAAGGATTCAAACCCTAGCAGCTGGGCTTTTTCGGCTTTAAGCGCCAGAATTTCTTCCATTAAGGGCGCATTGTTAAAAGTAGTGTTAGCAGCTTGGTCGGAAGCGCGGGTAACAAAGGCGGTGTAAACTTCTTGGCGCAGTTCACGGTTGTCTGCATAGGTCATTATTGGCTGAAAACTGGGGAAGTCTAAGGTGAATAACCAGCCAGTTTCGCCTTTGGCTTGCGCTGCTGCGGCTGCTGATGCTTTGGCGGTTTCGGGTAAGCCTGCTAATTGGTTTTCATCGGTGATTAACTTGGTCCAAGCTTGGGTCGCATCTAAAACGTTGTTAGAAAATTGGTTACTTAATTCCGAAAGGCGTTGTTGCAGGTCGGCAAAACGCTGTTTTTTGGCTTCAGGTAAATCCACACCGCTTAAACGAAAATCTCTAAGTGCGTTGCTAAGCATTTTTTGCTGGGTGGCGTTAAGTTCTTCGGCATTGTTAGCAAGGGCTTGGTAGGCGTTAAAAAGTTCAGGGTTTTGGTTAAACCAAGTGGCGTATTCTGAAAGTTTAGGTAAACACGCTTGATAGGCTTCACGCAGTTCAGGGCTGTTTTTTACGCTATTTAAATGCCCAACAGGCGACCAGCTTCTGGACAAGCGATCGCTGGCTTCTTCTAACGGCGTAATTAACTGCTGCCAAGTTGGGCTGCTGCTAGCTTGTGCGGCTTTAAGCGTTGCTTCTACTGTGGCGCGGTTGTCAGCCAACAACTGCTCTAAGGCTGGAACAATGTGTTCTGGCTGAATTTTATCAAAAGGGGGTAAGTCGGTGATATTCAGCAGCGGATTACTGGCATTCATAAAAAACTCCATAGAAAATAACTGGCTGTAGCAAATAAATGACTATTTAAATAGATATGAGGGCTAGGCTTGAGTGTTTCAACTGACAAATACTCGACTTGGCGTTAAGCTGGCAGACTTTAGCGTAATAAATTAATTATTTTGCTATGCAGGTTTTTTATTGAAATCTTCGTTATTAAAACCTTTTTTACTAAAAACCTTCGTTACTAAAAACATGGGGAGTGAATCAATGACAATAAGAACGTATCAGGGTAAAACGCCTAAACTTGCAGACGGTGTGTTTGTAGACCCCACTGCAGTGGTTATAGGTGATGTTGAGTTGGGCGAAAATGTGTCTGTTTGGCCGATGGTGGTGATACGTGGTGATATGAATGCGATTCGTATTGGCCGTGCAACCAGCGTACAAGATGGCGCTGTGCTGCACATTACTCATGCTAGCGATTATAACCCCGGTGGCTTTGCGCTGATTATTGGTGAAGAAGTGACCATTGGGCATAAAGCGATTTTGCACGGTTGCACACTGGGTAATCGTGTTTTAGTGGGCATGGGCGCGATTGTGATGGACGGCGTGGTTGTTGAAGATGAAGTCATTATTGCGGCTGGCGCTTTAGTGCCACCTAATAAAAAATTGCGTAGCGGTTATGTTTATGCCGGAAATCCAGCGCGTGAATTACGTGAAATTACTGAAAAAGAACGTGGTTTTTTTAGCTATTCAGCAGCCAATTATGTAGCCTTGCAAGCTAAACACCGTGCCGAAGGTTGGGAAGCTTAAATGACTGATATTAAGCCTTTATCGTTTAACCAGCAGTTGCGTGCCTTAAGCCCTTGGCAGCAGTTGGCTTTTATAACTGCCTTGGCGCAGCGCAGCAGTGTGAATTACCAGTTGTTTTGTGAAGCCGTTGAGTTTGGTGAAGCCGGTGCTTTAAATAAGCTATTAGGTTTATTGTGGGAAAGTCAGTTAAGTAAAGAAGCTAAAATTAACTGGGCGGTGCAGCAAGAAAAATTGCCTGAATTACAGCCCGACCCCGATGCTTATGAGGTTTATGGCGTTTACCCTGCTTTAGATGCTGCTGTTGCTGTGGAATTAGCCATTGAGCAAGCATTACAAACTGATGAAGAAAATGCCATTCGTGCCAGTAAGTTGTCGCGCTCTACCGTGCGCCAGTTTTTGATTAAGCAGTTGCCAGAAGATTTTGACGAAGCGCATGAAAGCGTTTGGTTAAGAAACCAGCCGTTAATGGACGATGAGAATGCCTTTCAAGATGAGCTATTAGCGCAGGTAAGTTCAGCGAATATACCGCACCCAGTGTTAATTCGTCAGTTGCGTGAGTTAGCGTATAATCAGGGTTTTAGTAACCTAGGTATCAGCTTAGACTAATAGCTTTACAGCTTTTATACAGTCTTTACTTTAGGGTTAGGTTAGTCTTTAACAAGTTACGTATTTCAGGGAGTTAATTATGCGTTTTAGTGCCTTGTTTTTAGTTTTGGCTCTAATGTTGTTTGCTGCACCCTCGGTTGTGGTGGCTGCTGATGAAGTGAGTTTGTCGGATACTTATTATGTGCCTTTAAAGCCTGGTTTTGTTACGAATTATGGTGGCCCTGGGCGTTTAAAATATGTAAAAGTTGATATGACACTCATGGTAGACGGTTTGGCTTCTCAGGCTGTTATAGAAAAACAGTTGCCGCTGGTCCGCAACACAGTGGTATTGGTTTTAGCGCGACAAAATGAAAATAACGTGGTCACTCCTAATGGTCAGGAGCGGGTGCGTCAGCAGTTATTGCAGGCATTAAACGAAGCGTTAACCCGTGAAGTTGGGCAGCCTTTAGTGGCTGAAGTGTTGTTTACTAACTTTATTTATCAGAATTAATTACGCTTTGGGAAGGTATTCTAAAAATGGTTTAACCCATTGAGCTTTTAGTAAGCTTGGTTAGGTTAAACCATTTTTTTTACTGAATTATTCGCATGGATAAATCTAGGCTGTTGATGTCTTTGGTTAAAATGCCCAGCGAAATATAATCCACACCAGTTTCAGCCACAGCCACTAGGTTGCGTTTGTTAATGCCGCCACTGGCTTCTAGTTTGGCTTTACCTGCGGTTTGAATCACTGCTTTGCGCGTGTCTTCGATTGAGAATTCATCGAGCATTATCCAATCAGCACCCGCTGCTAGGGCTTGGTCGAGTTCGCTAAAGGTTTCTACTTCCACTTCAACGGATTTGCCCGGTGCTAGCTTATTGGCTGCTGCTACGGCTTTGGCAATGCTGCCTGCTGCGGCTATGTGGTTTTCTTTAATTAAAAAAGCATCGTATAAACCCATGCGGTGATTAAAACAGCCGCCGCAAGTAACCGCATATTTTTGGGCTAAACGTAAGCCTGGCAAAGTTTTGCGCGTATCTAATAAACGCACTTGGGTGTGTGCCACTAGGTCGGCATATTCGCGGCAACGGGTGGCGGTGGCAGATAAAGTTTGTACAAAATTAAGCGCGGCACGTTCGCCACTTAACAAAGCGCGGGCTGGGCCTGCTAGTTTAAACAAGGTTTGTCCGGCAATTACTCTTTCGCCTTCTTTAGCCAATAACGATACTAAGACGCGTGAATCTAATTGCCTAAACACTTCTGTTACCCAAGCGCCACCACTGAACACGCCATCTTCACGGGTAATTACCTTTGCTTGGCTTAACGTTTCAGCAGGAATAAGTTGCGCGGTAATATCACCGCTGCCAATATCTTCGGCTAGGGCTTGTTGTACCTGTAAGGTGATGTAGTCTTTCATAACGGCTCCGCAAGTTTTAAATGGCTAAGATTTAGGAAGTATAATGCAGATTGAAAATCATTGGTTAAAAGCTGCAAGGCATTGCTCGTCGCCTTTTTTTAACGAGCGCCCCAGTGCTGAAATTAGCCTGCTGGTGATTCACAACATTGCTTTGCCGCCTTTAACTTATGGTGGAAAAGGCATTGAACAGTTATTTACTGGCTGTTTACCGGCTGCTGCACACCCTTATTTTGAACATTTACAGGGTGTAGAAGTGTCTGCACATTTGTTGATTCGCCGCACTGGCGAGCTAGTGCAGTTTGTGGCATTCGATAAACGCGCTTGGCACGCTGGGGTGTCTAGTTTTGAAGGTCGCGAAGCGTGTAACGATTTTGCCTTAGGTATCGAATTAGAAGGGTCAGATAATCAGCCCTATACTCAAGTACAATATAAACAGCTAACAGCAGTAACCGCAGCACTTTTAGCCAAATATCCTTTGTTAAATAAACAACGCATTTGTGGGCATGATGCCATTGCACCGAATCGAAAAACAGATCCAGGCGAAGCGTTTGATTGGCAAGCTTATCAGCAGAATTTAAATGTTTTTTAAGGAGTGGTGAATGAAGTTTTTTGTAATGTTAGCAGTCTTGCTGCTGCGTAATTTTTATGGACAAAAGTTAACGCTGCCCTTAGATAAAACTTTTAATGCTTGGCAGGTTTTTATTGCTAAGCGTTTGCAGCAAGGCTTGGGTTCGTCAGTGGTTTTTTTACTCTGTGTTATGCCGTTGGTGCTGCTTTTGTGGCTGTTACTTTGGTGGTTAGATGGTGTGTATTGGTACCTGCCAGTTTTGGCAATTCATTTATTAACGGTGATTTATGCTTTAGGTAGGCGTTGTGATTTGGTATGGATTGAACGCTACATTGCTGCGTGGCGCCAAGGTGATGAGCAAGCGGCTAGTTATTATGCAGCAGAAGTTTTAGGTGAACCTTTGCATGAATCGCATCAAAAAAATGATGGAAAATTACATGCTAGGGTTATTTCACGCTTAGTTGTATTTGCTTTTGATCGGTTGTTTTTAGTCTTATTTTGGTATTTATTATTAGGACCTGTGGGTGTGCTTATGGCGCGTTTAACCGAACAAGCCATTACTAATGCGCGTAAAGAAGCTAATCAGCTAGATAAAGAAGGTGTTGCATTAACCTGCTGCGAAGAACAGGTGGTACGTTTTCAGCAAGTTATGCACTGGCCAGCTGCAAGGTTAATGGGGTTAACGCTAGGCTTAACGGGACGGCCTTTGTTGGGTTTTCGGCAATTTATGGGTGATATTTTCCGTTGGAAGCTGTCGACTGAAGTTTTTTTGAATCGCCAATTGATGACAGGCTATGGCTTATTGAGTCGCGGCGAAGATACTGAATCGGCCTATTATCAGCGTCCAGAAATGATGACTGATGCAGCAGAAGAAGAGTTGGCTGGTTTACGAGAAAGAGTTTGGCGTTCGCTGGCTGTGTGGGTTGCAGTGACTGCTGTTGGTGTTATTTTCTGGTTTTAATATTTGTTATAAGCACTGTTTATAGGATAGTGCTTTTTTTTACTTCGTTTTGTAGTAAAATTACAAACATCGAGCAAAGCGGTTATGCTTTGCTAAGTCATTATAAAATAAGCCAATTGATGTTGCGGTGCAGCAAAAAAGATAAGTTTTATACTGTTTTATTGAGTGTTGGTCGGTAATTTTTAGCTTTATAAAGAGTCTGATGGGTAAGTTGTGTAGTTAAGTTACAAGTCAGGCTATATTCGCTGTTAATTTGATACAAAATACAAGTGGAGAAGTTATATGAATCAGGAGGTTAAAGACCTAGATCCAGTAGAAACTCAAGAGTGGCTAGATTCTCTGGACTCGGTACTTACAAATGAAGGCGAAGAGCGCGGTAAGTTTTTGCTAACTCAACTAGCAGAACGTATGCGCCGTGATGGTTCTCAGCTACCTTTTTCGATTACTACACCGCATCGCAATACGATTCCTGTGTCGCGTGAACAACGTATGCCTGGCGATGTGTTTATGGAACGCCGCATTCGTTCGTTAATTCGCTGGAATGCCATGGCAATGGTGATGCGTGGCAATCGCGCTAACCCTGGCATTGGTGGCCATATTTCTAGTTTTATGTCTAGCGCTACCCTTTACGATGTGGGTTTTAACTATTTCTTCCGCGCACCAAAAGATGATTTTGAAGGTGACTTAATTTATTTCCAAGGTCACAGCGCACCGGGTATTTATGCGCGTTCCTTTTTAGAAGGTCGCTTAAGCCAAGAGCAGCTAGATAACTTCCGTCAAGAAGTTGACGGCAAGGGTATTTCATCTTATCCACACCCTTGGCTGATGCCAGAATACTGGCAGTTCCCCACCGTTTCTATGGGTTTAGGTCCTATTCAAGCCATTTACCAAGCGCGGGTTATGAAGTACCTAGATTCGCGTGAACAAAAACCGCTGCTGGATCGTAAAATTTGGTGCTTTATGGGTGATGGCGAGTGTGATGAACCTGAATCTTTGGGTGCTATTTCACTAGCAGGTCGTGAAAACTACGATAACTTAATTTTTGTGGTGAACTGTAACTTGCAGCGCCTTGATGGCCCAGTGCGTGGTAATGGCCGGATTATGTCGGAACTTGAAGGCGTGTTCCGTGGTGCTGGCTGGAACGTGATTAAAGTGGTTTGGGGTCGCCATTGGGATCCGCTGTTTGAAAAAGACACCAAAGGCTTAATGCAAAAGCGTATGGACGAAGTAGTTGATGGTGAATTCCAAAACTACAAGGCCAACGGTGGTGCTTATACGCGCGAACATTTCTTTGGTGAAAACCCTGAACTAAAGAAAATGGTCGATGATTTATCGGACGAAGATATTTATGGCTTAAACCGTGGTGGGCATGACCCCTACAAGGTTTATGCGGCTTACCATGAGGCAGTGCATAACGCCAATGGTCGCCCAACCGTTATTTTAGCGCACACAGTAAAAGGCTATGGCACGGGTGCTGAGGGTGAGTCGCGTAACGATACTCACTCGGTTAAGTCGCTGGAATTAAATACCCTGAAAAAATTCCGTGACCGTTTTGGTATTCCGTTAAGTGATAAACAGCTAGAAGATGTACCTTTTTATAAGCCAGAAGATGACAGCCCAGAAATGCGCTATATGCACCGTGCGCGTGAAGCCTTAAATGGTTATGTGCCGTCGCGCCGTGCTGATTTTGAAGCCTTAAAAGTGCCAGCATTAAGCGATAAAACTTATGCAGCTATGTTGCAAGGTACTAAAGACCGTGAAATTTCTTCAACCATGGCGTTTGTCAGAATTTTAACCGGCTTAACCAAAGACAAAGAAATTGGTCACCGTGTTGTGCCGATTGTGCCAGACGAAGCGCGTACCTTTGGTATGGAAGGTATGTTCCGCCAGCTAGGTATTTATGCGGCGAAAGGCCAGAAGTACAAGCCAGAAGATTCTGGGCAAATTATGTACTACAAGGAAGACCAAAAAGGGCAAATGTTGGAAGAAGGTATTACTGAAGCAGGCGCTATGTCGGCTTGGATGGCAGCCGCCACCAGTTACAGTAATAACAACTACGCGCTAGTGCCTTTTTATATTTATTACTCGATGTTTGGTTTTCAGCGTATTGGCGACTTGGCTTGGGCAGCGGGTGACTTGCAAGCCCGTGGTTTTATGATTGGCGGTACAGCCGGTCGTACAACACTGAACGGCGAAGGTTTGCAGCACCAAGATGGTCACAGCCATTTGCAAGCAGCGATGATTCCTAACTGCCATACCTATGACCCAACTTATAGCTATGAGCTAGCGGTGATTATTCAAGATGGTATGCGCCGTATGTATGAAGCCAAAGAAAACTGCTTCTACTATATTACCGTGATGAATGAGAACTATGCACACCCTGAAATGCCTGATCGCCCCGATGTTGCAGAGCAGATTATCAAGGGTATGTACTTGTTAACCGAAGGTGCTAAGGCTAAGCAAAAAGTACAGCTGATTGGTTCTGGCACTATTTTATGTGAAGTTGAACGCGCTGCTGAACTGCTGAAAGCTGACTGGGGTGTTGAAGCCGATATTTGGAGTGCGACTAGCTTTAACGAGCTGCGCCGTGATGCACTAAAAGTTGAACGCTTTAACTTCTTAAACCCAGAAGCAGAGCCGCAAAAAGCCTTTATTACCCAACAGCTAGAAGGCCGTGAAGGCCCAGTGATTGCTGCAACGGATTACATGAAGCTTTATGCTGACCAAGTACGCGCTTGGGTGCCAACCGATTATAAAGTATTAGGCACTGACGGTTTTGGTCGTTCAGATACACGCGAAAAATTACGTTATTTCTTTGAGGTGGATCGTTACTTTGTGGTGGTTGCAGCACTAAAAGCCTTGGCTGACCGTGGTGAAATCCCTGTGAAAACAGTGAGCGAAGCAATGGCTAAGTACGGTATCGACCCTACTAAAGCTGATCCCTTGTATTGTTAAGGGTATTGCTAAGCACTTGTTGAAAAGTAACGACCGCAACCGAATTCAGGAGATAAATTTTGAGTAACGAAATTATTAAGCTGCCGGATATCGGCAGCAGTGACGCTGTTGAAGTCATTGAAATTAATGTTCAGGTCGGTGACCGTGTAGAAGTAGAAACGACGCTGATTATGCTGGAGTCTGACAAAGCTAGCATGGACATTCCTAGCCCAGTGGCAGGTATTGTTAGCAAGGTGTTAATTAGCCTTGGCGATAAAGTAACCGAAGGCACACCGATTTTTGAAATAGAAGTCGAAGGTGCTGTTGTTGAGAAAAAGGTTGAAAAAACGGCAGAACCTGCTGCTGTTCAACAGCCTGCCCCCGTGATTGCTGTTGCTGCAACAGGTACAGCGCCTAGCCGCCAAGAAATTCGCGTACCCGATATAGGCAGTGACGAAGCCGTTGAAATTGTTGAAGTAGCTGCCAGCGTGGGCGATGAGTTAGCCGTTGAAGATGCGCTGATGACGTTAGAAACCGATAAAGCCACCATGGACGTGCCTAGCCCTTTTGCCGGTAAACTGGTTGAGCTAGCCGTTAAAGTTGGCGACAAGGTTTCTAAAGGTGACTTAATTGGTTACATCGAAGTGGCTGGCGCTGCAGCACCTGTTGCCACTTCTGCTGCTAAACCTGCTGCTTCTGTTGCAACAGCACCGGCAACAGTACCGGCATCAGCATCAGATATAGTGTCTTCTTTACCGACTAGCAATCCAACAAGGGTTGCACCGCTAGCTGACGTTGCTGGTCTTGCTTCGGGTAAAGTTCATGCTGGCCCTGCGGTACGTTTGTTAGCCCGTGAACTGGGTGTGGATTTAACGCAGGTAACTGGTTCTGGTCCGAAAGGACGCATAGTTAAAGAAGATTTGCAGAACTTTGTTAAGCAAGTCATGCAGCAGACTAAAGCCACGGGTGGCACAGCAGCGGTGGGCGGTGCAGGTATTCCGCCGATTCCAGTGCAAGATTTTAGCCAGTTTGGTGAAATTACAGAAAAGCCCATGGGACGTTTGCTAAAAGCCGGTGCGGTTAACTTGCATCGTTCTTGGTTGAATGTGCCACACGTTACCCAGTTTGATGAAGCCGATATTACGGATTTAGAAGAATTCCGTAAATCTATGAAAGCTGAAGCTGAAAAGCAGGGTGCGCGTTTAACACCGCTGCCCTTTATGATTAAAGCAGCAGCTTTAGCGTTAAAAGCCTTCCCGCAGTTTAATGTGTCTTTGGGTGCAGCTGGCGATACTTTAATTTGGAAGCAATACATCAACGTAGGCTTTGCAGTGGATACGCCCGATGGTTTGTTAGTGGTAGTGGTAAAAGACGCTGACAAAAAGAGTGTGTATGAGCTAGCCAGAGAATCTTCTGACTTAGCCGCTAGAGCGCAAAAGAAGCAGCTTAAAGGCGACGATATGAAAGGGGGTTGTCTTACCATTTCATCGTTAGGTTCGATTGGTGGTACAGCGTTTACGCCGATTGTTAATGCGCCAGAAGTAGCTATTTTGGGTGTGTCTAAAGCCAGTATGAAGCCCGTTTGGGACGGCAAGGCTTTCTTACCACGCCTAATGCTGCCTTTATCGCTGTCTTACGATCACCGTGCGATTAACGGCGCTGATGCTGCGCGTTTTACGGCTTACCTTGCCCAGCAATTAAGTGATATTCGTAAAATGCTGCTTTAGCTTATCTAGTTGTTTTATATAGGCTATTTGTAAAAAATAAAGAACTTCCGCTAACCACGGAAGTTTTTTTCAAACAAAAATTAAAACATGCGTTTGATTTTTCTGTATGATCCGTTAAGGTTAGTCAAAGGTTCCAACAAAAATAATAGGATACCTTACCGAGGGTTGAACTATGTTAAAAGCATTTCTAATGCCGGGCATGGCTTTTATGAATCGCCTGGTGTACTTCCAAAAATTTACCTTAATTGCTTTGTTGTTTCTTCTACCGTTGATTCTGCTGAGTGGTATGCAGACTAAACAGTTGTGGAATGACTTACGCCAACTTCAACACGAGCGTGATGGTTTGGGTTTGCAAGCTGAAGTTGCCCAAGCTAAACGCTTATGGACGATGGGTGTTTTACTTTTATTGC
>CAYJCB010000001.1:51503-54498 GCA_964368615.1 uncultured Halomonadaceae bacterium | reverse complement strand
GCTGAAGTTGCCCAAGCTAAACGCTTATGGACGATGGGTGTTTTACTTTTATTGCAGGTGCTTGCGATAGGTTATTTGTATTCCTGCTTTTATGTATCCATTCATAGCAATATGCGCCGTTTATTAACCAGTGTAAGAATCCTTGCTGGTGGTGATTTACGTGTTGCACCCAAAACTGCCAGTTGCGATGAAACGGGGGTGCTGACCGAAGCGTTTGCCAGTATGGCAGCTAGAATGCGTGAGCTAGTGTTTACGGTTAGAAGCAGTGTTGAGCAGGTAACTCAACAGGCTAACTTGGTTTCTGTGGCTGCTGGGCAAGCACAGCAAACTAGCCGTATTCAGCAGCAGGAAACTGAGTTGGTGGCTAGTTCTATGAATGAAATGAGTGCTACCGCCACAGAAGTAGCCGAACATGCTGCTGATGCAGCCAACACAGCAGTTGAAGCACGTTATCAGGCAGAGCAGGGTCAAGCTTTAGCGGGTGAAATGAGCGAGCGTATGTCACGCCTTGCAGCTTCCTTACAAGAAGCAGCTGGCGCGGGTAAGTCTTTGGTGGAACGCAGTTCGCGTATTGGTAGTGCTTTAGAAGTTATTCAAGGCATAGCAGAACAGACAAACTTATTGGCGTTGAATGCGGCAATTGAAGCAGCCAGAGCCGGTGATGCGGGGCGCGGTTTTGCTGTGGTAGCCGATGAAGTGCGTTCTTTGGCTAGTCGAACTCAGGCTTCAACCCATGAAATTGCAGGAATTATTACCGACTTACATCAAGGGGTTGCCAGTGTTGTAGGGCACATTGAAAAAAGCCACGATCGAGCAGAATTAACCGCTGAACAAGCCCATCAGGTAAGCGAAGCTTTGGGGCATATTTTGCAAGCAGTGCAACAAATTGATGCTAAAAACCAGCAGATAGCCACCGCAGCAGAGCAACAATCAGCAGTGGCAGCTGAGATAGACGCTAATCTAAGTCGTATTCGTGATGGTGCCGATGAAAGTGCGCAAGGCGCACAGGCAACAGCAAGTTCTAGTCAGGCATTAGCATCTACAACGGGGCAATTACAGCAAGCAATCAGTGTTTTTCAGGTTGATTAAACTAATATTTATCAGTAAACAAAGGCTTTATTATGTTTAGACTATTAGTTCTAGACGCTTGTCAGCTTCGGGGACTCCATGTATTGTCTTATCTTGATTTTTTTCTAATTTTTTTATATTTATTTTTAAGAAGAATCTCTTTCAAGAAAATACTTTTTACACAACTTTTTACACAACCACTTAACAAAAACTTTTAACAAAATTATGTAAAGGAGACAAGTATGCGTCTGATTCTATTAGGAGCGCCCGGTGCTGGTAAGGGTACGCAAGCTCAGCACGTTTGTGAAAAATTTGGTATTCCACAGATTTCGACAGGCGATATGCTACGTGCTGCGGTTAAAGCTGGCACCGAAATGGGTTTGAAAGCTAAAGAAATTATGAATGCTGGCGGTCTAGTGTCTGATGAAATTATTATTGGTTTAGTTAAAGACCGTATTAATGAGCCCGATTGCGCCAAAGGCTTTTTGTTTGATGGTTTTCCACGCACAATTCCACAAGCCGATGCCATGAAAGAAGCGGGTGTTAAACTGGATTATGTGGTTGAAATTGCCGTTGAAGATGAAGATATTGTTGCGCGTATGGCAGGTCGTCGTGTGCACGCTGCTTCTGGTCGTACTTATCACCTAGTTTATAATCCGCCTAAAGTTGAAGGCAAAGACAATGTAACAGGTGAAGATTTAATTCAGCGTGAAGACGATAACGAAGCCACTGTACGTCACCGCTTAACTGTTTATCATGAACAAACCGCACCTTTAGTTCAGTATTATCAAGCTTGGGCTAAGCAAGATGCAGCACAAGCACCTGTTTATGCTCAGGTAAAAGGCATGGGTAGCGTTGATGATATTTGTCAGCAAATTTTTAAAGTATTAGGCGCTTAATCTTTTATGACTTGCATACTGGCTTTAGACACTTCAACCGAGGCGGGATCAGTCGCTATTTGGCAAAATGGCGAGGTGCTGGAAGATTTTCAGCTGTTACCACGCCAGCAAGCACAAGCTTTGTTGCCGCAAATTAAAGGTTTATTGAATAAAGCCGGTGTTAGTTTAGGCCAACTAGATGCGCTGGCTTTTGGGCGCGGGCCGGGCTCTTTTACTGGTTTGCGGATTGCTGCTGCCAGTATTCAAGGCTTAGCTCTAGCTTTAGATAAGCCGGTTATTCCTGTTTCTACTTTAGAAGCTATGGCTTGGTCGGCGATAAATCAACAGGGTGTTAGCAAAGTTTTAACTTTGTTAGATGCGCGTATGGACGAAGTTTATTGGTGTGCTTGGCAAGCCGAAGCGGGCTTTCCAGTGGCGTTAGTGGCTGAACAGTTAAGTGTGCCTGAATTAGTAAACTTGCCTGAAACGCTAGCTACACAAGCTGATTGGGCATTAGTTGGGTCGGGTGCTTGTTATTTTGAACGCTTAAATGCCGCTGTTGCTGCTAGGTTAAAACAGCAACTACCCGATATTTTGCCCTCTGCCAAGGCCCTAGTGCATTTGGCACACAAGGCTTGGCAGCAAGGTAAATGGGTTGATGCTGCTGATGCCATTCCTATTTATTTACGTGATAAAGTTACTCACGGTAGTTAATGGTTAACTAGCCTATGCGTATTCAGGGTTCTTTATCCACGTATTTGCCCCAAGCCACTAAGCGGCGTAAGCGCAAGCCTGATGCGGTTAGCGATGGTCAAGAAGAGTCTAGCTCCTCTACAAGTTCTCTAAGTTCTACTGCGCGTTTACAGCCAGAATTAGACGCTGAATACATTGCTGCGGGTGAAGCTTTTGACTTTAACGAAGGTGAACTTTCAGCAGCGGCTCGCAGGGCTTTAAAAGGCTATTGGGCAGTGTCGCAGCAGGGGCGCTTTGAATGGCAACGTATTGATATTTATGTATAAAGAACTGATGAGTACACAAACGAACGAATC
>CAYJCB010000001.1:46357-51403 GCA_964368615.1 uncultured Halomonadaceae bacterium | reverse complement strand
TAGGTTTTTTAAAACAGGCTCCTTCTGAACAATTTCCTTTAGCCAATTATTGGAGCGAACAGCTTAATTTACCTTTGGTGGCTGCTGCGCCTGTTGCTGGCTTATATTTAATTTATGATGCTCAAGGTTTGGCCTTGGCTCATGCTGATTTTCCCAACATTCACCCAGTTCGAGTCGATTTTTCTGCTGGCGCTACTGCACACCGTTTACGCCAAGGCGGTGGGCGTGGGCAAGATTTAGCCAAGGCGTGTGGTTTAAAGCAGGGTGTGTCACCGCGTATTTTAGATGCCACCTTGGGTTTAGCAACCGATGCGGTGATTCTTACTTCGCTAGGTTGCCAAGTGGTGGGCATTGAACGCCACCCTTGGGTAGCCGCTTTGGTGGAAGATGCTTTGCAGCGTGCCAAAGGTGATTACGATTTACTTTGGTTAGAAAAAGGCTTTAAGTTGTTAACAGGTGATTCAACCTTGGACATGGCAGCTTTAGTACAACAAGCCAATTTTGAACCACAAGTTATTTATTTAGACCCTATGTTTCCTAGCAATGAAAAAACCGCGCAAGTTAAAAAAGAAATGCAGTTTTTTAGAGATTTAGTAGGGCAAGATTTAGACGCAGGCTTGTTGTTAGAGCAAGCATTAGAATTAGCTAGTCATCGCGTGGTGGTTAAACGTCCGCGCAAAGCCCCTGAATTAGCGGGTAAAAAACCTACTTTTAGCCTAGTTGGCAAAGCTAACCGTTTTGATGTTTATGCCCTGCGTTCCCTGCAAGGCTAGTCGTTTTAGCGGCGACGGTTATTTTTAAGTTTGCCCATTAATGGTTTAGTTTTAGGCTTTTCTTCGGGTGCGTTTATCTGGCAATAAATATCCAGCAGCAGATCGGGCAGCTGTTTAGCCAGTTGCCCCATAAGTTGTGGGTCTTCTTCGATTTCAATGAATTCTTCTTCGTCAGCAAATAAGCCTGATAAAGCCATAATCGGGATTAACAGTTCCGCAATGGCATGTTCATTGGTGGCAAACCAAGCATCTTCTTCTTCAAAAACGGCCTGCATAAAACCTGCGCACCAGTCGGTTACTTCGTCTTCGTCGTCTTCGGTTTCCATTTCTAAATCAAAAGGTAACTCAACTCCACCGCCTTGGTAAAATCCTTGACGCGCTGTTTTAGCTGCCAGTGTAAGCAGGTCGCTAAGTTGTTCGCCCTGAGCGCCGGTAACAGGCTTGCTGAGTAGTTGTTTTAGCCAATGAGTAGCATCAAACTCAGCTGGTTGCAGTGCTTGAGCAGTAACGTAGCCTAGCGTAATAAATAAGTCAGCATCTTCTTCTTCGCTATAAAAAAACTCTAATAGCTCATCAAGTTGTTCTAATTGGTCGTCATTGAGTAACATTTCGGGTAATTCGTTATCTTGATTCATTACTGCCTCTATTTAAGGGTGTTAAGTGTGCAAAATTCTTTCAATATGTCGCTGCAAAGCGAGTTAGGTTTAAAGTTACGCACTAAAGTGTTGGGCTGCTATCTACTTGCGGAGCAATATTACCTTAAATCCTTCCCACGCCCCGAGCTTCTTATTAATTTGCGCGGTCTTAGTGCCGGTGTTGCAGAGCTACAAAAAAATAGACTGCGTTTTAATGCGGTCTTGTTGCAAGAAAATGAAGCTGCTTTTTTAGCCGAAGTAGTACCACATGAAGTGGCACATTTATTAGCTTGGGTACTTTATGGTCGGGGCATTCGCCCGCATGGTATTGAATGGCAGCAAATTATGCAGCAGGTATTTCAATTAACACCGTCAAGAACACACAGCTTTGATGTGAAACGTTCTGCCAAGATGAGTTACCTTTACGCCTGTGCTTGTGAAGGTAAACAACATGCGCTGACCTTAAAAAGGCATAATTGGATAGTGGGTGGGCGGCGCTACATTTGTTTACAGTGTAAAAGCCACTTATATTTTTTAGGCATGGATACCAGCCTAGTAAGCCGGTAACTATATTGCTCCTTGATTATTCAGGGTAGGAATATAATAATGCTTAAGGTTTTTTACTGCTGAACTGGAGGTTAGTGAATGGCTTTACGCCAAAAAATCATTGTTGCGGACGATCATCCTTTGTTTCGTGCCGCTTTACAGCAGGCAGTTCGTCAGGCTTTAAGTGACGCTGAAATTGTTGAAGCGGATACCCTTGAAGCTGTTCATCAAGCGGTTGCAGAGAATCCTGATGCTGATTTAATCCTGTTAGATTTACACATGCCCGGAGCCCATGGTTTTTCGGGCCTAGTCTTTTTACGGGGAGTTAATCCAGGCATTCCAGTTGTGGTTGTTTCTGGAAGCGAAGAAAATTACGTCATTCGTCGTGCGATTGATTACGGTGCTTCTGGCTTTATACCTAAATCTTCGTCTTTAGACACCATTGCCGCTGCCATACGCCAAGTGATTGAAGGTGAGATTTTTATTCCACCCGAAATGATTGGTCATATGGACGAAATTAGTGAAGAAGAAGCGCGCTTTGCTGATGCTTTATCTTCGCTAACACCCCAGCAGTTTCGTGTTTTAAATATGCTGACTGAAGGTTTGTTAAATAAGCAAATTGCTTATGAATTAGATGTTTCTGAAGCGACCATTAAAGCCCACGTTACGGCTATTTTGCGTAAGCTAGGCGTGCATTCGCGTACGCAAGCCGTTATCGCTGCTAAGCGCCTTGAAGTTGAAGCACCAAGAGTCACTAACTAGCTTTTAACTTTTCAGTGCTTTAGTTGTTAAGTGCTTTAGTTGTTAAGTGCTATAGCTTACCTTGCTTGCAGGCGCTTGCGCGTCTGCAACAGGCGGGTAATCATCGCCCTGAGTGCTGCTGGCTTGACTGGTTTGTGTAGCAATAAAAAGCCAGCATCACTCACTTCATCGGCTATTTCGTCTGTTCTATCGGCAGTAATAATAATGCCGCTAATCTTTTCATCTAACTCATATTCCAGTGATTTTAACGCCATAACGCCAGTTTTATTGTTGTTTAGGTGGTAATCGGCTAAGAAAATTTCAGTGCGATCGGTGAGTGATTGTTGATTAATCACGTCTAAAGCTTGGTCTTCATCTGCTGCTGTTGCAACTTGGCACTTCCAACCTTCAAGTAGCGCCTGCATTCCTTCTAAAATTAAGGGTTCGTTATCAATACAAAGAATATTAAGGTCTTCTAGGGTGTTAAAACTGCGTTTACCAGGCAAGAAGTTGCTGCTGTATTTTTGGGCGGCAACCTTGGGTACGGTGACTGAAAAAACTGTGCCTTTGCCATAAACACTGCTGACTTGAATGGGGTGGTTAAGCACTTTAGACATTCTGTCGGCTATGGATAAACCCAAGCCTAAGCCTTTTTCGTTGTGCTTGTCGGGGGTGTCTAAGCGCCTGAATTCTTGAAATATTTCACCAATCCGGCTTTCGGGTATGCCTGGGCCTGTATCCCAAACTTCAATGCGTAGCGCATCTTTTAAATGACGGCAGCCAATTAATACGCGCCCTTCACCTGTATAACGCAACGCATTGGATAGGAAGTTTTGTAGAATGCGCCGCAGCATTTGCGGATCACTTTTTACCCAAGCTTTGGTTTTTATACTGTGCAGCGCTAGTTCACGGTTATCAGCCATTACACTAAATTCAGCTTTTAACGGGTCTAAAATTTCACTAATTGGGAAGTCGCTAATTTTAGGCAGCAACGCTCCGGCATCTAACTTAGAAATATCCAGCAGTGTGCTGAGTAATTCTTCAGCAGCCTTAAGCGAGTTGTCGATATTGCTGGTGGTTTTTTGTAATTCAGGCTCTTGTACCTTATTAGCCAAGGCTGAAGTAAATAACCGTGCCGCATTTAAAGGCTGCAATAAGTCGTGGCTAGCGGCGGCTAAAAAGCGTGTTTTAGAAGTGTTGGCATCTTCCGCCTGTTGCTTGGCAACCCGCATATCTTCTTCTGCTTTGGCTCTAACTTGGTTTTCTTTAAATAAGGCACTATTAAGTTCAGACAAGGCTAAGGTGCGTTCCCTTACCCTTTCTTCTAGGTGCTCATTGGTTTCTTGCAGCGCAATTTCAACGAGGCGGCGTTCGGTAATGTCTTGATAAAGTGCAAAAAAACCAAGCACTTCGCCCGTTTCTGCCAAATGTGGCGTGTAAGTAACCAAGGCATAACGAAAGTTACCAGGCAGTTCTAGCTCAAAAGTTTGCCGTCTACCGGCAAGGGCGGCATGTACAAAGGGGCGGCGTTGTTCGTATTCAACCTTATTCATCACGTTATAAACCGCTTTACCTATAACATGGTTACGGTCGATACCCATCGCTTCTTCATAAGCACGGTTGGTAAATAGGTAGTTTAAATCGGTATCAAAATAGGCAATCAGTGCTGGTACGTTATCTGTGTAGATACGAATATTGTTTTCTGATTGAATCAAGGCTTCTTCGATTTCTTTTTGCTGCGTAATGTCTTGGTAGCTGTACACAAAGCCGCCGCCGGGCATAGGGTTGCCCTGAATTTCAAGTACCGAGCCATCTTTACGGTAGCGTAAATAACGGTGTGATTCGCTATCACGAATATTATCAAGCAGCTGTTGTACATGGGTTTCAGGGTCGCCAGGGCCATATTCGCCACGTTCAGCGTTATAGCGAAATACTTCTAAGGCTGGGCGGCCGACACGTATAAAATTATCTGGAAAATTAAATAGTTCTAGGTAGCGTTGATTCCAAATAACCAAGTTTAAATGTTGGTCAACCACGCTAATGCCTTGGGAAAGGTTTTCAATCGTGGATTGCAACAGGCTGCGGTTAAATTCTAAAACTTGCGACGCTTCATCAACGATAGAGATGACATCAGAAATTTTTATTTCTTTACCCTGCAACGCAGAGCTCATCACAATACGCGCTGAAGAAGCGCCCAGCACACCTGCCAGTAAGCGTTCAGTAAACTGAATAAGTTCTATGCTGGCAGGGTCGTCGTCTTTTAAAAGTGCTTGATTGCGCTTGGTTGCATAGTCATCAAAGGCTTTTTTAACACTTTCAGCGCCTACAAACCTTTCGGCTAGGTTGCGTAA
>CAYJCB010000001.1:23990-46257 GCA_964368615.1 uncultured Halomonadaceae bacterium | reverse complement strand
CTAATGCCCCAAGGCCCGTTATTAAGCAGCTGACTACTTACAAGGTCTGCCATGCCTAAACTTGGCAGCAGCAATGTATAGCACCAAAAAATTGCACCAATGATTAGCCCTGCTGCTGCACCCCAACGGTTGCCGCCTTTCCAAACAATGCCGCCTAACGCTGCTGGTGCAATTTGCCCAATCGCAGCAAAGGCTAGAAAACCTGTTGCAGCAAGGGAATTAAATTCAGCAATGGTGCGGTAAGTTAAATAGGCTAATAGCATGATGGTGAGCATGGTTAGGCGGCGTGTACGCAATACAAAACGCCCAAAGCTTTTGTGAGAGCTGCTGTTAGTCCAACGGTATTTTAAGAGTGCTGGAATAACAATTTCATTCGATACCATAATGCTAACTGCAACGGTTGCCATAATCGCCATGCTGGTAGCCGCTGAAAACCCGCCGATATAAGCCAATAAAGCTAACCAGCCGTAATCAAAAAATAAGGGTAGGGTAAGTACAAAGGTGTCGGGCTCTACGCTGCCATCAGGGAAAGTGATGAGTCCAGCAGTCGCAATCGGCATTACAAACAGGGCGAATAAAATTAAATACAAAGGTAAAAACCAACGTGCATAACGTGCATCGTTGCGATGCGCATTTTCAACCACGGTAACGTGAAACATACGCGGTAGAAGAATAATTGCCAGCATGGCCAGTAAGGTTTGGGCAATAAAGCCTTGGGTAAAGTTGGCGGTATTTAATTGCGATTCAAGTGGCTGAATGAATTCTGCTTTATTCATTAAATCACCAAAACCGCCAAACACCTTCCAAGTAACAAATACGCCAACGGCTAAAAATGCAAATAGCTTAATCAGCGATTCAAAAGCAATCGCGCGTAACAAGCCTTCGTGGTGTTCGGTCGCATCAATATGGCGCGTACCAAATAAAATAGTAAACACTGCCAAGGCTAGGGCTACAAAAAAGGCAGTATCAGAAAAAACTGGCGTTAAAGAACCTTTAGTGGGTAAAGGGTGGTGAGGGAAATGCGTTAAAACGTCATAAGCCATAGTGACGGATTTTAATTGCAAAGCTATGTAGGGCAAAGTTCCAACTAACGCAAAAGCCGTTACCATAATGGCTAAAGGCTGCCATTTGCCATAACGAGAGGCGATAAAATCGGCGATGGACGTTAAGTTGTGGGCTTTGCTGACTCTAAATATTTTAAGTACCAGCGGCCAAGCAAATAAATAGGTAAATAAAGGCCCAATAAAAATACTTAAATGCAGCCAGCCCCCACCCGTTGCCTGCCCTACAGCACCGTAAAAAGTCCAAGAAGTACAATAAACCGTTAAAGCTAGGCTATAGACCCAAGGGCGGCTTTGCGCATGGTAATGGTTACGCGCTATACGGTCGCCTTGCCAAGCAATAGCAAAAAGAACTAGCAGGTATGCCAGTGAAAATAGGATAAGTTGCCAGCCAGCAAACATGGTTTTTTCTCTCGGTATTAGCAGGTTTTGCATATTATGCGCAACTTTGCAGCTAAAATCAGGTGCATTTATTTGCTGCTAATTGTCAGTAAAAAAGCTAAACGGGTCAGTAGTTTAAAATTATGACAGTTTTTTTTGCTAATTAATGATGCTTTTAGTTGGTAGTTTTTAAGTAAGCATTTGTTTTTTAACGATTTAATGTGGTTTTGTGGTGCTGGTTTTTTTTGTTAAGACTAAGGTCGGGGGTTTATTTATAGCATTATTTTTGCAAAATACGCGCTATGGAATTTTTAATGGATTGAAATTTCTAATCTCTAAATAACAATAAGTGGAGAGTCACTATGGTGGATAAAAGATCAGAGAAAGATAAGGCATATTGGGCGGCTAATTTACGTCTAACTATTACTATCCTCGTAATATGGGCAACTGTATCTGTTGGTTTTGGCATTTTGCTACGACCTATGTTGATGGGTTTTAGTGTTGGTGGTGCTGACTTAGGTTTTTGGTTTGCTCAGCAAGGCTCAATTCTAACTTTCCTAGGCTTAATATTCTTCTACGCAATTAGAATGAACAAGCTAGATAAAGATTTTGGCGTGGAGGACTAAGAATGAGTCAATTTGCAATTAACTTGCTGTTCGTGGGTGCTTCTTTTGCCCTCTATACTTGGATCGCTATTTGGGCACGTGCTAAAACTACTGAAGAGTTTTACATTGCTGGTGGTGAAGTTCCTGCAGCGTTTAACGGTATGGCAACAGCTGCCGACTGGTTATCTGCCGCATCATTTATTTCTGTAACGGGTCTTATTTCTGCTGGTTATGTAAACTCCTCATTCATCATGGGTTGGACAGGTGGTTATGTGTTGCTTGCAACGCTACTAGCCCCTTATTTGCGTAGCTTTGGTACCTTTACAGTGCCAGACTTTGTGGGCAAGCGTTATGACAGTAAAGCAGCACGTTTAGTTGCAGTTATTAGCTTACTAATCGTGTCACTAACCTACGTTATCGGTCAGATGACAGGTGCGGGCGTAGCTTTCTCTCGTTTCCTAGAAGTTGACAGTTCTACAGGTCTAATTTTTTCTTCTATTATCGTATTCTTTTATGCGGTACTAGGTGGTATGAAAGCCGTTACCTACACTCAGGTAGCTCAGTACGTTGTACTGATCCTTGCTTTCACTATTCCTGCTGTGTTTATCTCTTTGCAGTTAACTGGTCAATTCATGCCGCAGTTAGGTTTCATTGGTACGCATACTGAATCAGGTTTACCTTTACTAGCGAAATTAAACGAAGTTGTACGTGAACTAGGTTTCCAAGACTATACTGCTGATGTATCTAACAAGTGGAATATGTTCTTGTTTACGCTAACACTAATGGCAGGTACTGCTGGTCTACCTCACGTAATTGTTCGCTTCTTCACTGTTTCTAAAGTTTCTGACGCACGTTGGTCTGCAGGTTGGGCGTTGATTTTTATCGCAATTTTCTACACCACTGCACCCCCTTTAGCTGCAATGACACGTCTAACTCTAATTACTAAAATCTACCCACAAGGTACTGATCAGCCTGCGCTTGAGTACGAAAATCGCGCTGAATGGTTCAAGAAATGGGAAGAAACTGGTTTGCTAGCGTTTGAAGACAAAAACAACGATGGTCGTATTCAGTTGTACAACGACAAGAATACTGAGTTTGGTGAGACTGTTGCTGCTGAAAGAGGCTGGAAAGGTAGCGAGCTAATCATCAACAACGATATCTTGGTATTGGCAGCACCTGAAATTGCTAACTTACCAGGCTGGGTTATTGGTTTGATTGCTGCGGGTGGTATTGCTGCGGCACTTTCAACTGCATCGGGACTCTTGGTAGCTATTTCGTCGGCGGTCAGTCATGACTTAATTAAAAATACACTGAAACCGGATCTTTCCGATAAATCAGAAATGTTGATCGCACGTATTTCAATGGTCGGGGCTATCACCATTGCTACTTTGCTAGGTCTTAATCCGCCTGGTTTTGCGGCACAAACGGTTGCACTTGCCTTTGGTATGGCCGCTTCGTCCATCTTCCCTGTATTGGTGATGGGCGTATTCTTCAAGCGTGTTAATGCCAAGGGTGCTGTAGTAGGTATGGTGTTGGGTTCTTTGTTCACCATCACCTATATCTTTACCTACCTTGGTTGGTTCTTTATTCCTGGAACCAACACTCTTGAAAACATTCCTAGCGAGTGGATCTTGGGTATTTCACCTCTATCTGTAGGTGCGATTGGTGCAACAATTAACTTTGTCGCTGCATTTGTTGTATCTAGTGCAACTGAAGCGCCTTCTCAGAAACTTCAAGATGCAGTAGAAGCAATGCGTTACCCAAAAAAGTCTGAAGCTTAATTTAAGCAGTAAAAATTAAGTTGTGTTAAGTTCAGTGGGCTTCCGTAAGGAGGCCCACTTTCATTTAGAGAGAAAATAATGATTTGGCATTTACTTGCAGTATTTATTTCAGGACTAGTTTTAGGTGGATTTGGTTTTTTACTTATAAAAATCAGTGGCAATAGATTACCTAAATGGATTATGCCTGTTGCTGCCGGTATGGGTATGTTGGGATATCAAGCGTATTACAATTATGCTTGGTATGACTTTAAGTTAGGGCAGTTGCCTGAAAGAGCAATTGTTATTGATGTTGAGCGTAATTCAGATTTTTTCCGGCCTTGGAGCTATTTTTATCCGGCTGTGAGTAATTTTACTTTTATCGACAATGATGTGCGTGTATTTGAACAAGATGGCCAGCAGCTGGTGCAATACATTTACTTTGAAATGCACCAAGAACACCTAGACCGTTTAGAAAATCATTTCTACCTTTTAAATTGCAGTAAAGCTGAACAAGTTGAGTTAGATGAGAAGGGTAAGGTTTTAGAGCCTGCAACTTTTGAAAAGCTGGAAAGAGACAGCCTTCTTTTTCAAACACTCTGTACTAAGAATTTAGGGTTTTGAGACTAAAGTCCAGCTATCAGCTAGCGCAAGGGTTTGCTAGATTTAGGTGATTGCAGGATCGGGTCACTTGATGTTCCGTAACCTGCTCATGAAGAATAATAAGGAACAATATCCATGAGCAATGAGTTTGATATTACCCACCCACCCTTCGATTTATTAACCGACGATGAACAGCAGCAACTGCTGACCCGCCTAGATATTGGTTACTTTAGTAATAATCAGGTGATTATTGAAGCAGGGCAATCCAGTAATCATGTGTTTGTAGTGATGAAAGGTGCTGTTGCTGAAGTAGATCCGCGTTTACAAGATAACGCAGATGGTGGAGTTATTCGCGAATATGCTCATGAAGACTTGTTTGGTGCCATTAGTATTATTAATGGTTCCAGCCGCTATACTTTTCGTACCCTTGAAGAAACCATTGCTTGGCTAATTCCTAAAGCTGTGTTCGAAGTTTTAATGGAAAGCAATGCTGCTTTTGCTGCCTACTTTAAAAATAGCCTAGCTGAAAAATCTCGCATTATTGAAAGCCGTCGCAGCCAGCAACAGGGTGGTAGCGATATGTCAGCGTTTATGCTGGCTAAAGTGGGCAATTCGGTGATGCGTAAGCCGGTGGTATTAGAGTCAGGTGTTAGTATTCTTGAAGCAACTAGAACCATGCGAGAACAGCATTCTGACTGTTTATTAGTACGTAATAAAGCTAGCCGCTATGGCATGGTAACGCGTACTGACTTGCTAGAAAGTGTAGTGCTTAATAATCATGAGTTAAGCACTGATATTTCTGAGTTAGCCAGTTATGACCTGCTAACGGTGCAAAAAGAAGATTTTCTATTTAGTGCTTTAGTCTTGATGACACGCCATAAAATTCAACGGGTGGTCGTGTTTGATGGTGCTGAATTGGCTGGCTTGGTTGAGTTAACCGATGTGTTAAGTTTCTTCTCTAGTCAGTCGCACGTTATAGGCTTACAGATCGAACGCGCAACCAACCTAGAGGAGCTAGCACGTGCTTCTGAGGGTACTACCGCCCTAGTCAGTGGTTTGGTCTCTCAGGGCGTTAAAATTCGTTTTGCGATGGATTTACTTGCCGCTTTAAACAGTCGCATTATTGCCAAAGCTTTTGAATACATTATTCCTGCCGAGTATCACGACAAAGTTTGTTTGCTAGTGATGGGCAGTGAAGGCCGTGGCGAACAGGTTTTAAAAACTGACCAAGACAACGCTTTAATTTTAGCCGATGATTTAGTTTGGCCAGACTGCCAAAAGTATATGGATAAATTTACGCTTACCCTTTTAGATTTTGGCTACCCGCTGTGTAAAGGCAAAATTATGGTGTCTAACCCTGAATGGGTGGCAACAGAAAGTAATTGGAAAAAGCGTTTAAAGAAATGGAGTAGTTCGGTTGATGGCGTAGGTTTAATGAATTTAGCCATTTATGTCGATAGCTTACCAATTGCTGGGAATAGTGCCTTATTTACCCGTATTAGAGATAACTTGCATACTGAGTTAATGGGCAATGATGTATTTTACTCTTACTTTGCTATGCCAATTCGTAATTTTAGTACGCCATTAACTTTTTTTGGTGGTTTGAAAAATGCTGACGGCATTGATATTAAAAAAGGCGGTATCTTCCCTATAGTGCATGGTGTGCGTACCTTAGCACTCCAAAATAAAATTAAGGCGACCAATACTTTTATACGCCTAGATAAACTAGCAGGGCTTAAAATTCTTAAAAAAGATTTTGCTGACGATTTAGCGGAAGCACTTTCGGTGATGAGTCAGCTGCGTTTGCAGCAGCAGTTAAAAGCGGCTGAGGGGCAAGCAGGTGCAGAGGAAGCTAATTTAATTTCCGCTGTTGATCTTAATAAGCTAGATAGAGACTTGCTGCGTGAATCCTTGCATCTAGTTAAAAAGTTTAAAGCAGTCATGACTCATCGCTATCACTTAGAGAGGTAAGTAAGATGGTCCTTAAAACAATAAGAACAGTAGCAGATCGCTGGAGCCAAAAAGACAGTGAATTCGCCTTTATGTTTGAACCTTATACAGGCGATGAAGTTGTTGCTTTGGACTGTGAAATGACCAGTCTTGATACACAAAAAGCTGAATTGGTGTCTATTGCAGCAGTAAAAATTAAAGGCACTCAGGTGCTGACGAGTGACAAGTTAGATATAAAACTCCAAAAGCCTGAAAACTTAACGGGTGACTCTATCAAGATACACCGTATTCGGGGTGTGGATTTGTTAGGTGGCGAAATATTATCCGATGCGTTAACTCAGCTGTTAGAGTTTGTGGGTAATCGTCCGATTATGGGTTACAACATTCAATACGACATTACAGTATTGGACCGCTTTATTCGCCCGCGCTTTGGCTTTAGTTTGCCTAATAAAACCATTGAGTTGTCGCACTGCTACCTAGAAAAAATGCAGCGTGCTGTACCTAATATAGAGCCTAATTTGCAGTTTGAAACCATTGCCAAAAAGTTAGATGTGCCCATGGTTGGGCAGCGCCACACGGCTTTGGGTGATGCGATTACGACAGCGCTTATGTATGTACGCTTATTAAATGACGCTTTACCTGCGTAAATGCGTTAAGTCAGTTAGCTAAGCATTAAAAAAGCCACCTTTAAGGTGGCTTTTTGTTGAAGGCTATATTTTATTAGAAGTCATCTTGTATTAAAAGTCATACCAGCTGCCATCAACTTTAGGCATTAGCCATTGACGGGTAAACCAAAAGTAACGGTTGTCAGTTAGGTGGGGCGCTGTGCAGTTATAGCGTGGTCTACCCACTGCCAAGTCTTTATCTGAATCAATAGTAATTCTTAGGTTACCATCAGCTAATTGTTTGGTTTTTATGTTAAGTAGTTGTGCATCTGGGCCATAGCAGCGCAGTTGTTTAAGTCGATAATCGCCAGGTAACATGGTTAGCACTAGGCTAGGGCGACGATCGTTGCCATTTAATACGGTTGAGGTAGGCTCTTCGCTAACCAAGGGGAAGGGCAAGGCGCTAAGTTTAGCATTTAAGCTGCTAGGGTTAGCAGAACTGCCATTGGCGGCATAGCGGGGCAATGCCAATAAGCCAGAATAGGGGTTAGCAGCGCCAGATTGTTGACCAAAAGCTACATAGCCCATTTGTTGCACAAGCTTTTGAACTTCAGCATTGTACTCGCCATAAGGGTAGGCAAATATTTTTGGTGCGCTGCCTAAGTTTTTAATGATTTCCTGTTGATTGCCATCAATTTCATGGCGCACTCTGGCTAGCCAGTCAACATTGTTTTCATCGTCGAGTTTGCGAATTAAATAAGCATGGCTAAGCGTGTGGTTGGCAATTAAACCGCCTGTTTTTTGTGCTTCTTTAAGCTGCGCCCAGTTCATATAAAGTGGGTGGTTGGCATTAATTAAATCAGCATTTACAAAAATAGTAAAAGGTAGCTGGCGGTCTTTTAAAATAGGCAAGGCTTCTTCGTAAACACTGATATAGCCATCGTCAAACGTAATAACAGCGGTTTTATCTGGCATTGGGCGGCGGCGTTTTAAGTGCTGAACCACACGTTCTAGCGGCCAAACTTGAAAACCATCTGCTTTGAGCATATCTAAGTGCTTAATAAAGTCAGCAGGTGAAGTGCTGGTTGAAGGTGGTGTGCTGGTGCTTATGTGGTGGTACATAAGTACTGTTGCGTGGTAATAGCTAGTAGGTGCTGCTGGTTCTTCTTTAGCAGCAAGTAGACTAAATGAACTTAAAGTTAAGATTAAAAGTAATAAGTTTCTTTGTAACATAATTTTATTTTCCAAAAATTACTTAAGCAGCGGGCGAAGCACTTCCATTGCTTCGTTGATAACTTGTAGTTTTTCTGCATCGCCTCCTCGGTCTGGGTGATGCTGCATGGCTAATCTGCGGTAGCTAAGTTTAATTTCCTTAGTCGACACGCCTTCTTGTAAGCCTAGGGTTTTAAGGGCTTTAGCTTTTAAACCACCGCCACTAAAAATAGACTCTGCATGTAGGCGTTTCCAGAAGCTATTCAGTGCTGTTTCTATGTCTTGTTGTGTGGTTTTTTCTAGCATGTCCATGTCTAAATAATAGTCACGCATATTGTCGTGTTCTTGCAGGGCGGCACTGCCTGGTTGATAAGGTAATAAGTTTAAACGCACCGCAGTAATTTCTAAATGCCCTTTACCTGTTTGCCACAAATTATCTCTTAATTGATAAAGGGCATTGTAAAGCAAAAAGTGGGTACGAAAGAGCTTTACGTTATCGCTGAAAGTATCAGCTTCTAAGCTAATCGTTCCCTTTTCATCTAACGCTTTTAGTAGGGCATGTTCGTTAATGCCTTCTGGAAAAGAACGTAAAACTTCAATTAGGTCTTCAAAAAGTCTAGTTTCCTGTAACGCAGTCATAGCTTAGCTTGCCTTAAATATCTTTTTTCTAATTAGGAGATGTTAGCAGGGCTAAGCAAGATAGAAAATGCTTTAACCCATTTACATTGTATGGGACTTTGGTTAACTTGCGTCTTTTAATCACTAGGTGACTGGTAACGACGATGCAGGATTTACTTCCCAAAGCCCGACTGGAATTTAATAAACTACAAAAACGCCTGCGCCGTGAAGTGGGGCAAGCCATTGCTGACTTTAACATGATACAGGAAGGTGACAAGGTTATGGTTTGCCTCTCTGGAGGTAAAGACTCGTTTACACTTTTACATATTTTAATGGCATTACAAAAAAATGCGCCCATTAATTTTGAATTAGTCGCCGTTAACTTAGATCAAAAGCAACCTGGTTTTCCTGAAGAGGTTCTGCCTGCTTATTTAGAAGAATTGGGCGTGGCATATCATATACTGGAAAAAGATACCTACAGTATTGTAAAAGAAAAAATTCCTGAAGGTAAAAAAACCTGTGGATTATGTTCACGTTTGCGGCGTGGCAACTTGTACGGCTTTGCTGAAAAAATTGGTGCTACTAAAATTGCTTTAGGCCACCACAAAGATGACATGCTAGAAACGCTATTTTTAAACTTGTTTTTTGGTGGTAGTTTAAAATCTATGCCACCTAAGCTTTTGTCAGATGATAAAAAGAATATAGTCATTCGTCCATTAGCCTATAGCCGTGAAAAAGATATTATAACTTTTGCTGAATACATGGAATTTCCTATTATTCCGTGTAATTTATGTGGTTCACAAGAAAATCTGCAACGCCAAATCATTAAAAGCATGTTGGCTGACTGGGAAAAACAGTTTCCAGCACGCATAGAAACAATGGCCAATGCACTACAAAATATAGCGCCTTCACAACTAGCAGACACTAAAGCATTTGATTTTGCCGGCTTGGAAGAAGAAAGAGCCAGAGCTTTAGCTGATCGAATACAACTAATTAATGCTCTGGCCATAGAAGCCTAACATAGAAGCTTAATTTTAATTATTAGCTCAGAAGGTTATTCGCCTTCAAAAGCCATAACAGAATAAGCACTAATACCTAGCTCTAATAGGCGCTCGTGACCACCGTGGTCAGGAAGACCAATCAAAGTAGCTACTTCATGTACTTCAGCCTTTTGGCGACGTATCAGTGTTGTAGCTGCTACTAAACTGCTGCCGCTGGCAAGAATGTCATCAAACAGCAGCACTCTATCCCCTTCATTAATCATGCCTTGGCGCATTTCTAAGGTGCGGTCACCTAATTTGTTAGGCGCACGTTCATGAAGGACTTCGCCAGGTTCTTCACCAAAATCTCTAATTAAGACGAGTGGTAAATTAAGGCGGTAAGCCAGTACAGCAGCAAACATAGTGCCACGGCCTTTCAACGCAACAATTCGTGTGATTTTGGTATTAAGGTAACGCTGAGCTAATTCACTGGTAATAAAGTGTAAAGCACCTGTTTCATTTAGTAGTGCTGAAAAATCACGTGTATAAGCCCCTTTTTTAGGAAAGTCTTTGTGTGTTTTAATCAGTTGCTTAAGCGAAAATTCATCAAGCATTACTACGACCCTCTTGTTTTACTTTTGTTTTAGTTAGTCCACTGTAATCTAGGATTAGTGAAATTATGAAGCAATTAGCTTGTTGCCTGTTTCTGCATTATAGATAGTTAAATCAGCAACTTCTAATAATTGTTGCCTATCGGTAATATGAACTTCCTTTCCGTTGACTGCAATCATTTGTGTACTTTGAAAACGGGTAAAAACACGGCTAACGGTTTCAACGGCTAAGCCTAGGTAATTACCTATTTCGTTACGCGACATAGGTAAGCGAAAAGTGTAGGGCGAATAACCACGGCGTTTAAAGCGTGCTGATAAATTAGCTAAAAAAGTAGCCACTCTTTGTTCGGCATTTTTCTTAGAAAGTAACAACATCATTTGCTTGTCTTCACGTAGCTCTTTACTCATGCAACTAAAAATTTGCCGCCGTAAATCAGGTAGCTGGTTAGAAAGCTCTTGTAAGCGTGAATAGGGTATTTCACACACTGTAGTGGTTTCTAAGGCTTTGGCAGATATTGGGTAAGCCACGCAATCAATGCCATCTAATCCAACTAGCTCACTGGGCAGATGGAAGTTAGTGATTTGTTCTTCACCATCGTTGGTCATAATATAGTTTTTTAAACTGCCAGACCTAACCGCATAGACAGATTCAAAAGCATCACCTTGGCGAAATAAGTGCTCGCCTTTTTTTAAAGGGTGACGGCGTTTAATAATGCTGTCTAGTTGGTCAATGGCTTCTAAATTTAATGATAGGGGTAAACACAGTGAACTTAAGCTACAAGTCATGCAACGGGTTTCTTTGCTTAAGTTTTGACAGCTTCCTTGTTTTTGTAATCGGCTGTTCATTGTCCCAACTCTCCTGGTTCAAAAACTTGATTTAACTCAACTACTTTTACCATGAGATTCCTAGCAAGGCAATTCAGGCCGCTGAATAGGCTAGGGCTTAAGACTAACGGATAAGCTATTTACTTTAGATGATTCTAGAAAATGCTTTTCCTATGCTGTCTTGGTCTAAATATGCATCAAACACCATACAGATGCTGCGAATCAGCAAACGTCCTGCTGGTGTGACCTTTAGGGTGTTTTTTTCAATATTCAATAACCCATCGGCTTGGTGCTGTTTTAAACCTGCCAGTTCTTTAGCAAAATAATCAGCAAAATGAATGCTGTGTTCTTTACCAAAAGCCTCGCCGTCTAAATAAAAATGGCAAATAAGCTGGTTAATCGCAGCGCGGCGAATTAAATCGTCTTGGCTAAGGGTCATGCCTTTAATGGTTGAAAAACTACCGTCAGCAATTTTCTTCTCGTAACTTTGGGTGTCGTAATCGTTTTGCGCATAGGTAGGGCCAACTTGGCTAATTGAAGAAGTGCCCATCGCAATTAAGTCGCATTCTGAATGAGTGGTGTAGCCTTGAAAGTTGCGGTGTAAACGCCCTTCTTGCTGCGCTAGGGCAAGGCTATCTTCAGGTTTGGCAAAGTGATCCATACCAATAAACACATAACCTACTTCCACTAAACGGCTAATGGTTTCTTCTAGTATTTGTAGTTTTTGTTCTGGACTGGGTAAATCTGCTGCATTAATTCTGCGCTGGGGCTTAAAACGTTCTGGCATGTGGGCATAGTTAAATACCGATAAACGGTCAGGATTAATTTCTATCACTTCTTCTAGCGTTGCGGCAAAAGATTCAGGCGTTTGATGTGGTAGGCCATAGATTAAATCTAGGTTAAGCGAACGAAAGCCTAGTTCACGCGCCTGAATAATCGCACCTTCGGTCATGTCTCTAGGTTGTATGCGGTTAACGGCTTCTTGCACTTTAGGGTCAAGGTCTTGCAGCCCAAAGCTAACACGATTAAAACCGAGTTCACGCAGCAGCGGTAAAGTGTCGGGCTGTATTTCACGCGGATCAATTTCAATGGAATAGTCGCCTAAATCGTCATCACGCAGGTTAAAGCGTTGACGGGTGGCTTGCATTAATTCGCGCATTTGTTCGTGTGATAAAAAGGTCGGTGTACCGCCACCCCAATGTAGCTGATTAACAGGGCGGCTGGTGTCTAGGTGTTGTGCTACCAAATCCATTTCTTTAATCAGGTGTTCTAAATAAGGTTCGCAGCGGCCCGTGTCGCGGGTGGCAATTTTGTTGCAGCCACAGTAAAAGCAAATTTTTGCACAAAAAGGAATGTGAAAATACAGTGATAAAGGCGCAGCAGTGGCATTGCTGTTAGCCAAGGCTTGAATAAATTCGTTGGACTGAAAGCCATCGTGAAACTGGGGTGCTGTAGGGTAGGAAGTATAACGCGGGCCAGCTAGGTTATAGCGGTCGACTAGCTTAGGGTTCCACTCAAAATTTTTAAGGTTCGCTTGGCTCATGTTATGCCTCTGTTGACTTATAAATTAAAAAAAGATGAATTAAAAAAAGGATTAATTAAAGGCCAAGCCAACCAACCGGCAAAACCTAAAAGCAAAAATGCCGACATTTGTCGCCATATACGTTGGCGCAGTAAAGCGGTGAGTTGCCTAGCCGCAGCGCCTGTTGCTAGCAAAGTTGGCAAAGTACCTAAACCAAACGCCAGCATTAATAAGCCGCCATTTAAACTGCTGCCGCTGCTTAACGCCAACAGCAACATGGAATAGACTAATCCACAAGGCAACCAACCCCAAATTAAGCCAATTAACAAGGCTTGCCCAGGGTTTTGTACGGGCATTAACTTACGCCCCAGCGGTTCTAACCAACGCCATAAGTATTTGCCCAGTGCTTCAACGCGTGTTAAACCAGTCCACCATTGCCCTACATAAAAAGCCATTAAAACCAGCATCAGCACTGCTAACCAGCTAAGCACTTGGGTAATGGCTTTAATTTCACCAATCAATAGCTGCCCTAAGCCACCAATCAGCATTCCCGCCAGCATATAGCTAGTAATGCGGCCCAAGTTGTAAGTTAGCATTAAAGCCGCAATGCGCAATGGGTGGCGGCGACTAGGTGGCAAAGCAAAACTTAACGCGCTAACAATGCCACCGCACATACCAATGCAATGCCCACCACCTAATAAGCCAGCGATAAAAGCAGTAATAATGCCTGCGCTTAGCAGTTCAGTCATTTTTTACTGCTGGTGCTGTTGTTAGTCGTACTGTTGTTAGTCGTGCTGTTTTCATTTGCCTTATCAGCAGCAGCGTCGTTATGTTTGGGTTCGTCGTCGTCAAAGAGTATTGAATAGGCTGGCCCTTCAAGGTCTTCAAACTGATTGTTTTTAACTGCCCAAAAAAATGCCCAAATAGCTAGGCTAAGCAGCACAAGTGAGAGTGGAATCAGCAAAAATAATATATTCATAGTGCGCCTCTTAATGGCTGTTGGCAGATTGCTGAGTTTTTACTTGCTGCTTTTGTTCGCTCAGGCGCTGTTCACTGGCTTTGTCACGTAACCGCAACGCATTTAATACCACTAGAAGCGAACTGCTGGTCATGCCAACAGCAGCCAGCCAAGGCGGTACTAAACCCATGCTGGCAGCGGGTAAAGCAATTAGGTTATAAACCAAGGACAACATAAGGTTTTGCTTAATTACTTGGTCAGTCATGCGGGCTTTTTGAATGGCCTGCGGGATTTTTATTAAGCGGCTAGAAAGTAGTAGTGTATCAGCAGTGGTTTTGGCTAGGTCAGTGGCATCACCCATAGCAATTGAAACTTGCGCACCAGCCAATACTGGCACGTCATTCACGCCATCGCCCACCATAATAATTTGTTTGCCTTGCTGTTGCAGTTCGCGCAGCTTTTCTAGTTTGCGTTCGGGTGTGGCGCTGGCTGTGTAGTGAGTGATACCTAGTTCGTTAGCAATATTTTTTACCGAACCTTCTTGATCACCCGACAGCAGTTCAAAGGTAATGCCCATTTGTGTTAATTCTTGCAGCATGGCTTTGCTGTCAGAACGCAGCTGGTCACTTAAACGAAACCAGCACAAGGGCGCTTGGTTATCGGCAAACAACAGCCACTGGCCTTCTTGTTCAGGTGGGGTTAAAACTTTTTGAACCCAAGCAAAGTCAGCACGGCCTAAGCGGTATTCTTGTCCTGCAATTTCGCCACTTAAACCTTGCCCAGTAAAGGCTTGAATGCCCTCAGCGATTAAATCAGGGTCGCGCATTTCTGCAAACGCCCTTGCGATAGGGTGTTCAGATTGGGCTTCAAGTGCTGCTGCATAATGTTTTATTTGTGCTTGGCGTGGGTCATCTTTAGCTGCTAACCAATGCACTGATTTAAGCTCTAAGCGCCCTTCGGTTAGCGTGCCAGTTTTATCAAAAATAATGTGGTCAGCTTTGGCTAAACCTTCTAACACATGACCACGAGTGATTAATACGCCTTGCCGTGCCAAGGTTGAGTTGGCAACAGCCAGTGCTGTTGGGGTTGCTAATGCCAAAGCGCAAGGGCAGGTAACAACCAATAAAGCCACTAAAACCCAGAAAGCACGGGAAGAGTCGATACCCAGCCAAACAGTAAATACCACCACCGAAATAATCAGTAGCGCTGCCACAAAGTAACTAGATACCTTATTAGCAAGGCTAGCAATGCGGGGTTTTTCTGCCAAAGCGCGTTCGCTAAGGCGTGAAATGCTTGCCAAGCGAACATCTTGTCCAGTTTTTTCAACACGCACTGTTAAGGGGCTGTCGATATTTTGGGTACCTGCTAAAACCTGATGCCCAGGGTGGCAAGAAACTGGCAAATACTCACCCGTCATGGTGGCTTGGTTGACGCTGGAATGACCGCTAATAATTACGCCATCAATCGGTAGAGTGTGCCCAGGCTTTACTAAAACTAAATCACCAACTTTAAGGTTGCGGCTGGGTAAGTAAATTTCTTGCTGGTTTTCATCTAGCATAATAGCGGCTTGGGGGATTAAATCTTGCAGCGCATTACCAGCATTGCCTATCCGGTGGCGGGTACGCATTTCTATGTAACGACCAAACAGCAGGAAGAAGGTAAACATAGCAATGGCGTAAAAGTGCAGCTCGCCTGTTTTGGTTACTAGCGCCCAAACACTGGCGATATAACCTAAACCTATAGCAAGCGAAACGGGTACGTCCATATTAAGGCGGCGCTTTTTTAGCTCATTTAAAGCACTTCTAAAAAAAGGCCACGCCGAATAAATAACCACGGGCGTGGTCACAAAAAAAGACAGCCATTGAAAAAGCGTGAGAAGTTCTGGTTCCATAAAGTTAGCGAGCACCCCCGCTTCTAATGAAATACCAAACATCATGGCTTGCATAGAACCTATTGCTGCCACGATTAAACGGCGCATGGCAGTTTTTTGTTCTTTTTCTAATTTTTGTTGCTGTTCATCGGCTTGCCAAGGTTGGGCGCTATAGCCAATGGATTTGAATTCAGCTAACAGCTTGCTGAAGGGCAGTTTGTTAATATCCCAGCGTAACGTGGCACGTTGCGCACTTAAATTAACGCCTGTGTATTCAACGCCTTCTAGGTTATTAATTTGGTTTTCAATCAGCCAAGCGCAAGCAGCACAAGTAATACCGTCAATGGCTAGGGTTGTTTCGGCATAGCCCTTGTCGCTTAGGTGAACAAATTCTTGTAAGAGTTCAGGCGCATCATAAACTTGCAGCTCGGCAAGTTCACTTGCACTTAATTCAGGACGTGGTGGCAGTTCGGTACGAAATTTATAGTAGCTTTCTAAGCCGCCAAAAACGATGGCATTTGCTACGGCTTCGCAACCAGGGCAGCAAAGTTTTTCTACTTGATTGTTAACGGTGACACTAAAGCGGCTATTGCTGGGAACAGGTTCACCGCAGTGAAAACAGGATTCCTGTGACATGGGGTTCATTCCAAACAACCAGCAAGCGGTTATTTAACCTGTGAGGTTTTAACGCTTGCTGGCTAGATTTAGCGGTGGCTGGGCAGGAGGCTTAGGGAGTTATCTAAGGGGAAATGCCCACGACCATAAAGTCGCCATTCCTGTTGTGGCCCGTAAAGTTTTACGTCCCAATCATACTCTATTTTTTGCGGTAGGTTGCCAAGGTAGCGACCAGAACCTAAATGTTGCACGGGAACTGAAAAATCTAAAGAAGAGCGCGTAGGGTTTTCCATGAGCACAAGCAGTTGGTCTGGATAAGTTTCTAGCTTACCCGTTAATGCTAGCTCCAGTTTATCTTGACCAAAAGTTAATTCAGCTTGAAGATTTTTGGCTTCAGCTAATCGGTCTTTATCAAAAGACTGGTTAATAATGCGGCCTTGCTTGTAATAGTCTTCGTGTACTGTGCCGTCATAGTTCTTGATACCCAGCGTTAGCAGAACTAATCCGGCCATCACACCAAATATGACTGGCGAAAACGCCAGCCATACCATGCCATTCTTGTACCAAGGTTGTTGGTTGTTTAAATTACTGCTCATTAACGGGCCTGCCTTATAATGAAGCGCGAATCGCGTGTGCGTTGAATGCTAGGGTCATCTTGCGATACAAGGTGAACCTTTATATCGACCGCAGGAAGTTGTGGAAGTTGCGTTAAGTCACCTAATAGCTGAATAGGGAACTGACGAACTTCACCACCAGAAAGACTAAATACTGGAACTGTGTCTAGCTTGATTCCTTTGGCATCGCGCAAACTTAACTCGTAGGTATGTGGTTTTTGATCCATATTGGCGATACGAATTAAATAGCTGTTTTCTACCTGACCTGTGTTAGTCATACGGAATAACTGGTTACGGTCACGCAATACTTCAAGCTCTAATGGTACGCGGCCGCTTACTGCGATGATAAACGCAATTGCCATAGCTGTTAACACGGTAAAGTAACCAATTAAGCGTGGGCGTAAAAACTTAGTGGTTCGTCCAGCCAAGCGCTCTTCAGTGGTGTAACTAATTAAGCCACGTGGATAATCCATCTTATCCATCACTTGGTCACAAGCATCAATACAAGCAGCGCAGCTGACACATTCGTATTGCAGGCCGTTGCGAATATCGATACCCACTGGGCAAACTTGCACACATAGGTCGCAATCAATACAAGCACCCAAGTTTAATTCTTTAGGGTCGGCTGATTTTTTACGGCTACCACGCGGTTCGCCACGGGCTGCATCGTAAGAAACTATTAAGGTGTCTTTGTCGAACATAACCGCTTGGAAACGTGCATAGGGGCACATGTAAATACACACTTGTTCGCGTAACCAGCCAGCAAACAAATAAGTAAAGAAGATAAAAAAGCCCATCCAAAAACCTTCCCAAGGCCCTAAGTCTAGGGTAAATACACGGGGAATAAGTTCACGAATCGGTGAGAAATAACCTAAGAAAGCGATGCCTGTTACCATCGCAATCATTAACCAAATAAGGTGTTTACCGCCCTTGCGCAGTAGTTTGTTTGCTGACCAAGGTGCTTTGTCGAGTTTTTTACGCTGGTTGGGGCTGCCTTCTAGTTTGTCTTCAACAAAAATGAAGATCCAAGTCCAAACAAATTGTGGACAGCTGTAACCACACCAAACACGCCCAGCAAAGTTGGTAACAAAAAATAGCGTAAACGCCAAAATAATAAGCAACCAAGCTAGAAGCATAAAGTCATGTGGGAAAATAGTGACACTAAAAAAGTGAAATTGACGATTTGGTAAATCGAAAAGCAATGCTTGACGACCTTCATGGGTCATAAAAGAAGCTAGGAAAAAACCTGCTAATAAAACCCAGCTCGCAGATGCGCGTAGTTTTTGAAACAAACCCTGCACCCGCTTAACATAAATGTGTTTACGCCTTGCGTAAAGATCATCTGTTGAGCCGTTGTTGGTTGGGGATTTGCGCTTTTTACCTGCATCAACAGGCGTTATATCTTGGGTAGGGATTTTATCAGTCATTCAATCATCACCAGGCTGGAGTTAGCTTTAAGGTAAGTTTGAAACCTTAGGTTTGCTTAGAGTAAACGGAGGTTTTCTTATGAAAAATGCTATTCGTATACTTTGCTACTATCCGCCAGTAAAAAGCAAAAAGGAATGCGACAGGCTGCCGCATTCCTAAGAGCTAGTGCTTACTTACCTTGGTTTAGGCTATAAATATAAGCCGTTACTAGGTGAAGTTTTGGCATTAATGCTGCTTTTTCTTGTGCAGAAAGTGCATCAATATTAGCCGGTAGATCAACACCATAGTCTAGGTAGCGTGCTTGCGCAGGCATTAAACCATTACGACCATGACGCAGTGTGTAGCTAACTGAATCATAAACACTTTGACCTGGCTGTAAGTACAACCAAGCGTTAGCGGTTAAGTCAGGCGCACCAATGCTGTCAATGCCCATTGCTGCACTGCCCTTGCCGTCAACACCGTGACAGGAAGAACAGATGGCTTGGAACATAGGCGCTGCTTCTTGTGCTTTAGCTGAGTTATGGTTTAAACCTGAAAGGCTTAAAACATAGTTAGACATAGTGTCTACGCCTTCATCACCTAACATATCAATCCAAGCAGGCATTAGGCCGTTACGACCATTAATGATGGTATGACGAATTGTTTCTGCGTCACCACCATATAACCAGCTGTTGTTAGTTAGGTTAGGAAAGCCATAACCACCGCGACCAGAAGAACCGTGACAAACAGCACAGTTGTTTTGGAATAAACGGTTAGCAACTTGCATTGCTTCAGGGTCATTAGCTAGGGTTTGTACGTCAAGTTGAGCGTATTGATCAAAAATAGGCGCATAAAACTCTTCAGCATGTGCTATTTCATCGTCCCACTGTCCCGCTGAAGTCCAGCCTAATAAACCCTTATAGTTACCTAAGCCTGGGTAAAGGGCTAGGTAGAAAAGACCAAAAATAATGGTACTGACGAACATAAGAAACCACCAGCGAGGCAGGGGGTTGTCAAATTCTTCGATACCATCAGCGGCATGACCTGTGGTTTGAACTTCACCATTAGCAGCCGGGGCTTTATCGGTTGTGCGGTTTCCATTAAGGAGCCACCAGCAGAAGGCAATCACCCCAAGGGTGATTACCGTAATCCACAGGCTCCAGAAGCCGCTCATGTCTTGGCTAAACATGTTTTTTATTCTCCAGTGATGAGCTTGCATCTTGGTTAGGTTCTGCGTTTTGGGCTTCGTCAGCAAAAGGCAGGTTCGCTGCCTCGTCAAAAGACTTCTTTTGGTTCTTACTGTAAGCCCAAACTATTATACCAATAAAGGCTACCAGCAAAACGCCTGACATTAGGCCACGAAAAACGTTGATATCCATAACCTTACCTTACGTCTTTTAGGACTGTGCCCAACTGCTGCAAGTAAGCAACGAGTGCGTCCATTTCTGAGAAAGCAACTAGGTTGTTTCCTTCTTGCTTACCATTAATAGACTGCTGAGCACCAGCGATGTCCTCATCGGTGTAAGGCACGCCAACCGTTCTTAAACGCTTCATTTTGGTAGGCGTGTGACTACCATCAACTTTCACGTTATTCATCCAGCCATAAGTTGGCATGATGGATTCTGGTACTACGTCACGTGGGTTATACAGGTGAGCATAGTGCCAGTCATCACTGTAACGACCACCAACACGCGCTAGGTCTGGCCCTGTACGCTTAGAGCCCCACTGGAAGGGGTGATCGTAAACAAACTCACCCGCTACCGAATAGTGACCGTAACGCTCAGTTTCAGCACGGAAAGGACGAATCATTTGCGAGTGACAGGTATAGCAACCTTCACGCACATAGATATCACGGCCTTCAAGTTGCAGCGCACTCAGTGGCTTTAAGCCTTCTACTGGCTTAGTGGTTGCTTCTTGGAAGAACAGCGGGGTGATCTCAACGAGACCACCAAAGCTGATAACAACCAAGATAAGAACCATCATCAAACCAACGTTCTTTTCTACTATTTCGTGTTTCATTCAGCTAACCCCTTCATTAGGCTGTTTGTGCCGCGACTTTCTCGGAAGTCTTATCAGACACAGTCATGTAGACGTTATAAGCCATAATCAGCATACCCGTTAGCCACATAACACCACCTAACCAGCGAACGATAAAGCCTACGTGACTGGCTTCAACTGATTCAATGAAGGTGTACATCAAGGTACCGTCGGCGTTAACAGCACGCCACATTAGACCCTGCATGATGCCGTTTACCCACATAGAAGTAATGTAGAGAACAGTACCAACTGTTGATAACCAGAAGTGCACGTTGATTAAATCAACAGAGTGCATGTCTTTTTTAGCAAACAGTTTAGGAATCATGTGGTAAATCGCACCAACAGTGATCATTGCAACCCAACCTAAAGCACCAGCGTGTACGTGACCAACAGTCCAGTCAGTGTAGTGAGATAGGGCGTTAACGGTTTTAATGGACATCATTGGGCCTTCAAACGTAGACATACCGTAGAAAGACAAAGATACCACTAGGAAACGTAGGATAGGGTCGGTGCGTAGCTTATGCCATGCGCCAGATAGCGTCATCATACCGTTGATCATACCGCCCCAAGAAGGTGCTAATAGAATCAAAGACATAACCATTGCTATGGATTGTGCCCAATCTGGTAAAGCTGTGTAGTGAAGGTGGTGAGGACCCGCCCACATGTATACACAAATTAATGCCCAGAAGTGAACAATCGACAAGCGGTAGGAGTAAACGGGACGCTCAGCTTGCTTAGGTACGAAGTAGTACATCATGCCCAAGAAACCAGCCGTTAAGAAGAAACCTACTGCGTTGTGACCATACCACCACTGTACCATCGCATCAGTAGCACCTGAATAGATAGAATAGGAGTGAGTCCAGCTGGTCGGGATTTGCATACTGTTAACTATGTGCAATACCGCAACGGTTAGGATAAATGCAGCGAAAAACCAGTTAGCAACATAAATGTGCGAGGTTTTACGTTTGTAGATAGTCCCAATAAAGACTGCAGCATAACTTACCCAAACTATGGCGATTAGTACGTCAATCGGCCAAATTAGTTCTGCGTATTCTTTACTTTGAGTTAAGCCCAAAGGCAAGGTGATGGCAGCTAATACAATAACTAATTGCCAGCCCCAAAAGGTAAAGGCAGCTAATTTGTCTGATATTAGGCGTACTTGGCAGGTGCGCTGAACCACATAGTAAGAAGTTGCAAATAATGCAGAGCCACCAAACGCAAAAATTACTGCGTTAGTGTGCAGCGGACGTAAACGTCCGAAGCTTGTCCAAGGAAGGTCAAGGTTTAATGCTGGCCATGCCAATTGAGCCGCTATCCAGACGCCGACGAGCATGCCGACGATGCCCCAGACTACGGTCATAATGGCAAATTGCCGAACCACCTTATAGTTATAGGTAGAGTGTTCTATTGCTGTGCTCATGTCAGGTTCCCATTACAGCAGTTAGTTTGGAGGAATCCAGCGCCAAGTTTCGAGGAGCTGGGTTTTCCCAGCCATGATACATGTCAATGGATCGTGTTCATTCTAGCGCAGCCACTGTATGACCTGAACCTAAGTGTGTCTATTAGTTTGTTGTTTTGTGATAAGTAAAAGTTCTTTAAAAATAAAGTTCTTTAAAAACAATGGCTTGCAAAAATATAAAAAAGTTACCTTAGACGAAGGTATGAGTCTTGATGGGAATGTTTATTTTTGCTTGAAAATTAAGCCGAATTTAATTGCAAATACTGGGTTAAAGAGCTTTTTGAACTATTTTAAAGAAAGTTTAAAAAAAGGTTTGACACGTCTCCATAAAGCTGTAGAATGCGCAGCGTGATGAGGCAGGGGCGGTTAGCTCAGTTGGGAGAGCACCAGCCTTACAAGCTGGGGGTCACTGGTTCGAACCCAGTACCGCCCACCATTAGCTTGCTAATTAATAAAAGCAATCTATAATACCTTGTCACTAAGCTTTACTGTTTTGATGCGGACCGGTAGTTCAGTTGGTTAGAATGCCGGCCTGTCACGTCGGAGGTCACGGGTTCGAGTCCCGTCCGGTCCGCCA
>CAYJCB010000001.1:1220-23890 GCA_964368615.1 uncultured Halomonadaceae bacterium | reverse complement strand
GAATGCCGGCCTGTCACGTCGGAGGTCACGGGTTCGAGTCCCGTCCGGTCCGCCACTTAACAGATATTAGCTTTAGCTTGAATTAGGAAATTATGCGGACCGGTAGTTCAGTTGGTTAGAATGCCGGCCTGTCACGTCGGAGGTCACGGGTTCGAGTCCCGTCCGGTCCGCCAATTCCTACTTAATATGGGCGGTTAGCTCAGTTGGGAGAGCACCAGCCTTACAAGCTGGGGGTCACTGGTTCGAACCCAGTACCGCCCACCATTTAAGATAGCTATATTAAAATAGTTCTATTTAAGTAACAAACATCAATAACCGCCGCTAATTTAGCTGCGGTTTTTTTGTTTTTGTCAGAAATATTCCTTGTATAACTCTTTTTATTATTAAGTGTTTCAAACGAACGCTTGACAGGTTGCTGTGACTTAACAAGACTAGGGCATCTTAAAATAAAAAAGTTAATCAGGAGTTTGCCGTGAGTAGCCAAACCTACCCCCATATTTTTCAGCCCTTAGATTTAGGCTTCACCAGCCTTAAAAACCGTATTCTTATGGGTTCTATGCACACCAACCTAGAAGAAGCTAAAGGTGGCTTTAAGCGCCTAGCAGCTTTTTATGCCGAACGTGCCGCAGCAGGCGTAGCTTTAATCGTGACTGGCGGCATTGCCCCTAACGAACAAGGTGTAGTGTTTCAAGGTTCAGCCATGATGACCACGCCCGAAGAAGCTCTGCAGCACCAAGTAGTTACCGATGCAGTACATAACGCAGGTGGCAAAATTTGTATGCAAATTCTGCATACGGGTCGTTATGCCTATTCTGGCAAGTTGGTTGCGCCTTCGGCTATTAAGGCGCCAATTAACCCTTTTACACCACACGAATTAACGGCAGAAGAAGTCGAACAGCAGCTTGCCGACTATGTAACCAGTGCCAAACTAGCTAAACAAGCGGGTTATGACGGTGTTGAAATCATGGGCAGCGAAGGCTATTTAATTAACCAGTTTATTTCCCTACGCACTAACCAGCGCCAAGATGAATGGGGTGGCAGCTATGAAAACCGTATTCGCTTTGCGGTTGAATCAGTTCGTTGTGTACGCGAAGCGGTAGGCAAAGAATTTATTATTATCTTTCGCTTGTCTATGTTGGATTTAGTTGAAGAAGGCAGCAGCTGGCAAGAAATTGTTCAGCTAGCTAAGGCAATAGAAGCGGCTGGCGCTACGCTGATTAATACTGGCATAGGTTGGCATGAAGCGCGTGTACCAACGATTGCTACCAGTGTGCCACGCGCGGCTTTTACCCAAGTTACCCAGCGCATGAAAAAAGAAGTTAAAATTCCGCTAATTACCACCAACCGTATTAACATGCCCGAAACCGCTGAAGAAGTGTTAGCAGCAGGCCATGCCGATATGGTGTCTATGGCGCGTCCTTTTTTGGCAGACCCTGAATGGGTATCTAAAGCAGCCGCAGGGCAAAGCGATGCCATTAATACTTGCATTGCCTGTAACCAAGCTTGTTTAGATCAAGTTTTTGTTGGAAAAATCACCTCTTGTTTAGTGAACCCTCGTGCTTGCCATGAAACGCTAATGCAATCAGAACCGACTCAGCAGCCTAAAAAAATAGCCGTAGTGGGCGCAGGTATGGCAGGTTTATCTTGCGCTACTCAAGCAGCAGAACGTGGGCATCAAGTCACCTTGTTTGAAGCTGCTGCTGTGATTGGTGGGCAGTTTAATCTAGCTAGAAAAATCCCCGGTAAAGAAGAGTTTAACGAAACGCTGCGCTATTTTGCACAACGCATTAAACAAACGGGCGTAAAACTAAAGCTGAACACACCCGCCACGCCTGAATTATTAGCCAACTTTGATGAAGTGGTGGTTGCCACGGGTGTTGTGCCAAGAATGCCTGACTTTGCTGGTATCAATCACCCCAAGGTTAAAACTTATGTGGAAGCCATTCAAAACCCTGCTGCTATCGGTAAAAAAGTTGCGGTGTTGGGTGCAGGTGGTATAGGTTTTGATGTGTCTGAACTGCTTGTACAGGCTCCAGCTAGCTCTAAAGGTCAAACAACTCAAGATTTTATGCAGGAATGGGGCGTTGATTTAGACGTTAAGCAAGCTGGCGGCTTGGTTGTACCTCAGCCACCAAAACCTGAACGTGAAGTTTATCTGCTGCAAAGAAAAGCCAGTAAAATGGGCAAAAATTTAGGTAAAACAACGGGTTGGATTCACCGCACTTCTTTACAGGCTTATCAAGTGAAAATGATGACGGCTTGTGAATACTTAAAGGTTGATGACCAAGGTTTGCATTTAAAGGTAGGCGGTGAAGAACAGCTTTTAGAAGTTGATAACGTGGTTTTGTGTACTGGGCAAGAATCAGTCAACCAGTTATTTGCCGAACTAGCCACAGCAGGCAAAAAAGCACATTTAATTGGTGGTGCAGAATTAGCCGCCGAGCTAGATGCTCAGCGGGCTATAGAGCAGGGGTATCTTTTAGCGATCAGTCTGTAAATTACTAACTAGCAAAATACTGCTGTAGATAGGTATCAAAATCAATTGTATCAGCGGCTTCTATTTTTTGCTGTTGTTGAATTGAACTGGCACTTAGCTCGTTAAACAAGGTTTCTCTTGCCTTGTTTAGTGGGCTTGCCAGCAGCTGTTCACGCTGCTTTTTAGCTAATTCTAAAATCGCTGGTACAAAGCCATCGCACTCTTTTGTTAGCTTTAGCATTTGTGCTGAAGGGGTTAGATTTATGTCATCTACCTTGGCCTGCTGCTGCTGCAGTGCATCACAAAAAGGCGTTAGCTTAGGTGTGCCTTTGTCTAATAGTTGGCAAATAGGCTGTAAACGCTTTAATAATGCGTCTGCTTGCTGCTGCAAGGGTTGACCATTAATTTTTTGCGCTGTATCACGCCCAAAATCAACGGTGTTTTTCAAGTTGGTTTCGATAATTTTACAGCTGCCGGCATCTAATTCTGGGCTAGGTTCTAATAAGCAGAACAGCAAGAAAGCATCTAAGAAATACATCTGCGCTACATCAATGCCACCAAGTAGGAAGGGGTTGATGTCTAGGCAGCGCACTTCAATGTATTCAACACCGTCTTCACGCAAAGCTTCATTGGGTTTTTGACCGCTGTGCATTACGCGCTTAGGGCGAATATCGCTGTAGTATTCGTTTTCAATTTGCAAAATGCCGGTGTTTAGCTGGCGGTATTCACCATCAACCTTAGTACCGATTTTGGCATAATCAGGATAAGGCTTATCAATCGCCGTTTGCAGGGTATTAATGTAGTTATCTAAGGAGTTAAAACAAATTCTTAAAGTGCCTTGTACTTTGTTTTGATAGCCTAAATCAGACATACGCAAGCTAGTGGCAGTGGGTTCGCCCCAAGTGCCAGCAGCCAGTTGTGTTAACGGGTGATTAGCATTGCCAGTTAAAAAACTCGCATCTAATGCTGGGCTAGCGCCAAAAAGGTACATCAACAGCCAAGAATGTCGGCGGAAATTACGAATTAAGCTAAAGTATTTTGCTGAACGCCAGTCTTTATTATTAGCTTCAACTGGTAAGCCTTCTAGTTCAGCTATTAACGGCCATAATTCATCGGGAAAAGAAACATTGTAATGAATGCCCGCAATGCTTTGCATAATCCGGCCATAACGAGCTTCTAAACCACGACGATAAACGTGCTTCATAAAGCCTGCGTTGGAAGTGCCGTATTCAGCAATCCGTACGCTGTCGTTGCCGTCTAGTTTACAAGGCATACTGGCAGGCCAAAGCAGTTCATTGGCTTCTAAACGTGCCAAACTAAAACGGTGTAAATCCAGCAAAAACTCAAGGGAATCTTCACGGCTGGTGCTAACAGGAGTAATAAATTCCAGTAACGCTTCAGAATAATCAGTGGTGATATGTGGGTGGGTTAATGCCGACCCTAAAGCTTTAGGGTGATCGCCTTGGCTAATTTCACCTGTTGGTGTGGTGCGCAGAGTTTCTTTTTCGATACCACGACGGATAGCATTAAACAGGCCCTGATTTGCAGCACTTTGTAGGCCTTGTAGGTAGTCAGTTAAATTAAGCGTCACAGGACATTTGCCTTAGAAGAATTGGGAAACTAGAAAAGATGATAGCCCTAGTAGGACTATAAATATTGGACGCATCTTAGCTAGTTTCAATGGCTGCAACAAGTCAAAATAATAGGCTTGGCCTGTTGCAGCAGAAGGTTTATAACAAAAAATTATGGCTATTTCTTTAATTGAGACGCAGCAGACCTTAAAGCGGTTCGTACGCCTTCTTCTAATACTGGGTGGTAAAAAGGCTGCGCTAGTATTTCTTTTAAAGTCAGCTTTTGCTGAATGCTCCAAGCTAAAAGGTGTACTAGGTGCTCGGCTCTAGGGCCAAAAATTTCAGTACCTAACAATTGCCCCGTTTTTTTACACGCATAAACCTTCATCATGCCTTGGTTTTGCTGCATCACACGGGCGCGACCTTGTTTACTGAAATCCATACTGCCAACCACCACGCCTTCTTCACCTAGGCGCTGTTGAATTTGCGCTAAAGACTCACCCGCCAAGGCAATTTGTGGTTCGCTAAACACAACAGCTAACGAAGTACGGCGAACTTTAGGCTGGAAATCAGGCCAACGCGCTGCGTTGCTGCCAGCTATAAAACCTTCATCGTTAGCTTCATGCAGCAGTGGTCTAAAACCTGCCACATCACCCGCAATAAAAATATGCGAAGGGCTGCCATCAGCATTGATGCACTGGCTTGTTTCAGTGCTAAATTCAGGCTGTTGGCGTTCATTTAACTTTAAGCCAGCAGCTTCAATATTTATTTTATCAAGGTTAGCTTTACGCCCTGTTGCAGCTAATAAATAGTCAAACGTTTCGGTAACTTCAGCGCCTTCATTGTTAACAAAAGTGATTTCAACGCCTGCATCGGTACGGCTGATGGAATTAACTTTATTGCCTGCCATTAACGGGAATTCTTTGTTAAAGGTTTCAAGTGCTAGGGCTTTCATGGCTGGGTCTTGCAAAGGGCCAACACCATCGCCACGGCCAAATAAGCGTAAACGTACCCCTAAACGGCTTAGGGCTTGGCTGATTTCTAAACCAATAACACCTGGGCCAAACACTGCAACCGATTCAGGTAAATCGTCCCAATCAAACACATCATCGTTAATAATTAAACGGTCGCCAGCAGCTTCAAACATGGCTGGTACGGCAGGGCGTGAACCCGTCGCAATAATAATGTTACGAGCGCGAATTTTTTTGCCGCTGCTGGTTTCTAAAGTATTGGCATCGATAAAACGCGCAAATTCATCAATCCGTTGCTGGGCAGGAAGCTGGTTAATATCATCAAGTACAAAACCTACAAAGCGGTCGCGTTCAGCTTTAACGCGCTGCATAACGGCTTTGCCATCAACTTTATAACCGTCATTTAGTTGAATACCAAACGCTGGCGCAAGTTGCATTTGGTGGGCGCTTTCTGCTGCTGCAATCAGCAACTTACTAGGCATACAGCCAACCCGCGCACAAGTAGTGCCGTAAGCGCCACCTTCTAGCATAACGATTGAATTAGTTACTTTGCGAGCGGCATTAAAAGCACTCATACCCGCAGTGCCTGCGCCTAAAATGGCAATATCAACATTTAACATTCTGGTTTAACTCCTGTTAATCACTTAATTCTTGTTAGTTTAACAAAAACGCATATAAGAAGCTGCTGGCTAGTGGAGCGAAGGCTTTCTATAATCGGTTAACTTAAAAATAGATAAGGGTTAACTTAAGTGATTTATTTATGGGGTGTAACTTTTTTATGGGCTTTTTCTTTTAGCCTAATCGGTGTGTATTTGTCTGGCAGCGTTGATGCTTATTTTGCAGTTTTAACCCGCACTTTTTTGGCAAGTTTGATTTTTTTACCACTGCTGAAATTTGCGCGTATTCCTTTAAAATTGGCGATTAAATTAATGCTGATTGGTGGCTTTCAGCTGGGCGTTATGTACCTGTGTTTGTATCAGTCTTTTAGCTATTTAAGCGTGCCAGAAGTAGTGCTGTTTACTATTTTTACGCCCATCTATATCACCCTAGCCAATGACTTGTTGCAAGGGCGTTTTACCCTTTGGTATTTGTTAACCGCAAGTTTGGCAGTCGTCGGGGCGGGTATTATTCGCCTGAATCACATTAGCGCTGATTTTTTTGTAGGCTTTTTATTAGTACAAGCCGCCAACCTGTGTTTTGGGCTTTCGCAGGTGGCTTACAAACACCTAATGGCTAATTTAAAAACCGCTGCATCAACTTTACGCCACCGCGATGTGTTTGGTTATTTTTATTTAGGGGCTTTATTGGTAGCAGCACTGGGTATGTTGTTGTTTGGCGACTGGCAACGCTTGCCCAGCAGTTCAATACAGTGGGGGGTGTTGTTATGGCTGGGGTTAGTGGCTTCTGGTTTGGGTTATTTTTTATGGAACAAGGGCGCAACGCTAGTGGACGCTGGTGCGCTAGCGATTATGAATAATGCGCTAGTACCTGCGGGTTTGTTAGTGAATTTATTAATTTGGAATCGTGATGTAGATTGGCTTAGATTAATTGCAGGTGGGTCAGTTATTCTTTTAGCCTTGCTTATTAATGAGCGTTGGGTGAAGCCTAGACTAGCAATCAAGGCTTTTTAAGTGTTTAATCTGGCTTTCAGAATTTTTATGAAAGAGTCCAAGGAGAGTGCCGATGTTTCGCTGGTTACCTACTACTGCTTTAGTTGGTTGCTTATTATTACCTACTGCTGGCACGCTGCACGCTGCCGATGACTATAACGAAATTTATAGCTATGTTAGCGGTGGTTTGCACCATTGGTCTTCAAGCGAATCAAGTGCTGATGGTTTAAAAATTCGTTTTGGTCAACAGATAAGTACTTTTGTTGGCCTTGAAGGGCATTTTGCGATTGGTGGTGAAGACTCGAAAACAAGTGAGTCGTTGGATCGTTTATTTGGCGTTTATGGCAAATTTATTTTACCCCTTGATAACTTTGGCCCTTACGTCAAATTGGGTATGACTTCAGCATCAGTTAAAACAGCTGAAGAAAGCAAAAGTGAATTTGAGATGAGTTACGGCATAGGTACAGAAATCAACATTAATCCAAGGTTTTTTATTGATTTGGAATATATGGTGTACTTAGATACTACAAAACTTGAGTTAGACGGCTTCACTTTAGGCGTAGGTTATAAAATACCATGAAAAAACCTGGATTCCGTAATATTGGTTTAATCGGACGTTTGGGTAGCAACAAAGTGGTTGAAACACTTAAACGTCTGATGCGCTTTTTAGCTGAGCATAATTATCACGTTATTGTTGAAGAGCGCACTGCTGGGGTAATGCTGGGGCATGGTTTTCAAGAAGCTGATTTAAAAATGCTGGCTGAAATTTGTGACTTGGTTATCGTTGTGGGTGGTGATGGTAGTCTGCTGGGCGCTGCGCGTGCAATGGCAAAAACTGGCGTGCCCGTGTTGGGTATTAACCGTGGTCGCTTAGGTTTTTTAACCGACATTTTGCCCGATGAAGTTGAAGAAAAAGTAGGTGCAGTTTTAGAAGGTAAATACATTGCTGAAAGGCGCTTTTTGCTGGACGCTGAAATTTACCGTGAAGGCGAATTAATTGGCAGTGCCGATGGCTTGAACGATGTGGTTTTGCACCCAGGCAAGTCTGCACGCATGATTGAGTTTGATTTATACATTGAAGGCCAGTTTGTTTATAACCAGCGTTCTGATGGGCTGATTGTTGCCACGCCAACGGGTTCTACTGCCTATGCGCTTTCTGGTGGCGGCCCTATTATGCACCCTAAATTAGATGCGCTAGTTTTAGTGCCTATGTTCCCGCACACCTTGTCGAGTCGCCCTATTGTGGTTGACGGCAGCAGCGAAATAAAAATACTGATTAGCGACAGCAATGAAACTTACCCCCATGTTTCTTGTGATGGGCAAACGCACATGGTAACTAAACCTGGTGATGTGCTTTATATTCGTAAAAAACCACAAAAACTAAAATTAATTCACCCACTAGGGCATGATTTTTATGAAATCTGCCGTACTAAGTTGGGTTGGAATTCACAGCAAAGCAACTATAACTAATACGCTAGTCAGCATTAATACCTTGGCTATAATTTATCAATGAACACAGTAACTACTCATCAACAGTAGGCAAAAGCGGAAAGTTTATGCAAGGTTTTGACCTGATCGGTGATGTACATGGTTGTGGCAATACGCTGCGGCGTTTGTTAGAACTTATGGGCTATTCACGTCAGTCGGGCGCACTTAAAGGGGCGTGGCGACACCCCGCTGGGCGGCAGGTTATTTTTGTCGGTGATATTCTTGACCGTGGCCCAAGGGTTCGTCAGGCGTTACACGATGTTAGGGGTATGATAGAAGCAGGCACAGCGCACATGGTTCTAGGGAATCATGAATATAATGCCTTGGCTTATTCTACGGTGAATGCTGCTGGTCAGCCGCTGCGCTCGCATTCCTCAAGGCATCAGCGTGTTATTCAAGAAACGCTGGATCAATTCGAGGCTTGGCCGAATGAATGGCAAGATTTTTTAAACTGGTTTATGACCTTGCCGCTGGCGCTAGATTTAGAAACCCTTCGGGTTGTTCATGCCTGTTGGGATAATTCACTCATGCCTAGTTTCTTTGAAAAGTACCCCGATGGCAAAATGACCCCAGAGTTTTTGCAAGCTTCGGCGATTGTCGGAACCGATGAATTTAAAGTGGTTGACCGTTGCACCCGTGGCACTTGGTTGCGTTTACCAGAAGGAAAAACGCAAGTGAGCGGCGATGGTTTTATTCGTGACCGTTTTCGTACTTCCTATTGGATAAATGAACCGCGTACTTGGGGCGATGTGTTATTTCAGCCCGACCGTTTAAGCCCTGAAACTGAAGCAACGTTAATTTCTGAAGACGACCAGCGGCGTTTGTGTTTTTACCCAACAGACGATAAGCCGTTGTTTTTCGGGCATTATTGGTGCCAAGGTTTCCCGTCAGTGATTCGTTCTAACCTAGCCTGTTTAGATTACAGTGCCGTTAAGTATGGCCGTTTAGTGGCCTACCGTTTTGATGGCGAAGCAAGGTTAAGTGCTGAAAAGTTTATTTGGGTGGAAGTGCAAAAAGATGAATACCCGCTACTTGAAGAGCTACGTGCAGAAATGACCGCTGAGCATATTCAAAAAACTTGAATATAATTTGCAGTAAGTGGGAACTTAAGGGAAACAACTGCGTCTTATTCTGTGTAGTTTCCTCATGATAGTCCTGCTTTGGCGGCGGTTTCTTTATACTAAGAAGCGCCGCCATTTTTTATAGAGCCATTTATCCATGTTAAAGCTACTTAGCCTACCCGCTCAACAAGACCCTATGCCGCTGTCACGCCATTTGTGGAAGGCAAAACTTGGGCATCGTATTCTGCCCGACGAGCAAAGCAATCATGTGTTTTGGTTGTTAGATGCCAGCCAGCTGCCGCTTGTAAAACAAGCCTTAGACGATTGGCAGGCAGGTCGCAGTACGGCACCAGTCGCTAATAACCCCAACTCTTTGGTTTACCGAATTAAAAAAACACCTGTAACGCTAGTTGTTTTACTGCTGGCCTGCGCGATAACGGCTGCGTTTGAATGGTTATTTGGGCCGATTGTTTTTTTGCTGATTTCTTTTACGCCTATGGAATTTGTTACAGGGCAAGTGGTTAGTTTGCCATTAAGTGCCACGCTTAGTTCTGGGCAGTGGTGGCGATTAATTACGCCTATTTTCCTACATTTTGGTTTAATGCACTTGGTGTTTAACTCGCTTTGGATTTGGATACTAGGCGAGATGATTGAAAGAAACCAAGGACAGGTTAAACTTATACTGTTAATACTTTTTACCGCGCTAGTCTCTAACTCAGCACAATTTTTAATTAATGGTTCTAGCCAGTTTGGTGGTTTATCAGGCGTTGTTTATGGCTACCTAGGTTACACCTGGCTGTGGAGTCGGTTACACCCACAGCAAGGTTTAGCAATAGGCAACGGCTTGGTTATTTTTATGCTGGGCTGGATGGTGCTAGGTATGACAGATATTGCCAGTTCTTTTGGAATAAACGTAGCCAACGAAGCTCACTTAGGTGGCCTGCTGGCTGGGCTGGCTTTTGCACTTTTGCCTTGGCCTAACTCCTCTATTAACAACAGGAAAAAAATATGACTTTTGCAGATATGATTGAAAAAATGAGCCCTGAAATTTACAGCGCTTTAAAACAAGGTGTTGAACTGGGTCGCTGGCCAAATGGTCAAGTTTTAACCAAAGAGCAAAAAGAAATTAGTATGGAAGCAGTGCTGCGTTATGAAGCGCAAAGCAATATTCCAGAAAATCAGCGCGTGGGTTACATAGAACCTAAAAAGAAAAAGCCTGATGCAGCTGATATACCTGATACCAGTGAAGAGCAGCCCGTTAAAATTTTAGGGTAGGAACAATTAGATATAGGGCTTAATAAAATGCAGGGCTTAATACAATGACTGATTTAACGGGTCGCCTACGCAAAATGGCTAATCAACACACTGCGCCAGTCAGCTATGAATTACAGCTTGCCGATGGCGTGGGCGGCTTGCAAAGTTTGGCGCTAAACCCTTTGCTGGGTAAGGTGATTAGCCTTGAATTTAGTGGCAATATTCACTGCATTCATTGTGAACGCAAAACCAATAAAAGTTTTTCACAGGGTTATTGTTACCCGTGTTTTAAAGCCTTGGCGCAGTGCGATACCTGCATGGTTAAGCCAGAAACCTGCCATTATCAACTAGGTACCTGCCGCGAACCTGAATGGGGCGAAGCGCATTGTTTTAAACCCCACCTAGTTTACCTTGCCAGCACTACCGGCTTAAAAGTGGGTATAACCCGTGAAACTAATATGCCTACACGCTGGATAGACCAAGGGGCAATTGCTGCTTTGCCGTTGCTTAAAGTGACTAATCGTTTAGCGTCAGGTTTAGTCGAAACCACGCTAGGGCAAACGATTAAAGACAAAACAGCTTGGCAACGTATGTTGAAAAATGATGTTGAAGACCTAGATTTAGCAGCAGAAGCACAGCAAGTATTGGCTGATTATCAGCCACAGCTAGCGGCTATTAATAATCTAAACTATGAAGCTCTTCCTTTGCAGCCTTTATATTTTGAATACCCAGTGTTGGAATACCCTATTAAAGTTAAGTCACTTAATTTAGATAAAACACCCAAAATTGAAGGGCAGTTATTAGGCATTAAAGGCCAGTATTTGTTGTTGGATAGTGGGGTGATTAACCTACGCAAATACGGTGGTTATGAGGTGCGTTTTTCTGCTCACTAATCGACCGCTTAAACGTTGCTTACAACTTTTTTTCTTATTGCTAATACTTTTAATGGCTTGTTCAACGTCACTGGTGGCAGCAGAAAAAAAGCCACAGCCGTTAGTGTTGGAATTAGAACCTAACATTTCGGCTGTGCGTAAAAATATTGAAGCTTATTTAGGTGAGATAGAACCCCGTAACACCAGCGAAATGCGCCGTTTTGCGCGTTTTGCGCGTGGGCAAATTATTCAAGCGTTAGAGGCATTAGGTTATTACCGTTACAAAATTAATTTAGAAGTGATTGCCGGTGATCCTGCTCAGCTGCTTGTTAAAATTGCACCAGGCGAACCCGTGCGCTTAAAAACTATCAGCTTACAATTAACTGGCCCAGCGCAACAACAAGCAGATTTTACCCTGCCTTCGAATAAAAAATTAAAAACAGGCCAGCAGCTTAGCCATTCAGATTATGAAGCAGCCAAAAAGCACTTTTCAGAACAAGCCATTAATTATGGTTATTTTGCAGCTAAATTCACCCAAAAAACGTTAACGATTGACCCTGAAAAAGGTACAGCAGATATTCATTTACACTTTGAATCTGGCCCGCGCTACCATTTTGGTGAAGTGACTTTTGATGACGATAAACAATTAAAAGAAACTTTTTTAAGGCGCTTTATTCGTTTTAAACAAGGTGATTTATTTAATGCCGATCAGCTTAGCGAGCTAAGCCGTGAGTTGCGTGCTAGTGGTTATTTTGGTGAAGTTTTGGTTGATGTAAAAGAAACAGAAGTGGACGAGCAGTTACATGTTCCTATTGAAATTGTGTTGCGTATGCGCAAGCCACACAGTTTAAATTTAGGCTTGGGTTATTCAACCGACATTGGCCCCAGAGTGAGTGCTAGCTGGACGCAGCATTGGTTGAATAGCCGTGGTCATAGTCGCGGTGTAGACAGCGAGTTTTCTGTTCCACGTCAGGCGGTAAGTGCTTGGTATCAGTTGCCGCTGACACCACCAATGACCGATAAATTACGCTTTACAACTTCGATAGAAGATGAGCGTTTTGACGATAAAAAAAGCCAGCGTTTTGGGGTTGGGGTGCAATGGCATCACCGCCAAGCCAGCGGTTGGGACAGGGTGTTGTCGCTTAAAGGGCGGCAAGAAAAGTTCCAAGTAGGTGAAGATGAAGATTCGACTTGGTTAACACTACCGGGCATTAGTTATGGGCGCTTAAAAACTAACCAACGCATCGACCCTTCACAAGGCTACCGTTTGCAACTAGACGTTAATGTAAGCCGTAAAGAGTTGTTTGCCGACCTTGATATTTTGCAGGTAATGGCTTTTGCGCGGGGGCTTTACACTGTTTATGACCATCACCGTTTGTTAACACGCTTACAGCTAGGGGCTTTATCGACTGACGATTTTTCTCGTACGCCAGTTTCGATGCGCTTTTTTGCAGGTGGCGATCAAAGCGTAAGAGGCTATCCTTACGAAGAATTAGCCCCTAAAAGTGAATCGGGTCGCCCGTTAGGTGGGCATTATTTAATTGCCGCCAGCACTGAATACCAATATGGCTTAACGCCCACTTGGCGCTTAGCGACTTTTATTGATGCAGGTGATGCCACTTCAAAACGTTATGATTTGAATGCATTAAAAATAGGCGTTGGGGTGGGGCTGCGTTGGGTTTCTCCGGTAGGGGCGTTGCGTTTAGACATTGCTAAAGGGTTAGATGAGTTGCAGGGTGGCTGGCAGCTGCACTTTTCTATGGGACCAGAGCTATGATTAAAGCAGTGATTTTTTTGGTGCTGCGCTTAACTAGCTTAATAACTAAGCTGCTGCTGTTTTGGTTTAGTTCAGCGTTAAGCTTTATTTCGTTAAGTTTAATTTTAATTATTGGCTGGTTGTTTTTCACTTCGCTAGGTGGGCATTGGTTGTTAAAACAAGTGCCTGGCTTAACGATTGATGGCTTTAAAGGCCAGCTAATAGGTAAGTGGCAAGCTAAAAAAGTGCAATGGCAAAGCCCCGATTTAAGCCTTAATATTGAAGGCTTAGTGTTTGATTGGCGGCCAAGCTGCTTGTTAGAACGCAGGGTTTGTTTAAATAATTTACAGCTAGCCACAGTGCGAATTAAAACCGCAGAAGTACCGCCACCTGAAGCAACAGCAATTCCTATTGATTGGGCTAGTTTGCGCCTACCTGCCATTGAATTGCCGCATTTAAACTTATTGGAAGTGGCATTTTTACATGGCCTAGAAGTTAATAAGCTGGGTATTGGTAGCCTAGAATTAAATGGCCAGCAGCAGTTAAGCCACTTAAAGTTAGCAGCTAGTTGGCAAACAACCCGCATTAATTTACAAGAACTACAGCTACAAAGCCCTTTTTTACCCGGTGGTCTAAGCACTAAAGCTAAGTTAAGTGGCTGGTTAATGGCTGAAAAAAATTGGCCTTTAAACCTTGAATTAACCAGTGAGCTAAGCGATGCGCCCATTAAAATTAATTTATCAGGCGATTTTGCTAAGCTTAATTTACAAGCCAATTTAGTTTCTGCTACTTCTTCAGAACAAAGGCCCAGCGGTATTAACTTAAAGGGTTGGGCTAACTTGTTGCAACCTGCTGCGCCGATTAATTTAGATTTAACTTGGCAAAATTTAGACTTGCATAAAATACACCCAAAACTTGCCAGTTGGCCTGATGATGTTCAGCTAAAACAGGGGGCGTTAAGTTTACAGGGTGATTTGGCTAAAGGCTGGCGCTTAAAATTAGACACAGAACAGCAGTTAAATAATCAGCCGTTGACCTTAAGTTTGGCTTCAAATTTAAGTTGGGAAAAACTTCAGATTGAAAACTTAGGTATTTACCTTGATAAAACTAATTGGCTGGCACTTGATTTAGACCTAAGCCCAGCTAGCTGGCAATCTAATCTAAACGTTAAAATCAGCGACTTAGAAGCCCTATCGAATCGTATCGCTAGTTTAGTACATACTTTCGCACCAGAATTAATGACTGAGCAGCAGCTGGCTGAACTCTTGGCAGAGCCTTTGTTGGCAGGGGATTTACAGCTAGCTAGCCGTTTTGATATGTCAGCAGTGGTTAGCAGCGAAGCTTTGCAGCAAGCGTTAATTCAGGGTGATTTTCAGTTAAACCTAGTCTCTAAATACCTGCGTTATACCGATATCCAGTTAGAAAAAACAGACTTAAAATTTGCTTATAGCGGTCAAGAAAACCACCAAGACCCCAGTTTAAGCCTAGCTTTTACCAGTCAACAACTACAGCAGGGCAAGGCTGTTGACTTAGCAGAAGCTGGCGATGAACCGCTGTTGCTGCAAGATTTAAGGCTGCACCTAGCTGGTTTGTTGAGTAAACATAAGCTAACCAGTGGCTTGATTTTAGACGAACAACCGCTGGAGTTAAGCATTCAAGGCGGCGTGCAGTTAGAAAGTTTAGACAAGGTGAAATGGAACTACCAGTTAGCGACTTTAAGCACCGAATTGCTAACCCCTTGGCTGCCCGAAGATTTACGCTGGATTGATGCTATTGGTGGTGATTTTAGTGGGCAATGGCTTAATCAACGGCTAGAAGCCCGTGTTGAATTAAACGGTGGTCCTGGTGAATTAGCGATTAAGTTGGAAGATACGTTAAATAAAACCTTTAGCTGGGTGCCTTTAAACTACCATTTATTTAACCTAGGTTTAAGCTTGAAAAATCAAAAGCTTACTACGCACTTTACGCTAGATGGTGATGAATTAGGCTACTTAAATACTGAAGTAATACTAAATTTACAACCCGATGCTGTGCAGCAACAACGCGCCCTAAAAGGGCATTACCAGCTAGATGGTTTGGCGTTAAAACTTTTTTCACCTTTTATTGATATTGACCAGCTAGAAGGGAAACTGCTTGGGCAAGGCGAAATTCGTGGGCATTTATTAGCGCCAGAAGTATGGGGTAATTTACAGCTGCAAGGCATTGCTGCTGCCGATACGCATTGGCCAGTTACCTTACAAAAGTTAGATGGCGAGCTGTTGCTGCAAGGTAAAAAGTTACGTTTAAAAGCTGATTTTGCCACGGGTGAAGGTGGCGAAGGTGAATTAACTGGCGAACTATTTTGGTTGCCTGAGTTAACTGCCAATATACGTTTAAAAGGTGAAGCGTTTAAAGTGCGCGTTGAGCCTTATGCCAACTTGCAGGTAACGCCAGATTTAACCTTTAGTTATCAACAACAAGCCTTGTTGTTAGCAGGGCAAATTAAAATACCCAGTGGCTTAATTAGCGTGCAGCAGCTACCTAAACAGGCGATTAGAGTGTCTGACGATGCGGTGATTATTGGTCGCAAGCCAGTAGAAAGTAATGCACCTAGGGTCGATTTAAACATTGAGCTGCTGTTGGGTAATGGGAATGAACCCAATAAGCCTTCTTTAAAGTTAGAAGCGATGGGTTTAGATGCTGAAATTCAAGGCCGTTTAAGGGTGGGTAACGAACTACAAACCCGTGGCGAGCTGTTACTAGTAAAGGGTACTTTTCAATCTTGGGGGCAGGATTTAAAACTGCGTAAAGCGCGTTTAAACTTTGCTGGACCAGTTAGTTTGCCGTTTTTAGATATAGAAGCGGTGCGTGAAGTGCAAGATATTACCGTGGGCATTCACATGACGGGGCGCGTTGACCACCCTGAAACGACTATTTTTTCTGAGCCGCCTATGGCGAACGAGCAAGCTTTGTCTTGGTTAATTTTAGGTCGTCCGCTGCAATCTGAAAAAGATGAAAACAGCCTTAACGCGGCAGCCATTTCTTTTGGGTTAAAACAGGCTTCAGGTATAACGGGGCGTTTAGGTGAGGCGGTGGGTTTAAGGGATTTCCAGCTACAAGCCGAGGGTGGGGGCAGTGAAACCAGCGTAGTAGCTTCGGGTTATGTTAGCGAAAAAGTCAGCGTTAGCTACGGTGTGGGCGTTTATGATGAAATTTCACGCTTTGTGGTGCGCTATGAATTATCACGCCAAGTTTACATAGAAGCGGCCAGTTCCTTGGCCAGCTCCTTAGATATTTTTTGGCGCTTAGAGTTTTAGTCTTAGTTTAAGTTTTAGCTAAAATTAAAGGTTATCTAAGCCGCGTTCTGCCATAGCCACGGCTTTAAAAATAGCACGGCCTTTGTTCAGCGTTTCTTCCCATTCCATTTGCGGCACAGAATCTGCCACCACACCAGCACCGGCTTGAACGTGTAGCTGTCCGTCTTTAATCACTGCAGTGCGTATGGCGATTGAAGTATCCATATTGCCGTACCAGCCAAGATAACCTACCGCACCACCGTAAACACCGCGTTTAACGGGTTCTAGTTCGTCCAAAATTTCAAGTGCTCTAATTTTAGGCGCACCCGATAAAGTACCCGCAGGAAAAGTGGCGCGTAACACATCAATCGCTGACAGTTCAGGGCGCAGTTTACCCACCACGTTAGAGACTATGTGCATCACGTGCGAATAACGCTCAATCGCCATCGTTGCGGTTACTTCAACGCTGCCTGTTTGTGCAATGCGCCCTACATCACTGCGGCCTAAATCAATCAGCATTAAGTGTTCCGCTAATTCTTTAGGGTCAGCTAATAACTCTTTTTCAAGTGCTAAATCTTCTTCCGGTGTTACGCCACGTTTACGTGTACCGGCAATCGGGCGCACGGTAACTTCGCCATCTTCTAAACGCGCTAAAATTTCGGGTGAAGAACCGACCACTTGAAAGGTATCTAGGTGTAAATGGAACATATAAGGCGAAGGGTTTAAAACGCGTAAAGCGCGGTACAGCTCTAAGGATTGGGCTTTAAAAGGTAGGCTCATGCGCTGTGAAACCACACATTGCATAATATCGCCTGCATGAATATAACCTTTTATTTTATCCACAGCCGCTTTGAAAGCGTCTTCGGTAAAGCCTGATTTAAAGTCGCTTTCTTCCACTGCTGCACGGCCTGTACCGGGGCTGGTGGTATTTAGCGTGGCAGTACGCAGCTTAATTTCGAGTAATTCTAACTTTTGCTGGGCTTTTTCTAAGGCGTGTTCTTCGGCAGGGTTGGCATGGGTAATCAGCAGTAACTTGCCTGATAAGTTATCAAACACCACTACCTCTTCAGACACCATCAGCAAAATATCTGGCACTTGCAGCGGGTCAGCCATACGCGCAGCGGCTTCTGGATTATTTAAGCTAGGTTCAATGTAGCGAATGGTGTCGTGCCCAAAATAACCGACTAAACCACCCGTAAAGCGTGGCAAGTCAGGCAAGGGCGCAACTTTATATTGGGCTTGAAAAGCTTCAATAGTGGCTAACGGGTCGGCAACGGTTTCGCTGCTGATTAATTGGTTATTACGAAACAGCTTAAAATCATGGCCGTGAACTTCAAGGCGTTCAGCAGCAGGCAAACCAATAATGGAATAACGCCCCCACTTTTCACCGCCTTGCACCGATTCCAGTAAATAGCTGTAGGGCTGTTGCGCCAATTTCATGTAGGTAGAAAGCGGTGTGTCTAAGTCAGCCAGCACTTCACGGCTAACCGGAATGCGGTTATAGCCTTCAGCACTTAGGGCGGTAAATTGTTCGGGGGTCATGGTTTAAATTCCTTGAAGTTGGTCTCTGAGTGCTTTAATCACTGAATCATAACGGTTGGGGTCATCAGCTTTGGCAGCGCCAAATACGGCTGAACCAGCCACAAAAGCATTAGCACCCGCTGCAGCGATTTCAGCAATGTTGCCAACCGTTACGCCACCGTCGACTTCTAAGCGTATGGGTAAATCGCTGGCAATAATTCTGGCGCGGGCTTCACGCAATTTCTGCAATGTTTGGGGAATAAATTTTTGTCCGCCAAAGCCTGGATTAACGCTCATTAATAGAATGATGTCTAAGCGATCCATCACGTAATCCATCAGACTTAACGGCGTAGCAGGGTTGAATACTAAACCCGCTTGGCAGCCACCGTCACGAATCATCTGCAAACTGCGGTCGATGTGTTCAGACGCTTCGGGGTGAAACGTAATGCTAGTAGCACCCGCTTCAATAAAATCACCAATCATACGGTCAACTGGCTTAACCATTAAATGCACATCAATCGGTGCTGTAACGCCATGATTACGCAAAGCTTTACACACCATAGGGCCAATGGTTAGGTTCGGCACATAATGGTTGTCCATCACATCAAAGTGAATCCAATCTGCGCCCGAAGCCAATACTTTATCCACTTCTTCACCCAAGCAAGCAAAGTTAGCAGAAAGAATCGAAGGGGCAATAATAAAATCAGTTTTTTTATCAAGCATGGTATTTTTATCCGCATCAAGAAGCTAAAAAAAACGAGTCTGCGCGTATTTTAGGGCATTCAGTCTGGTTGTGCAGCTTTGTTGCATCGTTAGGTATTTTTAGCACTGTCCACTTTTTTAACTAATCTGCTTGTGGTGTTATTCATGCGATAACTAGTTTTTGTTTGCTTAAAAGGCTTAATTGACGTATTTTTGTTTTAAATCGACTTTCGTGCCTTAAATTAAGTTGGGAAGTGAATTATGTTACGTCGTTTTAGTGTTAAAAACTTTTACTCCATTTATGAAAAGTTGGAGTTTTCATTATTGCTAACTGGTGCCCAGCAAGCCGACAACCGAATTACGCAAGGCGTTGAAGGCGATAATATCAGTAAAATAATGCTGATCGCTGGTCACAATGCCAGTGGCAAAACTAATATTCTAAAAGTTTTATCATTTCTACCATGGTTTATGCTGCATTCTTTTCATCAGCTACAACCTAAAGAAGCCATACCATTAGAGCCTCATTTTGGTGCGGTTGATGAGCCAAGTGAATTTGAACTTGAATTTGAGCATCGGCAACAAATATGGCGGTATCAGTTAACTTTAACTAAAGAGCGTGTTTTACATGAATCTTTGCACCGCAAAGGTTATCGTTTTGCGTATGTTTTTACCCGAGATTGGATAAGTGATAAGCAAGCATACGAAATAAAAGTAAAAAAAGAACTTGGCTTTGCTTTGGCTGAAGCAGAAAAAACACGACAAAATTGCTCACTCATATCAACAGCTGCTCAGTATGGTGTGCCATTAGCATTAGGTTTGCTTGAGATGACGGTACAAACAAATCTTAATGCCTTGGGTCGGCGTAGATTCGGTGGTGTTCAACAGTTGCTAACAGCTTCACAGTTTTATAATCAGAATACTCAAGAATTACAGAAAATGAGCACCATGCTGGCTGAATGGGATTTAGGTCTACAAAGCGTTCTAATAGAAAAACAAGAAAAAACAAATAAAGACAATGAAAAAGAAACAACCTATGTACCTTATGGTGTTCACTCTTTAAATGGTCAAGAGCATATACTTGAGTTGTGGAAAGAGTCTAGCGGTACACGCTCTGCTTTTGTTCTGTTAAGTCTAGTTTTACCTGTGCTAAATAAAGGTGGTTTAGTGGTTATTGATGAGTTAGAAAGTGACCTACACCCCCACATGCTAGATGCCGTGTTAGAGCTGTTTTTATCACCCAATAAAAATCCTTATAATGCACAGATTATATTTTCTACCCATAGCCATGATCAAATGGGATTGCTACGCAAAGAACAAATTATGCTAGTAGAAAAAGACGAGCAACTAAACACTTGGGCCTACACCCTAGGTGAAGTAGCTGGTGTACGGACTGACGATAATTTTTATGCCAAATATATGTCTGGAGCCTATGGTGGTGTGCCGGAAATCTAATTATGGCTAAGAAAAAAATAATTATCCAGCAGCGTAAAACTTTACTAATTGTAGGTGAAGGGGCAACAGAGGAGGCGTTTCTTCAACACTTGCGAAGCTTGTATTGCGCTAATAAAAATGGTCCTAAAGTAACGATTAAAAATGCACACGGTAAAGGGCCAGAAAATGTGTTGAATTGTGCTTTAAGAGAAATGAGTAGGACGGCAGATTATAGCCAAGTGGCTGTATTAATGGACACAGATATTCCTTGGACTGCTAAGTTAGAAAGGCAAGCTAATATAAGAAATGTAATATTAATCGGAAGCAAACCTTGTATTGAGGGGTTATTTTTAAACCTCTTAGAAAAGCCGGTCCCTCAAACTTCAATAGAATGTAAAGATCATATAAAAATACACTTTAATAATTGTGATCTATTGCTACCCAGTAGTTATGGAGCATGGTGTACTTCTGAGTTATTGAGGAGCCATGAAAATAGAATAGACGCTTTAAAAAACCTGCTTAGCCTCTTTAAGTAAGTTTCTAATATATACTCAACACAGCTAAATATAAGGAACTGTTCAATTGAAAAATCGCCAAGTGAAATTATCAACCCTATTTGCGTCATTAGTTTTTACCAGTCTTTTTGTGGCTAGCTTAGCTGTCACTCATTCAAGCTTTGCTGCTGAACCTGCTTTTGATGATGACGAAGAAGAGCAAGAAGTGAAGGTTGAGCGTTCTAACCCCAATCCTATGCTACAAATGTTAAATGCTTTGGTGGCTGAGCTGCCAGCAGAACAGGTCATTAAGTTGCCCTTGGCGGAAGAACAAACTTTTTTTGCCTTGCAAATTAATGCGCTTAGCGCCAAGTCTAAAGGGCAGGTATTAATGCTGCCAGGCGATGGTGAACACCCCAACTGGCCACAAGGCATTGCGCCTTTACGAGAAGTTATGCCTGAATATGGCTGGACTACTCTCTCGATTGCCCTACCCATTTATAACAACACTGGCGTTGCAGCTAGAACTTTAGGCCCAGGCCCTTTGTTGTCTTATTCTAGCCTTAAAAAAAATGCTGCTACCGAGGTTAAAAAAACTGAACCTGGTACTAACTCAGCATTTTTAGAGGACGAAGGGGAAGATGAGCCAGTTGTTAAAAAAGAAGTTACCGACCCCACTATTGCCTTAAACGCGCACCGTGCCTTAATTGAACCTCGCGTTAAAGCCGCGTTACAGCACTTGGGTAATAAAGGGCAGCAGGTACTTATTTTGCAAGGTGAAAGCGTTTATTGGTTACAGCCTTGGTTAGCAGCAGGTAATTTACCCAAGCGTTCGCCGTTAATTTTGTTGCATGTTGAAGCCCCAGCTGGCGCAGATTCTGCCAGTTTTGCAGAGCTAATTAAGGCACTGGGTAAGCGCCCTATTTTAGATATTTATGCCGGACAAAATGCCTTGCAAACACATTGGGCAGCAGAACGTAAAGAAGCGTATTTACGCGCTGGAAATACCCTAGCCACGCAACTGATTGTTAAAATGCCAGTTAGCAGCGGTGATGGTACCGACAGCCGTTGGTTAACTCAGCGTGTAGAAGGTTGGTTGCGCGGCTTATAAACCGCGTAGTTTTTTTAACACGCTATAAGCATGTTGAATCTCTTGGGCTTTTTCTTTGCCTTGTTCTAAAGCTCGCTCAGTTAAGCCTTGCGCCATTAGCTTATCTGGGTGGTGAATGCTCATTAATTTACGGTAGCTGAGTTTAATTTCATCGGGGCTAGCAGTCTTGTTTAAACCCAGCGTTTGGTAAGCCTGTGATAAAACAGGTTCGCTAACGGCTTTATTTTGCTGGTAAGTATGTTGACTGGTATAGCCTTTACGTTCACGAATGCGTTGATGTAAACGGCTAAACTCAGCCGAACTTACATTCAGTAGTGCTAAAAAAGAGTACAAGATTTTTAGTTGTTCATCGCTGGCAGGCCCACCGGCATAAGCCATATTAATTAGCTGGTCAACAAAATCTAAGCGGCGTTGCTGCCTATTTGCAAAGCGTTTGCGTAGCTGTTCTAACCTAGGTTCTATTTGATCTGTGGCTAATTTACCTTGGTTAAAATGCACAATCGCTATTTCGCGTTGTTTAGTATTAAGGTTCATGCGCTTAAACAAAGCTTCAGCCGCCGCAATTTCTTGGGGTGAAATATAGCCATTTTGTTTGGCAATATAGCCAAGGCAAATAAACAGCGTTTCACGGTAAAGGTGTTCGCTGGGTTTATGCAAAGAAATTTTGCCAAAAAAGTTGCGTAAAAAATTAAAAATTGTAGTGCGATGAAAATCAAAACTATGCCCAAGAATAATGCCCAGCGCAGCGCCCGACCATTTACCCAGCCAAAACCCCAGCACTAGGCCAACCGCTTTGCCCATAAAATTAGGTAGTTTCAGCAGCTTTTTTAACTTCGACTTCATGCAATTTAATCCTTAATTAAGTTGTTACAACAAGCTTGCATTTAAATCAGCAAGGCGTTGCGGCGTACCAACATCAACCCAAGTTCCTTTAAAAACAGCTGCTTTAGCGCGTTGCTTATCAATCATTAAGCGCAGCAGTGGCGATAAAATAAAAGCATCGCCTGCTTTAAATGTTTGTCCGTAAGCAGCAGTTAACCATTTATCATCTAACATTTTTGGGTGAATCCGACTAAT
>CAYJCB010000001.1:0-1120 GCA_964368615.1 uncultured Halomonadaceae bacterium | reverse complement strand
CCTGAATCGCTGGCAAAGCAAAAATCCCCGTCAGGGTTATGGCTAGGGTTGTTAACCAACTGCATAAAAATTAGCGCATCTTCACCGTTAACAAGGGGCGGAAATTCAGGTAATTCACCACACCAAACATCGCCATTCACCAATAAAAAAGGTGTTTCGCCCAACAGCGGCAGTGCTTTTAACAGCCCGCCGCCAGTTTCTAAGGGTGTTTCTTCTATTGAATAAATCACCTTTAAACCCCAAGCCGAACCGTCTTGCACGGCATTCATAATCTGTTCGCCTAAATAGCTAACATTAATAACGACTTGCTGAATGCCTTGTGCGGCTAAACGCTCTAGGTGCCAAAAAATTAACGGCTTGCCTGCTACTTTTAACAAAGGCTTGGGCGTGTGCAGGGTTAGTGGCAACATACGTTTGCCTTCCCCTGCTGCAAAAATCATTGCGGTTTTAATCATGCCAGAATAGTTTTATTGTGTTGTTGTAGAAACGTATCGAAGGCTGGAATCACCACTTCAGCCAACCAAGCATGTATATCGGCAAGTTCTGGGTAGTGTTTAGCCGCGCGTAACAAGTGCTGCAAGGTAAGTGGTACGTCTTGTAAAAAACTAGCTTTGCCATCGCGCAGCCACAAGCGTGCAAAAATGCCCGCTGCTTTTAAATGCCGCTGCATACCCATCAAGTCAAACCAACGGGTAAATTCTGCTAGGCTAACGCTGGTTTCTACTGTTTCTGATTCTGCTGTTTTTGCTGCTTGGCAATACAGCTGATAAAAATACTTTAGCCAAGTTTGCTGGGTTGCAGCAGGCCAATCTAAATAGCAATCACGAATTAGCGATACCGCATCGTAGGTGCAAGGGCCTATTACTGCGTCTTGAAAATCAATAATGCCTAAGCTGTTGTCGGCCAACACCATTAAATTACGCGAATGGTAATCACGGTGGACGGTAACTTGCGGTTGTTCCAGTGCGCTAGTTATTAGCTTTTGTTGAAATTCACGCCAGTTGTTAGGCAAGTTTTCTGGCGCTAAATTAAGTAAATCTTTTAGCAGCCAATCATCAAACAGCGCCAGTTCACGGCTTAATAATTCAGCTGAATAATTGGGTAGGTCATCATTGGCAAG